>NZ_JBFANF010000083.1:0-47834 GCF_040674675.1 Dactylosporangium sp. NPDC049742 | reverse complement strand
CCCCACCAATCCCCCCACCGCCCGCGGGGGCGGGGCGGGGGGGGGGGGGGTTTTCAATCGCCACAACTCCTCCCCCACCGCCCCGCTGCTGAGGAAGGGTCAGGCGATGGGCTCGACCCAGATGTTGCGGTAGAACAGGTTCGCGCCGGGGTCGCCGTGGTCCTGCAGGCGGATCTTGCCGGCGGACGGGCCCTCGGCCGCGCCGTTGCCGGTCGGACCGTCGATCGCCACGTTGTTGTGCACCGTGACGCCGTTCCACACGACCGTCACCCTGGCGTTGTCCGTCTTGGTGCCGGAGGCGTTGTACTTCGCCGCGCGGAACGTGACGTCGTACGTCTGCCACGTCTGCGGGGCGGTCGCGGCGTTGCTCGTCGGCGCGATCTTGTTGTAGATCGACGCGCACTCGTCGATGCCGATGCTCGTGTCACCGAACGAGTCGAGCACCTGCAGTTCGTAGCGGTCCTGCAGGTAGATGCCGCTGTTCGCGCGCTGCTGCCCGGTCACGTCCGACGGCAGGTTCGGCAGCCAGAACTCGATGTGCAGCCGGAAGTCGCCGAAGCTCTCCCGGCTGCGGATGTCGCCACCGAGCACCTCGACCCCGCCGTTGCCCAGCGGCCACGTCACCGCGGCGCCGCCGGAGCCCTCGAACTTGCTCATGTTCTGGCCGTCGAACAGCACGACCCGGCCGGGGTTGGCGCCGCCGGACGCGTACGCCTCGAACTCGTAGATCCGCGCGGCGCCGTTGCCGTCGCTGGCCGGGGTGGTGACGTTCAGCCGCAGGTACCGCGCCTGCACAGCGGTGAAGTCGTGCGTCGTGGAGCCCAGCGTGTTGCCGGTGACCGTCGCGACCGTCGTCCACGCGGTGCCGTTGGTGCTCACCTGCAGGTTGAAGTCGCGGGTGTTCCAGGCGCTGTTCTCGCCGCCGGCGCCGGCGTGCTTGAGCACGATCCGGCCCACGCTCTGGCTCGTGCCGAGGTCGACCTGCATCCACTTCGAGGCGCCGAGCGAGCACCACTTGTCGGTGTTGCCGCCGTTGACGCTGCCGTTGACCGCCTTGTCCGGGCCCTCCGTCGTGGCGCACGAGCTGTCGGCCGTGGTGGCCTTGCCCTGCGCCAGGTTCCCGGTCGCCGGCGGCGCCGTGCCGCCGTACGCCTCGAGCTCGTAGACGCGCGCGGCGGCGTTGCCGTCGCTGGCCGGGGTGGTGACGTTGAGCCGGATGTAGCGGGCCTGCGTCGCGGCGAAGTTGTGCGTGGTCGTGCTCGCCGTGTTGCCGGTGACGGTCGCGACCGTCGTCCACGCCGTGCCGTTGGTGCTCACCTGGACGTTGAAGTCCCGGGTGTTCCATGCCGTGTTCTCTCCGCCGGTACCGGCGTGCTGCAGCACGACCTTGTTCACGCTCTGGCTGGCGCCGAGGTCGACCTGCAGCCACTTGGTGGCGCCCTGCGAGCACCACTTGTCGAGGTTGCCGTTGGTGGTGGTGCCGTTGACGGCCCGCTGCGGGTTCTCCGACGTGCTGCAGGAGCTGTCCGCGGTGGCGGTCTTGCCCAGCGCGAGGTTGACCGGCGGGACCTGGCCGGGGACCGCGTTGAGCGTGTACCAGACCTCGGTGCTCCACAGCGACTGGCCGTTGGCGGCGGCGAACGGCTTCGGCGAGCGGATGTGCACGACCCGGCCGGCCTTCAGCCCGTTGATGACCAGGGTGACCTTCTTGCCGTCGGCGGACAGCGTCGCCGAGGACACCGTCAGCGTCTCCTCGTCGATCTTCGGGCCGCCGTAGGCGGCGGTCGGCACGTAACGCCACTGCTTCACCCGGTACTTGCTGGCCAGGGCGCTGGCGGTGGCGGCCGACAGCGGCTGGGTGTACTCGAGCTCGAACCCGTTCGAGGTGGCCCGCGTGGCGAGGATGTCGAAGACGTTGTTGCCGTTCGGGGTCAGCTTCTGCAGGCCGTACAGCAGCTTGCCGGACTGGCCCCAGTTGCCGCCGGCGCCGAGACCGCCGACGTACACCGCGCCGTCCGGGCCGACGTTGACCTCGGAGACGCCGGCCTCGAGGCCCTGCGTGAGCCGGAACAGGGCACCCTGGTACTCGCCGTTGACCTTCTCCACGTAGGCGCGCTGCAGGCCGCCGTACGTGACGTCACCGATGAGGAACTGCCCGGCGTACAGGCCGCTCTGCATCAGCATCGGGGTGCTGGGGGAGTTGCCGATCTCGTTCTGCGGCAGCCACAGCACCGGCTGGCTGATCGGCGCGTTGTCGAACGGGCCCTGCGGGTTGAGGAAGTGGTTGTAGAAGCGGCCCTGCTTGATCTGCAGCAGCTTCGACGCGGGCTGGTAGCCGCCCTGGTTGTCGGTGACGAAGATGCTGTTCTCCGGCCCCCACCCGATGCCGTGCGGCGTACGCAGGCCGCCCGCGACGTAGGTGACCTGGCCGTTGCTGGCGTTGATCTTGATCGTGGTGCCGCGGTTGGCGATGCCCTGCGGGTTCGTCGTCGCGCCGCCGTAGTCGATGGACACCGACAGGTTCACGTAGAAGAAGCCGTCCTGGTACAGCAGACCGAACGCGAACTCGTGGAAGTTGCCGTCATACGGCCAGGTCGCGACGGACTGGTACTGGTCGGCGACCTCGTCGCCGGTGGTGTCGACGAGCCGGGTGAGCCGCGCCTTCTCCGACACGTAGACGACGCCGTTGACGACCTTCAGGCCCATCGGCTCCTTGAGGTTGCTGCCGATGCGCTTGGTGGTGACGTTCGCCGGCGAGGTCGCCCCGCCGGTGTTGCCGAGGATCCAGACCTCGCCCGCCTGGGACGTGCCGGACTGGTCGCTGCCGCCCCAGGTCGAGATGACCATGCGCCCGTCGGGCAGCCAGTCCATGCCGGTGACCTTCGGCTCGAAGCCGCCGGGCCGCAGGTTCGTCAGCGTGAAGTTCGGGTGGACCGAGGTCAGCGGCAGGCCGTCGCCGGGGGAGTCGCCGGCCGTCTCGCACTCCTTGCGCCCGGGCGCGGTGACCCGCACGACCCCGGCGTCGGTGCTGAGCACCGAGTTCGGCACGGTCACGAACGACGACGAGCCCGGCGTCTGCCACTGCAGCGTGAGCTGCTGCCCGCCGCCCGCCTCGAAGAAGTCGATGCGCAGCGAGTGGTAACCGGTGCCCAGCTGGACGGCGCCGTCCTTGGCGGTCGCGCCGTGCAGCCCGTCGTGGTTGATGACAACGTTGTCATCGATCACGAGGCGCGAGCCGTCGTCGCTGATCAGCCGGAACGTGTAGTTGCCGGCCGTGGCGATGTTGACGTTGCCGATGACCTGCGTGAGGAAGTTGTCCTCCAGACCGAACTGGGCCGAGGTGGTCCAGTCGACGGTCGGCATGAGCTTGTCGACGTTCGGCGTCTGTGCGGCCTTCAGCGTGCAGAGGTTGCTCAGGGGTGTCTGCAGGTCGAAGGTGCGCATCGTGACGCCGGGCTCCTGTGGCGGCGGCGCGGCGGCGGCGCCGGCCGAGGGCAGGACCAGCGCCGTGGCGACAAGGGTGGAGGCGAGCGCACCCACGATCGGGATGCGCATGCGCCGGGGCGGGACGGGCACGGTTCCTCCAGGGAAGCGGGACGCTCCGCCCGAAGCGCGGCAAGCCGCTGACGACGGCGCGCTCGGACAACGGGCGGGCATCAGTGTCGATGTCCTGCGGGTTGCCTGGCACGCCGATGCCTGGCGCGGCCAATCTATGGGGCTTTCATATCTGTGTCTAGATGTTTCGATGAGGATGCGCGAACTTTCTTACACGATGATCGGAAGATTTAAGTTTTGCGTTCGCATAGGTTGGTCGGGTGACGTTCGACGTTGACCGATGGTGCCGGCGCCACCTCGGCGCACCCGTCGCGGAGGTCGTGTTCAGCGGCGGTCATCTGTCGCGTGTGTACGGCGTCCGCCTGGCCGACGCCCGCACCGTGGCCGTCAAGGCGCGGCCGCACTCTCCGCGGCTCGACGCGTGCACGGCGGTCCAGCGGGCGCTGTGGCAGGCGGGCTTCCCCGCGCCCGAACCTCTCGCCGGCCCGGTCGTGGCGGACGGCCTGGCGGTGAGCGCCGAGACGCTCGTCCCCGGCGGATCGGTGACACCGGCGACGCGGCCCGCCCGGCGGTTCGCGACGCTGCTCGCCCGGTTCGTAGCCCTCGCCCCGCCGCCGTCGACCCTCGGCACCCTCAGCCCCGCGCCACCGTGGACCGCGTGGGACCACGACGTGCCCGGCATCTGGCCGACCGCCGACGACCGCGACGACGACCTCAACGCCGCACCCCCGACGCCGTGGCTCGACGACCTCGGCGCCCACGTCCGGGCGCGCCTCGCCCGCTTCGCGCAGACGCCGGCCGGCCGCCGGCTCGTGACCGGCCACGGCGACTGGGAGGCCCAGAACCTCCGCTGGACCGGCGACGACCCCCTCGCCGTGCACGACTGGGACAGCGTCATCACCGCCCCCGAGGCCGTCGTGGTCGGCCTCGCCGCCGCCGTGTGGCCCTGCGGCATGGTCCCCCGCGCCGCCACCGTCGCCGAGACCGCGGAGTTCCTGGACGAGTACCAGCGCGCGACAGGCCGCACCTGGCCGCCCGACGAACTGGGTGCGGCCTGGGCCGCCGGCCTGTGGGTCTCCGCGTACAACACGAAGAAGGCCACCCTGGATGGCCTGCCGTGGCTGGCCCAGGACGAAGCCGGCCGGCGCCTCGCGCTCAGCCTGACCTGAGCGATACCGAGGCACCTGCCCGGTCGGCGGCACATCACTTGACCGGTGAGTGAGACCGGCAGGAGATGATTGGCGCCGTGAACCTCCTCGGGCAGATCATGTTCGCTGTTCCCAACGGGGTCGCGTTCGTGTGCGACTTCGACAATCGGCGGCCGTCGCCGGACTGGGACACTCCGGCGCAGGTCGTGGCCGGGTCCGAGGAGGCGATCCGGATCGCGGTCGTCCACGGGCAGGTGGGGCTTGCCGACATCCGCGTGGGATGGGGTGAGCCGTCCGCCGGCCTGACCGCTGCCTACGAGGGCGGGCTCGACCTGGAGTTCGGCCAGCTGATGGTGACCGACGTCAACGACGAGAGCGCGCTGGTGGTCGGGGTCGAGCCCGGAAGGAGAACGGTCAGGGTGTTCATCGACTCGGCGCCCTGGCCGTCCAGGATCGAGATACTCGTCGACGAGCCGTGACGGCAGCCCGCTCACAGGTCGAACAGCGTCTCGCGCTGCGGTGGGTTCAGCACGCTCCGGAGACTGAGGACGGTCCGGCGCCAGGCTGGGGCGTTCTGCGGGTCGGACCAGTCGTTGTCGTGCCACGCCTGGGTCGCGGTGATGCGGTCCAGCGCGTCGACGGCGAGGCCAGTGAACGACCGCGGGAACGGTGGCATCGCGGTGGTGGGTCCGTAGGAGCCGCGGATCGGCTCGCCGCCGTCGCGCTGCGCCGCGACCAGCGCGGCCGCCGCCACCGCCCGGGCAGCCTCGATCACGCCGAACTCGCCGACGGGGCAGGCGGCGATGTCGGCGTCGGTGGCGGAGGCGGTCCGCGCCAGCAGGTCGCCGACCATGGCGACGCGCTGCTCGGGTGTGGCCTCGTCGAGCTCGCCGGCGAAGTCCGCCGCGTCGTCATTGCCGAATGGCGTGCCATCCCAGAAGCTCATCCGATTTCCTCGAGCCAGGCGGTGACCTGGTCGTGCTGGGGGCCGCGGTCGTCCCAGAAGGCGTTGACGTAGGACTGGGCGCGCATGTCGTGCAGGTGGGCGGACGGGTGCGGGGCGGGGAGCAGGTCGGCCCAGGTGTCGAGGTACGGGGTCAGGTCGTCCTCGGCGTTGCCGATGCCGCAGAGGGCGTCGCCCGCGCTGATGGCGGCCGCCGACGGGTCCGTGGTCAGGGTGTCGTGCCAGAAGGCGTCGAGGAAGGCGCGGACCGTGGACCGTTCGGCCGGGTCCCACGTGGTCCAGGCGGTGAGCCGCAGCCGGGACAGGAACGGCTCGATGGTCGGCCAGCCCATGAAGTCCGCGTCCGGGCCGGCGAAGCCGTCGGTGACGCTGACCTCCAGGAGGCGGGGCAGGAAGTAGCGGAAGTCGTCGGGTGAGCCGGCGGTGAACGGCACGGCCGCGGCGTACGGGGCGACCGCCAGCGTCGGCAGTGACCGCAGCGGGACGGGCCGGAGCAGCTCCTCCGACTCCGCAGGCAGCCAGCAGCAGGGGCAGCCGTCGATGGCGGTGGGTTTCGGGACGGTGGAGAAGGTGGTGTACAGGGCGTCGATCGCCGACGCGAGCCGCTGCCCCATCCGGAAGGTCAGCCGGTTTCGCCGTCGATGCGCTGGCGCAGGAGGTCGGCGTGGCCGTTGTGGCGGGCGTACTCCTGGATCAGGTGGAGGTACACGGCGCGCAGGGACATCGGGCCGCGCAGCGAGTCGATGAAGCTGTCGTCGAGAGAAGCGGCCGCGACCGAAGCCCGGGACGCCCGCCACTCGGCGACGAGCCGGTCGTAGTCGGCCTCCGCCGAATCGCCGTCGGCCTCGTCGAAGGCGGCGTCCTTCGCGTCGTCGCGGCGGTACAGGAACGGCACGGGCGTGCCGTGGAAGCGGGTGTGGAACCACTCGCGCTCGACGTCGGTGACGTGGCGGAGCAGGCCGAGCAGGGACAGGGTCGACGGGGGACAGGAGCGCTGCGCCAGCTCCTCGCCGGTCAGGCCGGTGCACTTGCCCACGAGCACGGCGCGTTGCCAGTCGAGGAAGCCTTCGAGGAGGGTCCGCTCGTCGGCGACGAGCGAACCCCCGAATGGTGGCGGCTCGGGTGCGGTCCACGTCATAAACGGATCATGCCATGCGCGGAGACTCAGCCGAGGATGTCCGGTTTGACCGAGAGGAGGGTGTGCTCGACGGCGGCGACGACGTCGCGCGGGGCGTGGGCGAGGAAGAGTGCGGCCAGGGCGAGGTCGACGACCCGCGTGTAGTGGGCGTCGGTGATCTCGAGGCCGCGGTGCGACTCGCCGAGCTCGCGGCCGGTGTACTCGGCCGGCCCGCCGAGCACCTGGGCGAGCAGGGCCGCCATGTGCCGCTTGAGCGACTCGACGGTGACGCGCTCGAAGTAGGGGGACAGCTCCTCGTCGGTGAGGATCCACGTGTACAGCTGGTCGACGACGTGCCTGATGGCCGGGCCGCCGCCGACCCGGGCGTACATGGAAACCGCGGTCGTCATCATCGCCTCACTCGGGTGAACGGGCATCGACGGGCGGCAGTGTAGCCACGGTTTGTTTCGGCCGATGACCGAGTCGTGTCGCAGCGGGAACGGCGACGTGGCAACGTATGCGGTATGTCCGTCCATCCCCGCGCCGGAACTCAGGCGCAGCGCTCCGACCTCGTCGACGTCCCGCGACTCATCACCAGCTACTACGCCGAGCACCCAGACGTCGCGGACCCCGCGCAGCAGGTCGCGTTCGGCACGTCCGGGCACCGCGGTTCGAGCCTGCGCCGCTCGTTCAACGAAGACCACATCGTCGCCGTCAGCCAGGCGATCTGCGAGTACCGGGCGGTCCAGGGGTACACCGGGCCGCTGTTCCTCGGCAAGGACACGCACGCCCTGTCGGAGCCCGCGACGGTCAGCGCCCTCGAGGTGTTCGCGGCCAACGGGGTGCAGGTGCTGGTCGACAGCCGCGACGGGTACACGCCGACGCCGGCGCTGTCACACGCGATCCTCACCCACCGGCACCTCGGGGCGGACGGGGTCGTGGTCACCCCGTCGCACAACCCGCCGGAGGACGGCGGCTTCAAGTACAACCCGCCGCACGGCGGGCCCGCCGACACCGACGTCACGAAGTGGATCCAGGACCGGGCCAACGCGCTGCTCGCCGACAACCTCAACGGCGTGAAGCGCATCCCGTACGCGCGGGCGAAGGAGGCGGCCGGGCGGTTCGACTTCCTCGCCGCGTACGTCGATGACCTGCCGTCCGTCATCGACATGGCCGCGATCGCCGACGCGAAGGTTCGCATCGGCGCGGATCCGCTCGGCGGGGCCAGCGTCGCGTACTGGGGCGCCATCGCCGAACGGCACAAGCTGGACCTGACCGTGGTCAACCCCGACGTCGACCCGACGTTCGGCTTCATGACCCTCGACTGGGACGGCAAGATCCGGATGGACTGCTCGTCGCCGAACGCGATGGCGTCGCTGATCGGCAAGCGCGCCGACTACCAGGTCGCGACCGGCAACGACGCCGACGCGGACCGGCACGGGATCGTCACCCCCGACGCGGGCCTGATGAACCCCAACCACTTCCTCGCCGTCGCCATCCAGTACCTGTTCCAGGCCCGCGACGGCTGGCGCGCCGACGCGGCGATCGGCAAGACGCTCGTGTCGTCGTCGATGATCGACCGGGTCGCGGCGGACCTCGGCCGGACCCTCATCGAGGTCCCCGTCGGGTTCAAGTGGTTCGTGCCCGGGCTGCTGGACGGCTCCGTCGGGTTCGGCGGCGAGGAGAGCGCCGGCGCGTCGTTCCTGCGCCGCGACGGGCAGGTGTGGACGACGGACAAGGACGGCCTGCTGCTGTGCCTGCTCGCCGCGGAGATCATCGCGACGACCGGCCGGTCGCCGAGTGAGCACTACGCCGACCTCGTCGCGCGGCACGGCGCCCCGGCGTACGCCCGGATCGACGTCGCCTCCACCCGGGAGGAGAAGGCGGTCCTGGGCAAGCTGTCGCCGGAGCAGGTGACCGCGACCGAGCTGGCCGGTGAGCCGATCACGGCGAAGCTGACCGCCGCGCCCGGTAACGGCGCCCCGATCGGCGGGCTGAAGGTCGTCACCGCGTCCGGCTGGTTCGCGGCGCGGCCGTCCGGGACCGAGGACGTGTACAAGGTGTACGCCGAGTCGTTCCAGGGCCCGGAGCACCTGGAGCGCATCCAGCAGGAGGCCCGCGGCGTCGTCTCCGCCGCGCTGTCAGGCTGAACGAGCGAGGCCCGGCCCCCGCGCGGGGGCCGGGCCCGCAACGCGAAGGCCCGGTCGCCGCAGCGGCCGGGCCTTCGAACGACGGCGGATCAGGCGGCGCGGGCCGCGGCCGGACGCTGCTTGAACGCCCGCTGCAGCTGCACCACGATCGACCACGTCACCTCGCCGACCGGGCGGGCGCCGTTGACCTGGATGAGCAGCTCACGCTGCTGGTAGTAGTCCAGCAGCGGGCGGGTCTTCTCCTCGTACACCTTGATGCGGTGCTTGATGACGTCGACGGTGTCGTCGGCGCCGCGGGCGCGGGCCAGCATCCGGCGGGTCAGCTCTTCCTCGGGGACGTCGAGGTGGACGGCGATCTGCACGCCGACGCCGAGGGCACCGGCGGTGCGGTACGCCGCCTCGGCCTGCTCGACGGTCCGCGGGAAGCCGTCCAGGACGTAGCCGCCGTCGGCGTTCGCCGCGAGGACCGGTTTCCGGAGCATGTCCATGATGATCGAGTCGGGGACAAGTTCACCCTTGTTGACCAGTTCCTCGACCGTGCGGCCGATCGTCGTGCCCTCCGCGATGTTCCTGCGCAGGAGGTCGCCGCTGGCGATATGGGTGATGCCGAACTGCTGCGCGATGAGCTGCGCCTGGGTGCCCTTGCCGGCCCCGGGTGCGCCGATCATGAGGATCCGCTTCGCGCGTGGTGCCGCCGACTGCATTGTCATCTGCACACCCCTTCTTGGCGTTTGAGGTGAAAAAGGTGGTGAAACGGGTGCCGGCCGACGCCGATGGTCCAGCATCCCACCTCGATGTCCAGGGTGGGCTGTGTGTCAGCTGTGAATTACCACATTGCAATCCATGGGTCCGGTAGGGAATACCGGACCCATGGATGGGTAACCGGACCTACCGGGTGCCGAGCAGGTCCACCACGAAGACGAGCGTCTCGTTGGGCTTGATCAGGCCGCCGCCGGCGCCCCGGGCGCCGTAGCCCAGGTGCGGCGGGATGACCAGCTTGCGCCGGCCGCCGACCTTCATGCCGGCCACGCCCTGGTCCCAGCCGGCGATGACCTGGCCCTGGCCGAGGCCGAAGTCGAACGTGCCGCCACGGTTCCACGACGCGTCGAACTCCTTGCCCGTCGACAGCGACACGCCCACGTAGTGGACGCTGACCTGCTGACCCGGGCGGGCCTCCGCGCCGTCACCGACGGTGAGGTCCTCGATCACCAGGTCGGCGGGCGGCGGGCCGTCGGGCAGGGTCACGTCGGGCTTGCTGAGCGCCATGCGAAAACTCCTCGGCGGGATGCGGTTGCTGCGGTACCTTGCAGCGTCCATCCTGCCGTACGCGTTGACGTGTGGCGCGCGACCACCCCGCAAACAGCCCTTGGATGAGGCGGAGGGTGCGTCGTACATTGAAGGCGATGACGGACGGCAAGCGCCCCTGCGCGCCGGTGCGGCAAGCGTACTGGCTGGTCATCGGCGCGCTCGTGCTGGCCGCGACGCAGGCGGTCGCGGCCGCGATCCTCCTCGCCCGGTTCGGCGCCGTCCACCGGGCGCACGGCCCGTGGTCGGTCGCCGAGCAGGCCCAGGCCGACAGCGTCCACGCCCGGCTCGCCGTCGCCGTCGTCCTCGGCGCCGGGATCGCCGTCCTGCTCGCCGGCGCCGCGCTCGCCGTTCCGCGCCGCACCACCCGCACCCGCGCCGCCGTCGGCGGCGCCGCCGCGTTCGCCGGGACCGCGCTGCTGCTCGGCGTCACCCTCGCCGCCGACAACGCCGTCCTCGCCGCCGGCGCCGCGGAGCTCGCCGACCTGGAGCGGCTGCTGCCGGTGTGGTTCTCGGCACTGTCGTCGGGCGTGGTCACCGGCGTCGTCGTCCTGCTCGGCGCCGCGCTGCTGCGGATGGGCCGGGACGCCGCCGTCGAGTACTACCAGCACCACCGCCCGCCGACCCGCTGGCGCGGGTTCACCTCCTGGCACGACATCGTCAACCGGTGATCACGGCTTGGTGAACGGGGTCGCCCGGCGCGGTGGCGGTCCTTACCCTGGTGGCGGTGAACGACGACCTCCGGCTCGACCCGCCGCCCGCCGCCGTCCGGCAGGCGTTCTGGCTGGCCGCCATCGGGCTCCTGCTGATCGTCGCCAAGACCGTCGCCGGCGCCACGCTGCTGGCCGGCTTCGACGACACCTACCAGGCGATCAAGCCCTCGAACCCGTTCGACGTCGGCGACGAGGCTGCCGGCGGCATCAAGCTGCGGCTCACCGTGGCCGTGCTGCTCGGCGCCGTCGTGACCCTCATGCTCGGCCTCGCCGCGGCCGCCGTTGCCCGGCGCGCCGACACCAGCCGCGGCCTCGTCGGGGTCCTGGCGTTCGTCGCCGGCGTCGCGCTCGTCCTGGGCGTGGTGTTCAGCCCCGAGAACGCGGTCTCCCCCGATGACGCCGCCTCCCTCGCGTGGCTGGAGACGCTGATCCCCGCCTGGTTCCAGACGCTGTCCTCGGTGGTGGTGCTCGGGGTGGTGCTGCTGTTCGGCGTGGCGTTCCTGAGGATGGGCCGGCCGGCGGCCGTCGGGTACTACCAGGACTACGACCCGGGCGCACGGTGGGGTGGCTACGGGTCCTGGCTGGATCTCCTCCGCCGCGGCTGATGAGTGCCCACCCGGCGCGCCCTACCCTGGACGAGATGGCCGACCGCCCAGCCCAGCGCCGCCGCCCGGCCGCCCCCGTGCGGCGGGCGTTCTGGCTGGTCGTGGCCGCGATCGTCCTGCTCGGCGCGCAGACCGCCGCGGCCGCGGTGCTGCTCGCCCGGTTCGCCGGGGCCTACGCCGCGCACGGGCCGTGGAGCATCCGCGAGCAGGAGCAGATCGACAGCATGCACATCCGGCTGGCGCTCACCGTCGTGCTGGGCGCCGGGATGGCGTTGCTGCTGGTCGGCGTCGCGATGGCGGTCCCGCGCCGGCACACCGGCACCCGGCTGCTGGTCGGGTCCGCGGCCCTGCTCGCCGGGGTCGTGCTGCTGCTCGGTGTCGTCGTCAACCCCGACAACGCGCTGCTCGCCTACGGCGCGGCCGAGGAGGCGCACCTGTACAAGATGCTGCCGCTGTGGTTCTCCGCGCTCTCCTCGACCGCGGTCACCGGCGTGCTGGCGGCGCTGATCGCCGCGTTCGTGCTGCTCGGCCGGGACGCCGCCCACGACTACTACCAGTACCACGGCCCCGACAACGCCTGGACCGGCTTCAGCGGCTGGTCGGCCAGGGCCCGCTGACGCTAGGCGAGGGCGTCGAGCATCGCCTCCGCCACGCCGGTCGCGCTGGCCGGGTTCTGGCCCGTGACGAGGCGGCCGTCGCGGACCACGTGCGGCTGCCACGGCGCCGCGCCGGTGTGCCGAGCGCCGAGCGCCTCGAGGCGCCGCTGCAGGGAGAACGGCACCACCTCGGTCAGCCCGACCGCCCGCTCCTCCTCGTCGGTGAACCCGGCGACGTCCCGCCCCGCGAGGAGGTGCCCGCCGCCGGTCAGCGTGACGCCGACCAGCCCGGCCGGCCCGTGGCAGACCGCACCGACGACGCCGCCCCGCTCGTACACCTGCCGCACCAGCGACTGGAGCGCCGTGCTGCCGGGGAAGTCCCACATCGTGCCGTGCCCGCCGGCCAGGAACACCGCGTCGAACGCGGCCGGGTCGACGTCGGCGACGGCCGGGGTGTCGTGGCCGAGGGCGGCGAGGAAGTCCTCGTGGCCGTCGGTGCCGCCGTCGCGGGGCGGGTCGCCGCCGAGGACCGACGCCACCGTCACGGTGTGCCCGGCCTTCGTGAACACCTCCCACGGGTGCGCCGCCTCCGACACGTAGAAGCCGGTGCTCCGGCCGGTGTCGCCGAGGGTCGCGTGGCTGGTCAGGACGATCAGGGTCGCTGTCATACGGACAGCCTCGCCCACCGGAAGCCATCGGCGCCAATAGCATCTGGCGGCCAGTACCATAGGAATTCCTATGGCGATCTCCCTCGACCTGCTGCGCACGTTCCTCGCCGTGCACCGGGAGGGCTCCGTCACCGGCGCCGCCCGCCATCTCGCCCTGTCGCAGCCGACCGTCACCGCCCAGCTCCAGTCCCTCGAGGCGGCGCTCGGCCGGCCGCTGTTCGTGCGGCAGCCGCGCGGGGTCACCCCGACCCCGGCCGCGGACCTGCTCGCCCGGCAGGTCGCCGGGCCGCTCGACGACCTCGCGGGCGTCGCCGAACGCCCCGAGGAGGGCACCGTCCGGCTCGGCGGCGCCGCCGAGTTCCTCACCGACCTGGTCCTGCCCGCGCTCGCCGGGCTCGTCGCCGGCGGCCTGAAGCTGCGGGTCACGCTCGGGCTGTCCGACGACCTCGCCGACGCGCTCGGCACCGGCGCCCTCGATCTCGCCGTCCTCACCAGCCGCCCGCGCCGCCGCCAGCTGCGCGCCGAGCCGCTCTACGACGAGGAGTTCGTGCTCGTCGCCGCGACCGCCCGCGACGTCGCGACCACCCCGCTGGTCAGCTACGCCGAGGAGCTGCCGATCATCCGCCGGTACTGGCGCAGCGTCTTCGACCAGCGGCAGCACCGCACCGCCGACGTGGTCGTGCCCAACCTGCACGCCGTCCGCGCCCTCGTCCTGGCCGGCGCCGGGTGCAGCGTGCTCCCCGAATACCTGGTCCGGGCGGACCTCGAGGCGGGCCGCCTGGTGCTGCTGCACGACCCGCCGGTCCCGCCGCTGAACACGCTGTTCCTCGCCCACCGAGACGGCCCGCTGACCCCCGCGGCGGCCGCGGTCCGCGCCCGGCTGCTGGCCACGTTCCGTGGTGTTTCGCCAACCGAAACGTTGCCGCGCTAGGTTCGAGCGGTGACCCAGCCTTTGGACCTGCCCCGCACCGTGGGCGAGCTGCGCGCCAGCGGCCACCGGTTCCGCACCGTCAAGGAAGAACTGCGCGACAACCTCCTCGCCAAGCTCCGCAGCGGCGAGCCCCGCTTCCCCGGCGTCGTCGGCTACGACGACACCGTCCTGCCCGAGCTCGAGCGGGCCATCCTGGCCGGCCACGACCTGGTCCTGCTCGGCGAGCGCGGCCAGGGCAAGACCCGCGTCATCCGCGGCCTCGTGTCGCTGCTGGACGAGTGGACCCCGGTCATCGCCGGTTCGGAGCTCAACGAGCACCCGTATGCGCCGATCACGCCCGCGTCGCGGCGGCTCGCGACCGAGGCCGGCGAGGCGCTGCCGGTCGACTGGCTGTACCGTTCGATGCGGTACGGGGAGAAGCTCGCCACCCCGGACACGTCGGTCGGCGACCTGATCGGCGACGTCGACCCGATCCGGGTCGCGCAGGGCCGGACCCTCGGCGACCCGGAGACCATCCACTTCGGACTCGTCCCGCGCACCAACCGCGGCATCTTCGCCGTCAACGAGCTGCCCGACCTCGCCGAGCGCATCCAGGTGTCGCTGCTCAACGTGCTGGAGGAGCGCGACATCCAGGTCCGCGGCTACCAGCTGCGCCTGCCCCTCGATGTGCTGCTCGTCGCCAGCGCCAACCCCGAGGACTACACCAACCGCGGCCGGATCATCACGCCGCTGAAGGACCGCTTCGGCGCGGAGATCCGCACCCACTACCCCCTCGACCTGGAGCTGGAGACCGACCTGATCCAGCAGGAGGCGCAGCTCGTGGCGCAGGTCCCCGGCCACGTGATCGAGGTCCTGGCCCGGTTCACCCGGGCGGTGCGCGAGTCGCCGGCGGTCGACTCCCGCTCCGGCGTGTCCGCCCGTTTCGCCATCGCCGCCGCCGAGACCGTGGCCGCGTCCGCGCTGCGCCGCGGCGGGCTCCTCGGCGACGACAAGCCCGTCGCCCGGGTCGGCGACACGGTCAGCGTCACCAGCACCCTGCGCGGCAAGGTCGAGTTCGACAGCGGCGAGGAGGGCCGCGAGATCGAGATCCTCGCGCACCTGCTGCGCACCGCGACCGCCGACACGTTCCGGTCCCGGCTCGCCGGGCTGGACCTGTCCGGCTTCACCGACCTCGTCGCCGAAGGCCAGATCATCGAGACCGGCGAGCTCGCCGGCGCCGACGACATCCTGCGGCAGGTCGGCACCGTGCCCGGCCTGGCGAAGGTCCTGGAGCGGCTCGGGCTCGGCGACGCGCCCAGCCGCGGCGAGGCCGCCGCCGGCGTCGAGTTCGTCCTGGAAGGGCTGCACCTCACCAGACGGCTGTCCAAGGACCTCACCGAGGACGGCCGCACCGTCTACGGAGGCTGAGCACGTGCGTCACAACAGGTTCCGGTACGGGGCGTGGCGCGGCGGGCCCGACCCGCTCGCCCCGCCCTACGACGTGCGCGCCGCCGTCGACCAGGTCGGCGCCGAGGTCCTCGACGGCGGCAGCCTCCGCGACGCCCTGCGCAACCTGCTGCGCAGTGGTCCCCAGGGGCCCGACGGCGGCCGCGGCCTCGACGACCTCCTGGCCAGGGCGCGGCGGCTGCGGCGCGAGGCGATGCGCCGCGGCGACCTCGACGGCGCCGTGACCCGCGCCCAGCAGCTGCTGGACCAGGCGGTCGCCACCGAACGCGACGCCCTGGCCGCGGTGGACTCCGACGACGCGCGCTTCGCCGAGGCGCAGCTGGCGAACCTGCCGCGCTCGACGTCGCGGGCGGTCTCGGAGCTGTCCGAATACCGGTGGACCTCGCCGGAGGCGAAGGCGCTCTACGACCAGATCCTCGACCAGCTGCGCGACGAGGTCGTCGGGCAACGGTTCCAGGGCATGAAGGAGGCGCTGCAGGACCCCGCGATGGCCGCGCGGATGCAGCAGATGCTGCAGGACCTCAACGGCCTGCTCGCCAAGCACGCCCGCGGGGAGAACACCGACGACGCGTTCGCGCAGTTCATGGCGCAGCACGGCGACTTCTTCCCCGAGCGGCCCGGATCGGTGGACGAGCTCGTCGACGCGCTCGCCCGCCGCGCCGCCGCGGGGGAGCGGCTCATGCGCTCGCTCAGCCCGCAGCAGCGCGCCGAGCTGCAGTCGCTGATGGAACAGTCCCTCGGCAGCCTCGCCGGGGAGATGGCCGCCCTCACCGACAACCTCCGCGCGCTGCGCCCCGACCTGAACTGGGGCCGCGGCGAGCGGGTCCGCGGCGACCGCGACCTCGGCTACGGCGAGGCCGCCGGCGCCCTGGAGGAGATCGGCGACCTCGACGACCTCATCGACCAGCTCGGCCAGGAGCACCCCGGCGCCACCCTCGACGACGTCGACGTCGAGTCCGTCGAACGGCAGCTCGGCCGCTCCGCCGCCGACGACCTGCGCCGGCTGCGGGAGCTGGAGCGGCAGCTGCGCCGCCAGGGCTGGGTCACCCGCGGCGCCGACGGGCTCACGCTCAGCCCGAAGGCGCTGCGCCGGCTCGGCGGCACCGCCCTGCGCACCGTCTTCGCCGACCTCACCGCCGGCCGCAAGGGTCAGCACGACCTGCGCGACGCCGGCGCCGCGGGCGAGCTCACCGGGGCGTCGCGGCGCTGGCAGTACGGCGACGAGCAGCCGATCGACGTCGTGCGCACCATCGGCAACGCGGTACGCCGCCAGGCCACCGGCGGCACCGCCGTCCTGCCGATCGGGCTGGACGTCGAGGACTTCGAGATCGCCGAGACCGAGCGGCGGGTGTCCGCCGCCGTCGCGCTCTGCGTCGACCTGTCCTTCTCGATGATGGCCGACGGCCGGTGGGGCCCGATGAAACAGGCCGCGCTGGCGCTGTCCCACCTCGTCGCGACCCGCTTCCCGCAGGACGCCCTGCAGATCGTCGGGTTCGGCCGGTACGCGACGAAACTGTCCGTCGAGGAGCTGGCCGCCGTCGAGCCCGACTACGTGCAGGGCACCAACCTGCAGCACGCGCTCATGCTCGCGGGCCGGCACCTGCGCCGGCACCCGGGCTCCGACCCGGTCGTCCTCGTCGTCACCGACGGTGAGCCGACCGCGCACCTGCTCGAGGACGGCACGTCGTACTTCCGCTGGCCGTCGACCCGGGAGACGGTCACCGCGACCGTCCACGAGGTCGACCAGCTCACCCGGTACGGCGCGGTGCTCAACCTGTTCATGCTCGGCGAGGACCCCGGCCTGCGCCGCTTCGTCGATGCCGTCGCCCGCCGCAGCGGTGGGCGGGTCTTCACCCCGGACGCCGGTGACCTGGGCAGATACGTCGTCTCCGACTATATCCGCGCCCGCCGGGGCCGCCGCGGGTGATCGGTGTTTCAGAAGTCGAGGGGGAGGGGTACCTGAAGAACGTCCATGCAACACCCCCTCCTCCCCGGGAGCTGAAGATGATCGTCCTCGGCCTGATCCTGTTCCTGCTCGGGCTCTTCCTGCACGTCGGCATCCTGGAAACGATCGGCATCGTGCTGCTGATCGTGGGCGCGGTGCTGTGGATCCTGGGTGCCGTCGGCCGCCCGCTCGCCGGGCGCCGTCACTATTGGTGACCCTCTTACGCAACCCGATGGCCGGCGGTCCCCCCGCCGGCCATCACCGTTTCCGGGCACTTGCCGACTATGGCCATACGGCCCTATAGTGGAGCCTGGCGCCGCGACGGCCCGCCGAATTCTCAGCGCATTCTTTCTGCCCTTGCGCAAAGAATGGCGCTGACCTGCGGGCGCGCGCCGGCTTCGTTCGGACACGAAAGGTCAGCGGCGGCCCGCAGAATTCGCTGGGATTGATCGCTATTTCCGGCGCTTCCCGCCTCTCATGATGTTGGCTTGTCACCCGGGTGTGAATGATCCACCCGGGGCAGCGGTCCGACGACATGGAGGCTCGAATGCGCACCACAGGACATCGGCACAAACGCACCGGGGCCGCAGC
The DNA here is from genome assembly GCF_040674675.1 of Dactylosporangium sp. NPDC049742. Taxonomy (NCBI): domain Bacteria; kingdom Bacillati; phylum Actinomycetota; class Actinomycetes; order Micromonosporales; family Micromonosporaceae; genus Dactylosporangium; species Dactylosporangium sp. NPDC049742. The sequence goes on along the minus strand of NZ_JBFANF010000083.1, from coordinate 30,100 downwards.
CGACGCGGCCCTCATTCTCGCGGCGCTCGCGGCCGTCTTCGGGTTCGCGGCACTCGCGGTGGCTTGGGGGCTGGACCCCATCCAGGTCGCCGCGCTCGTCGCGGCCGTCACCGCCGCCGCCGGGCGGCTCGTCTCCCGGGTCAGGCCCCGCCGGCCTGGTGGGACGCAGTGGGGGCCTTCCGCTGCAACGGAAGACCCCCGTCCCCAGATCGCTGAACCCTCGAGAAGGTCCGACCGGGAGCTCCACGGTCCTAACGACGGCCCGCTCGGCGGGTCGAGTGACCGTTACGTCACTGAATGCGGCGACGTTACCTCATTGTTGTCATCGCATCCAAGGCCCGACAGTGTGGATGCGAATGAGGTCACGGCAGTGACGTCCGCCGATACGGCGGATACTGATGAGCCGGTCGGCGACGGTGGCCACCGACTGGACAGTCACACCTCCGCCGCGCGGCCAGTCCGGTCCCGGCCGTCCTACTGATCGGTAGGCAATTACTCACGACGATGTGTCGGCAATCCGGACTTCGCATGACTGGTAACCGCGCGAGCCGGATGGCAAACTGCCGCAAGTCGGGATGCGTGCCGTGCGGCTGCAAACGGACGGCGCCATGACGCTTCCCCCGACCCGCAGATCGCTGATCCAGGTGAGGCGACGCCCTACCGCCCCTCAGTAGGGCGTCCCCGCCGGAGCGAACACCCTCGAGAACTGTCGGAAAGTACCGGAACGAGAGCGAGCCCTTCCATGCTCGACGCCCGTGGCGATGACGGCCACGCACCCCACCCCACCGACGCACGACGCCGCGGCCGCCCGGTCAAACCGGTGGTCGGCCACCACCCGCCCGCCGACTTCGCCCACCGGATGCGGCGGGCCCGCGAGGCGGACGGCAACCCGTCCTATCAGGCCATGGCGCAGCGCGTGAACAGCAACCAGACGACCCTGTCGAAGGCCGACAGCGGCCTGCAGATCCCGTCCTGGGAGCACCTCGAGCTGTACCTGAAGAGCGTCAACGAGGACCCGTCCACCTTCGACGAGTGGCGCGCCGCCCGCGCGGACGCCATCAGCCGGGCGGCCCGGTTCCTGCCGGACCTCGGCGACGACGCCGACCGGCCCGCGGCGCGGCGCGCGCTCAAGTCCCTGATCGCGGCGCAGGGCGTCGACGAGCAGACCATCGGCCGGCGCCGGGCGGAGACCGAGGAGCACGGCGCGCCCGCCGAGCTGCCGGACCCCGCCCCGGCGGCGGAGCGGCTGCGGCCCCGGCTGCTGCCGCCCACCCGGTGGACCGACGACGAGCTGCTGTGGCGGCTGTACCTCAGCGGCGGCACCACCGACGCGGTCGAGCAGTGGAAGGCCCGCCTCGCGCAGCTGCCGGCCGGGCCGCCGCCGTGGCGCCGCCCTGCCGTGGTCGTGCCGGCCGTCGCCGCGGCCCTGGTCGTCCTCGCGGTCGTGGGCCTGTGGCTGGCCGTCGGCCCCGGCGGGACGCCGGCCCGCACCGGCGTCGCGGCGTCCGGCGGCCCGGCGCACACGCCGACCCCGCCGCCACCGACCCTCACGCCCGGCGCGCCGGCCCAGGCGGAGCTCGACGCCGTCATCGCCGCGATCGACCCGGCCGAGACGCCGGCGGGCGGCCACGCGCACGTCGACGTCGTCATCACCACCTACGGCCCGCCGCCGGAGTACCTCAACACCACGAGCAACGTCACCGAGGAGCTCGACTGGTCGCCGGCGGCGCCCGGCCGGGTCAGGACCTACGGCACGGGGGCGACGTCGTCGCCGGAGCCGCTGCCGCCGGGCCCGCCCGCCGGGGCGGCCGGGCCGCCGAGCGCCGACCCGGTCCAGCTGCAGCGGACCCTGGAGGGCGTGGAGCGCCCCAGCGCCGCGGCACTCCTGCGGCGGCTCGGGGAGCTGTGCGTCGCCTACCCGCTGCGCGCGCCGGAGCGCATCGCGGTGCTGCGGATGCTGCGCGGCACGCCCGGCCTCGCGTACCGGGGCAAGACCATCGCCGACCGGCTGGGCCTGCCCGGCAAGGCGTTCAGCGCCGACGGCCCGGACGGCCTCCGCGAGACGGTCGTGTTCGACCCCGGCACCGGCCGCCTGCTGGTGCACGAGTCCACGATCCAGCGGCAGAACGGCGTGCCGGTGACCACCCGGCAGGTCGTGTACGTGCGTTCGGTGTGGGACGACCTGCCGGACTGAGCGGTGCTGCAACTTGCAGATCGGGCCGGTCGCCACCGTGGCGGCCGGCCCTCGGTCACCGTCCGTCAGTTGCGCCGCGACGGCCCGCAGGTCGGCGAGCCCGCGACAGGACGTTACGGTCCGTACGACGATTGATAAATCATTGAGAATTCGACGGAGGTGGCAAGCAGGCAGGACGCCGGAACGTATTCATTCATGGCACAGTCTGTACACGGCCATGGTGACCACGCTCGGTGGCGAATACGGTCGCGCCAACGGCGTGCACCTGGAGCGGTCCGGGGGGATCCGCGGGTGACACGCAGTCACCGCACCGCGTCCCGGTCCGCTGAAACGTGGGGGTTCAGCCATGATCCGTGCCCTGACACTCGCCTGCTTCACCGTCGTGGCGATCACCACGACCGCCGCGCCCGCCGCCGCGGCACCCGTCACCGCCGGCGCCGCGTCGTACCTCGCCGAACACCCCGGCGGGACGGTCGTCGGCGCCAACGAGATCAGCTACGACGGCGGCCGGTTCGTCGTCACGCTGGCGCCGCCCGCGCCGTCGCCCGAGCACGTCGACGCGTACGTCGACTGCCCGTCGGGATGGTTCTGCTTCTACGACCGCGCGGACTTCGGCTACCCGCGCGGCAAGCTGTCCTCGTGCGGGTGGCAGAGCCTCGCCCCGTACGGCTGGCAGGACCGCGTCGAGTCCGCCTACTACAACCTCAGCCGGGGCAGCGTGCAGTTCTTCGACTACGGCACCGGCCTGTTCAGCGTCGGCGTCGGCTACCGGTCGATCGACTTCGTCGGCGGCGCCACGAACCGCGCCACCGACGTGTACCGCTACTGCTGACGACGCCGGAAGAGCCGGCCGAACCGCGACGGGGAGGCCGGCTTCTCCGTGCGGGCGGGCGCCGCCGGTACACCCGACACCTCACCGGCGAGGGCCAGCATGTCCGGGACCATGTCCGGCACGATCCGCACCAGCGCCGCCAGCGAGTCCCTGACCGTCACCGCCCTGGTCCGCGACGCCCGCACCGCGTCCAGGAACCGGCGGCCGACCGTGTCACACACCTCCACCCGGCACGCCGGGTCCAGCCACGCCGCGACCGTCAGCGCGAAGAGCGCCGCCTCCGTCGTCCAGTCCTCGACGCCCCACGCGATGTCGGTCAGCAGCCGCCGCTGCGCGGACGTGTCGCCGGGGTCGGCCGGGTTGCGCAGCTCGCCGCAGTGCAGCAGGCCGAGGCACGCGAACACCTGCGCCGAGCGCTCCCACCAGCCGTCGGGCAGCTCCGCGAACCGTTCGGGCCGGGCCGGCGGGTGCACCAGCAGCGACAGCAGCTGCTCGACCGGCAGCTCGCCGAGCGGCATCGCGTGGTCGTAGGCGGCGACCGGGTGCGGCCACACCGGACCGGCGATCCCCGCCAGGAGCGCCTGGCTGGCCGCGGCGGCGGGCTCGACCGTCGGATAGGCGGTGGTCCCGTCGTACCGCCACAGCACCCGCACCTCCTTCAACGGCCGCACCAGGTCCGGGGCGGGCGCGCCCTCCACCCGCACGGTGACCCCCGGCAGCTGGCGGCGCAGCACCGCGAGGGCGCTGGGCACCTCGAGCGCCGACAGCGACATCCCGCCGTCCATCGTGCCCCGCTCGCCGGCCGGGATCCGGTGCAGCGTGTTCACGCACGCCTCGGTCGGGCCGGTGACCCGGCCGAGCCAGGGGAGCCGCTCGCACGCCTGCGCCAGGTCGGCGTGCTCGTGGCTGACGACCGGGTGCTCGCGGATGAAGTCGGCGAGCACCACCAGGTGCCGCGCGTCGCCGTCGCGCTGGAACCGCAGCCGGTGCACGGTGTGCACCGCGCAGTCGTAGTCCGACCGGCGGCGCATCCCCTCCTCCAGCAGCTCGATCGCCTCGTCGACGCGGCCGGAGTCGGCGAGCCAGTTGGCCATGTCGGCGCACAGGTCGACCTCGTCCGGCGCCGCCCGCCACGCCGCGCGCATCACCTTCAGCGCCGCGTCGAGACGGCCGTCGGCGCGCAGGGCGTACGCGTACCAGACCGACGTCAGCTTGTCCGGGTGCAGCCTGTGCCCGCGGGCGCCCCACCGGACGGCCTCCGCCGTGTCGCCGAACCGGCGGCCGAGCCCGGCCGCGGCCCCATGCAGCAGCGCGTGGTCGGGGTGGGCGCGCAGCGACCGGCGGGCGAGGTCCAGCCACACCTCGTTGGCCTTCGCCACCGGCGGCAGCGCCGGGTCGCCGAGCCGCTGCATCACCGCGACGAAGAGCCGGGCGAGGTCGTCGGGATCCAGGCCGGCCGGGTCGGCGGCCCGCACCCAGCTGACGTCCGCCCACGGCTGCTCCGGGTCGAACCCGGTCGCCTGCGCCAGCATCCGCAGCGCCCCGATCGGGTCGGCCTTCGCCGTCACGTGCGCCCGCGCCACGACCGTGCCGATGAACGCCGGCTCCCGCAGCGGGAACAGCTCCGCGACCTCGCCGCCGGCCCGGACGGTCAGCGCCGCGAGCAGCTCGTGGACCTCCGGCAGCCCCGGCGCCCAGGCGATCGCGCCGGCGATGTGGTTGGCGGCGTGCTCGAGGTCGTCCTCGGCGAGCGCCACCCGCGCCAGGGACAGCTCGCCGTGCGCCTGCGCCACCGGGTCTTCGACATCGTCGGCCACCCGCGGAGAGTAGAGCACGCCGAACGGATGATGTCGGGCGGCGTGTGGGCAGCGTCTGCCGTCGATGCGCGGTAGCGTCGCCGCATGACCGAGGTCCGACCCATGCGCGAGCTCGCACCGCACCTGGTCTGGGAGGCGGTGCTCCTGCTCGCCGCCGGCACCGTCGTCGCCGGCCTGCTCAACGCCAACTCCGCCGTGTTCAGCCGCGGCCAGTCGTGGGCGGGGCTGGCGATCCTCGGCTTCGCCGCCTGCGGCCTGGCCCTGTCGCTGCGCACCGCCACCCCCAACCTGGCGATCGGCTCGATCGCGGTCCTCGCCGGATGGGTGTACGCCGACCAGGTGAACGGCGGCACCACCGTGCCGGTCGCGTTCCTGGTCGCGGTCGCCGCCGCGTTCGGCGTCGGCGTGGCGCTCGCCCTGCTCACCGGCCTCACCGCGCTGCCCGCGTGGGCGGTGACGCTCGGCGGCGGGTTCGTCGTCTCCGCGGCGCTGCTGCAGGCCACGGAGGGCCGGCTGGTCCCGGTCACCGGCGCCGCCCGCGTTTCCGGCGGCTTCGGCGTATGGGTCGCCGTCTTCGCCGCCGGGTCGATCGCGGGCGCCGTGCTGTTCGCGCTGCTGGCCGTCCGCCGCGGCCTCGCCGCGAACCGTCCCTCGGGCGGCGAGGACCCCGCCCGCTGGCGGCCGGCGAAGCTGACCGGCGCGCTGGTCGGGGTGGCCGGTTCGGCGGCGCTCGCCGGCGTCGCGGGGGTGCTGTCGACCCGGCTGACCAGCGCGGCCGTGTTCACCGAGACGGGGCACCTGCCGTATGCGCTCGCCGCGGTGCTGCTCGGTGGGGTCAGCGTGTTCGGCCGCCGGGCGGGCGTGTTCGGCGTCGTGCTGGGCGTGTTCATCGTCGACGGGGTGCGCCGCTGGCAGCTGATCGAGGGGGCGCACGCGGCGACGATGCTGCTGACGACCGGGCTGCTCGCGGTGGTGGGGCTGCTCGCGGTGTGGCTGCTGGAGCTGGTCGGCCGCCGGCTGGCACCACTGGCGGCGGCCCCGGTGGGGAGTCCTGCCACCGGTGTCCTGCCGGTTGCTCCCGGGTTCGCGCCGCCGCTGGTGTACGGCGTGGGCCAGCCCCTGTCCGGACCGCCCTCCGGGTATCCGCCGGGTGCGGCGCCGGCGGGGATCCCGGCGCAGTCGACCGGCTTTCCCGCGCCGCCGCCGCCGACCGCGGACGGTCCGGTGTTCGGGCAGCCGACGTACCCCAGCCCGCCGCCGGAGCCGCACCCGGGCGCGATTCCGCAGCCGTGGACGGTCCCCGGCGCGGGCGGCCCCGCGCCGCAGGTGCCCTCGCAGCCGGTCTCGCCGCCGGTCAGCGGCCCGCCGAACTCGGACCCGCCGGCCGGCTACCCGCAGAACCCGCCGCCCGCCTGGCCCCCGCAGAACTGACGGTCACATCGACGGCTCGACCAGCGCGGGGTGCCGGGACCCGGGCGGGGCGAACCACGCCTCCTTGGCGTCGCGCACCGCCATCTCCACCCTCAGCCGCGAATAGGGCTCCATCGGCGGCAGGTCGGCGGGGTCGAACCAGCCGACCTCGAGCGACTCGTCGTCGTTGACGGTGGCGGTACCGCCGGCGACGCTGCACAGGAAGGTCACGTTCAGGTATTCGCACTGGTCGCCGTTGGGGTAGTGCACGGGGTGCATGGCGACGCCGAGGAGCCGCTCGACCCTCACCTCGACGCCGGTCTCCTCCCGGACCTCGCGCACGACCGCGTCGGCGGGCTGCTCGCCGGGCTCGACGACGCCGGCCAGGACCGCCCACCCGCCGGTGTCGCTGCGGCGGGCGAGCAGCAGCCGGCCGCGGTCGTCCACGACGATCCCGCTGACCCCGGGCAGGAGCAGCAGGTCGTGCCCGATGTGCGCGCGCATGGTCCGGACGTATCTAGGAACTCCCATGCGGCGAACCTACCCGGACCGTGCCCAGCACCCGGGTCACCGTCACGACGATGACGACCCGCTGCGGGTTGGGGCGGGGCGTCCTGTACCGGTCGGCGTAGCGCCGCTCGGCGTCCGCGACCGCCTCCGGGTCGGCGTCGATGACGGCGGTGCCCTCCAGCGTCGTCCAGCGGCGCCCGTCGACCTGGCAGATCGCGACCCGCGGGTTGGCGCGGACGTTGCGGACCTTCTGCGACGTGCCCGACGTGATGATCCGGGCGAGGCCGGTCGTCTCGTCGTAGGTGGCGCCGACGGGCGCGACGTGCGGGGTGCCGTCCCGGCGGATCGTGGTGACCGTGCACAGGTGCCGTTCGGTCCAGAACTCCTCGCTCACCTGACCGTGACCTTCCCGTCGTGCACGTCGACGTGCCGGGTCGTGTGGACCGCCGCCAGCATCCGCCGGTCGTGGGTGACCAGCAGCAGGGTGCCGGGGTAGCCGTCCAGCGCGGACTCCAGCTGCTCGATCGCGGGCAGGTCCAGGTGGTTGGTCGGCTCGTCGAGCACGAGCAGGTTGACGCCGCGCCCCTGCAGCAGCGCCAGCGCCGCCCGGGTCCGCTCGCCGGGTGACAGGCTCGCCGCGGGCCGCAGCACGTGATGCGCCTTGAGCCCGAACTTCGCCAGCAGCGTCCGTACGTCGGCCGGCTGCTGGTCCGGCACCGCCTCGCAGAACGCGTCCAGCAACGGTTTCGCCCCGACGAACAGGCCGCGGGCCTGGTCGACCTCGCCGACGACGACACCCGGCCCGAGCGCCGCGGTGCCGCTGGTCAGCGGGACGCGCTTGAGCAGCGCGGCGAGCAGCGTGGACTTGCCCGCGCCGTTCGCGCCGGTGATCGCGACCCGGTCCGCCCAGTCGACCTGCAGGTCCACCGGCCCGAGCGTGAACTCCCCGCGGGTCACGACCGCCCGGTTGAGCGTCGCGACGACCGCCCCGGCGCGCGGCGCGGCGGCGATCTCCATCCGCAGCTGCCACTCCTTGCGTGGCTCCTCCACCACCTCGAGCCGCTCGATCAGCCGGTCGGTCTGGCGGGCCTTCGACGCCTGCTTCTCCGTCGACTCGATCTTCTTGCCCTTGCTGACCTTGTCGTTGTCGGGCTGCTTGCGGCGGGCGTTCTTGACGCCCTTCTCCATCCACGCGCGCTGCATCCGCGCCCGCGCCTCGAGGTCGGCCTTCGTGTCGGCGTAATCGTCGTACGCCTCCCGGGCGCGCCGCTTTGCGATCGCCTTCTCCTCCAGGTACGCCGCGTAGCCGCCGCCGAAGAAGTTGACCTGCTGCTGGGCGAGGTCCAGCTCCAGCACGCCGGTGGCCGTGCGGGCCAGGAACTCCCGGTCGTGGCTGACGATCACGGCGCCGGCCTTGAGGCCCTGGACGAACCGTTCGAGCCGCTCCAGGCCGTCGAGGTCGAGGTCGTTGGTGGGCTCGTCCAGCAGGAAGACGTCGTACCGTGACAGCAGCAGCGACGCCATCCCGGCCCGGGCCGCCTGCCCGCCGGACAGCGCCGTCATCGGCAGGTCGAGGTCCACGGCGAGCCCGAGGTCCGCCGCGACGGCCGCGGTCCGCTCGTCGAGGTCGGCGCCGCCGAGCGCCAGCCAGCGCTCCAGGGCGTCGGAGTACTCGTCCGGGTCCTGCTCGATCCGCTCCGCGGCGGCGTCCATCCGCCGCTGCGCGTCGGCGACCCCGGTGCGCCGGGCCAGGAACTGCAGCACCGTCTCACCCTCGCGGCGGTCGGGCTCCTGCGGCAGGTAGCCGATGATCGCGTTCGGCGGGTTGAGCCCGAAGCCGCCCGCCTCGGTCGGCAGCAGCCCGGCGAGCGTGCGCAGCAGTGTCGACTTGCCCGCCCCGTTGGCCCCGACCAGGCCGATCACGTCGCCGGGCGCGACGACGAGATCCAGCCCGGAGAACAACGCCCGATCGCCGTGACCGGCCGCGAGCTCCTTCACCACCAGCGTGGCGCTCACCAGTTACCTCCGCAGTTTCTGTCGTACTCCGCGCATATTGTGTCTCAGTGCGCGTCACCGGGTAGGCGGGAGTAGCCTGATTTCCGGAACGCCATCGGCTCGTAACGTATTTTGGGGGACCGTCTTGAGTTCGACGACAGGCGAAGACACGCTGACGCACCGCCAGATCATGACGATCCTCGGCGGGCTGATGATGGCGATGTTCCTGGCCGCGCTCGACCAGACCATCGTGTCCACGGCCATGCGCACCATCGCCGACGACCTGGGCGGATTCTCCATCCAGGCGTGGGCGACGACGGCGTTCCTCATCACGTCGACGATCGCGACCCCGCTCTACGGGAAGCTGTCGGACATCTACGGCCGCAAGCCGTTCATCCTCTTCGCCATCGGCATCTTCATCCTCGGTTCCGTGCTGTGCGGCATCGCCGGGACGATCTACCAGCTGGCCGCCTACCGCGCCGTGCAGGGCATCGGCGCCGGCGGGCTGTTCTCCCTCGCGTTCGCGATCATCGGCGACATCGTCCCGCCCCGGGAGCGCGCCAAGTACCAGGGCTACTTCCTGGCCGTCTTCGGCACGTCCAGCGTCCTCGGCCCGGTCCTCGGCGGCTTCTTCGCCGGCACCGACGAGATCCTCGGCGTCACCGGCTGGCGCTGGATCTTCTACATCAACGTGCCGATCGCCCTCGCCGCGTTCCTCGTCGTCATGCGCGTGCTGCACATCCCGCACCGCCGCCAGGACCACCGTATCGACTGGCCCGGCGCGGTCGCCCTCATCGTCTGCCTCGTGCCGCTGCTCACCGTCGCCGAGCAGGGCCGCGAGTGGGGCTGGGGCTCCGGGCGTTCCGTGCTCTGCTTCGCCATCGGCGCCGTCGGCCTGGCCCTGTTCCTCGTCGCCGAGTGGTCCTACAAGGACGAGGCCCTGCTGCCGCTGCGCCTGTTCCGCGGCCGCACCTTCTCCGTCGCCTCGACCAGCAGCTTCATCCTCGGCATGGCCATGTTCGGCGGCCTGCTCACGCTCCCGCTCTACCTGCAGATCGTGAAGGGCGCCACGCCCACCGAGGCCGGCCTCATGCTCCTGCCGCTCGTCCTGGGCATCATGACCGGCTCGATCGTCTCCGGCCAGGTCATCGCCCGCACCGGCAAGTACCGCAAGTTCCCGATCATCGGCTCGCTGCTCATGGTCGCCGCCCTCGCCCTGTTCTCCCGCATCGGCGCCGACACGCCGCTGTGGCAGACCATGCTGGTCATGGCCCTGATGGGTCTCGGCCTCGGCGGCAACATGCAGCCCGTGATCACCGCCGCCCAGAACGCGGCGAACCCCCGCGAGATCGGCGTCGCCACCTCCACCGTCACGTTCTTCCGCTCCATGGGCGGCACCCTCGGCGCCGCCGTCTTCCTCTCCGTCCTGTTCAGCCTCCTGCCGGACAAGATCAAGGGCGCCTTCACCGCCGCCCAGACCACCCCCGAGTTCCAGGCCGCCGCCCGCGCCCACCCCGACCAGCTCCAGGCGATCCGCTCCGCCGGCACCTCGGGCAGCGCGAGCGCCTTCAACGACACCTCCTTCGTCAACCGCCTCACCGACGCCCTCTCCCACCCCTTCAAGGTCGGCTTCTCCGACGCCATGAGCGTCGTGTTCCTGGTCGCCGCCGGCATCATGGTCGTCGGCTTCCTCGTCATCCTCTTCCTGCCCGAGATCCCCCTCCGCTCCCAGTCCGCCGCCCAGCAACGCGCCGCCGAAGACGCCGCCTCCAGCGCCGCCCCTTCTCCCGCCGCCTCGGGTGCTTCTCCTGCTGCTAGCTCTGGCGCTACTTCCACCGCCGCCTCAGGTGCTTCGCATTCGGCCGCCTCTGGCGTTTCTGCTGCCGCCACTTCGGGTGCTTCGCCCAATGGCGCTGCTTCCACCGCCGCGTCAGGTGCTTCGCACTCTGCTACGCCGGCCGCTTCTTCCGCCGCCGCCATGGGTGCTCTGCCTGCCGCTGACCCTGTTCCCACCGGCGCACCCGCCTCTGCCGCCTTGGGCACCTCGCCCGCGGCCCGGGGCGCTTCACCCGCCGCCGACGCTTCGCCGGTCGCCCCCGCCTCGACCCTCTCCGGCAACGGCCGGCCAGCCGAATCAGGCAACGGCAACGGCTCGGGCCGCATCACCGACCTCAAGAAGCCGGCGACGGGCACCCACGCCGCGGACGGCATCGCCGACCCCCACCCGGACCACGCCCCCCACCACGCCGCCGGCGCCCACGAGGCCGACGGCCAGGCCACCCACGGCGAGGCGGAGCCCCGCCACGCCCGCTGACTCGCCTGCCGTCCGCTCCTGACCCACCTGCTGCCCGGCGCCGGGACCGACTACCGCCGCCGGGCGGCGGTAGTGGCTTCTGGGCTTGGCGACGTCCGTTCTGGGGTGGCCACTGGCTGGCCTCGCCGTGGTGGCGACGGGTATCGGTCGTGGCAGTGGGAGTGACGGTGCCCCTGCGCGTCGCAGTAGCTGCATTTGGCCGCGTTGGCTTCGGTTGGTCCGTGGTGGGGGAGCCGTGCCGCAGCACGCCGCTGGTGCGCATGAGGCTGACGGCCAGGCCACCCAGGGCGAGGTGGAGCCCCGCCACCGCCCGGCAACGGGCGCTTGGGGGGTGGCAGCATGCTGGACTCGCTGTGGCGACCGGTCGGCGATGGTTGCGGCTGCGTGCGTTGCCGACCCGCATCCGGATCACGCTCCTGACCATGCCGCCGGCGCTGACGAGGCCGCCGGTCAGGAGGCCAGCAGCGACGCGAGGGAGCCCTCCTGTTATGTCCGCTGATCCAGTCGCTGCATGCTCCTGTCAGCGCTTCCGGAAAATTGACCCCTAGCGAGTTGGCGGATTCGAGAGCCCGGGGGTCAGTCTTCCGGGAGCGGCGACAGCTCCCCACCCTGCCCGCAACCTGTCTGTCCGCTGCCGGCGACGGATGCCCTGGCCGGCATGCGGCTGGGCTCGGCGTGGCGGTGGCCGGCAGCAGGCCGGATCGGGCCGGCGGTGTCGAGGCACCGGGTCCGGGAGCCGACGCTGTGTAGCGTCGCTGATCCGCACCCCCCTACGACGATCCGCATCGTGCCGCCGACGCCTGTCCGGCCGGTGGCGGGGCTCCGGCCGCGAGTTGGCACGCCCTTCGACTGGACCTCCTGCCCGCTCCTCACCTCCGTGGTCGCCTGGATTGGCCTGGTCGTCAGTCGGCCGCTGCCCTGGCCGCGAGGCGAAGCAGGCCGACCTGCGCTCAGCACCAGGCCGCGTGAAGGCCCATCCCTCATGATCCCGGGCGATTCTGGTAGCCCTGACTACCGAAACCACACGGGATCATGGCGGCCGGGAACGGTGCGACGGCTGACCAACTGTCCACCTAGTATCCTAGGAAGCGAAGGCGCAGGGCGACGCGTCACACTCGGCGGGCGCAGCCTCGGCGAAGCGCGGCGGCCGGCCACCAGTTGCGGCGCGCACGCGCGATCCCAGCCACGCGCGCCAGCGCGGGCTGTGCGTCGCGGAGCGGCGCATTGGGGTGCGGGTGAGAATCCCCGCCGGGACCCGCCGCGGTAGCGGTGGGGCGGAAGCACAGCGGTCGGGTGAGAATCCCCGCCGGGACCCGCCGCGGTAGCGGTGGGGCGGAAGCACAGCAGCGGTACACTGGCCGACTACAAGGGACCATGGAAGGGCCGGGCGATGCAGGACGAGACGGATCCGGGGCGGGTCGCGTTTCTCGCGCGGCCGCATCGGCCGGCGCTTGTCTCCCGGACCCTTGCTGAGCTGCGGGGGCCGGTCCGCGGGGTCGTGGAGTTGCCGCAGCGGCTGATGTGGAATCCGCGGCGGGACTTCGACCTGGACAAGCCTGACCTGCTGCTGTGGATGTACGAGAACGTGCTGCGGGAGGCGATCCGCGTCGAGGAGCTGCGGCGCTGGGTCAACGGGCGGCGGCTCGTCAGGGTGTGGCCCGACCTGAACCTGCCGCGTGGGGTCCGGCTGGCGTGGGAGGCCCGCCATCAGCCACTGCGGCTGAGGTGAGCACGACCGACCCGTTCTACACCGAGGTTGCCAGGATCGCCCTCGCGGTGGGGGAGCGGCACGGGTTCGTGCTCGGGGGCGGGTTCGCGTGGTTGATGAGCGGGCTCGTGTCGCGGCCGACCGAGGACGTCGACCTGTTCACCGACACCGACGGCGGGGCCGGGCGGGCCGCGGACGCGGTGTGCCGGGCGTTGCGGGGCGCGGGGTACACGGTGCAGGAGGAGGAAGCCGATGACCTCCTCGACCTGTTCGCCGGGTTCGACCAGCGGGAGTTCACCGTCGGTGATGGCGCCAGGACGGTGCGGTTGACGTTGAGCCGGCTCGACCGGAGCGAGAGCCCGGTGATGATGGACGTCGGGCCGGTCATGCACCGTGACGACCTCATCGCCACGAAGGTGGCGGCGCTGGTGAACCGGCGGGAGGTGCGGGACTACATCGACGTGGCCGCGGCGCTGCAGCACTACTCCGTGCCGCAGTTGCTCGAGCTGGCCCGGCGGCAGGACCCGGGGCTGGAGGACGAGGACGTTTCCGCCGCGGGCCGCTACCTGGACCGGCTCGACGACGGCCGGTTCGCCTACTACGGGCTGGCCCAGGACCGCGTCGCCGAGCTGCGGCAGCGCCTGAAGAGCTGGCCCAGATAAGCGAAGAGCTGGCCCAGACAAGCGAAAGACAAAGCGAAGACAAAGCGAAACCTCAGGCGCGGGCCAGCGAGGCCTCGTTGGACAGGACGGTGGCGAAGCCGCGCAGCGTGCGGTCGACCTGGCGGCGGGCGGCCTGGCCCTTGCCGGTGACGTACGCGGAGCCGGTCAGCTCCATCCGCTCGCGGCCGTTGGTGCCCAGGACGCGGGTCAGCAGGACCTTGCCAACGCCGTCGACCTCCATGACGACCGGGTGGGCGCGGTGCTCGCCGAGACCGCACCGGTGACCCCTGGCGCACCATTCGGGGTGGTCGTACGGACGCATGAGGCAACCTCCAGCAGATGAGAACGCGTCAACTTCATCGACGGTACGAGCGGTTACCAGCACGTACTACGGATTGTGACGTGGGCTACCGCAGCGTCACCGGTACGGGGGAACGGCGCCGGTGAGCCGGGTCACCTGACAGGCAGGCGCCGGGAGGCACCCGCTACGGTGTGCCGGTGCCGAACCGCCGGAGGGGTTGTTGACCACCTATCAAGCGCAACGGCGATCCACGGACGTCAACGCACAAGGCCCGCAGCGCCCGCAGGGCAGGCCGCAGGCGCCGACCGCGGACCGGTTCCGGCCCGACATCGAGGGTCTCCGCGCCGTCGCGGTGCTGCTGGTGGTCGCCAACCACGCCGGTCTCGGGCTGGTGCACGGCGGGTACGTGGGCGTCGACGTCTTCTTCGTCATCTCCGGGTTCCTCATCACGCTGCACCTGTTCCGGGAGCTGCAGCAGACCGGGCGGATCCGGTTCGGCGCGTTCTACGGGCGGCGGATCGTACGCCTGCTGCCGGCGTCGACCGTCGTCGTCATCGCCACGGTCGCGGCCGCCTGGACGTGGATGTCGCCGGTGCAGGCGAAGGCCGTGGTGTTCGACGCGCTGTCGGCGGCCGCGTACGGGATCAACGTGCGGCTGGCGGTCCTCGGCACCGACTACCTGTCCGCGGAGCTGGAGCCGTCGCCGCTGCAGCACTTCTGGTCCCTCGCGGTCGAGGAGCAGTTCTACTTCATCTGGCCGCTGCTGCTGCTCGCCGCGGCCAGCAGGACGGCGAGCCGCCGGCGGGCCGCGATCGCGCTCACGGGGCTGGGTTTGGTGTCGTTCGCGGTGTGCGTGTGGCAGACCGGGCACTCGCAGCCGTGGGCGTACTTCGGGATCCAGGCCCGCGCGTGGGAGCTGGCGGCCGGCGCGCTCATCGCCCTGGCGGCGGAGCGACTCAAGGCGGTGCCCGGAGCGGCCGTGGCGACGTGGCTGGGTGTCGGCGCGATCGTCGCGTCCGCGGTCATGTTCGACGAGACGACGCGTTTCCCCGGCATGGCCGCGCTGCTCCCGGTCGGCGGCGCGGTGCTCGTCATCGCCGGCGGCACCGCGCGACCCAGGCACGGCGCGGTCGCGATCCTGGGGACCGCGCCGATGCAGGCGATCGGCAAGCTCTCCTACAGCTGGTACCTGTGGCACTGGCCCGCGCTGATGCTCGCCCCGCACGTCGCCGGCCAGGAGCTCGGCACGTGGGCGAAGGCGGCGGTCGCGGCCGGCAGCCTGCTGCCCGCCTGGCTGTCGTTGCGCCTGGTGGAGAACCGGGTCCGGTTCAACCCCGTGTTCAAGCGCCGCCCCGGGCGGGGGCTCGGGCTCGGTGCCACCCTCACCGCGCTGACCTTCGGCGCCGCGGCGATCTTCCTCGGGCTGCCGAACGAGGTGAAGGGTGAGGGCACCGCCCAGGACACGGCGAAGGCCCTGTCGCAGCAGCCCGCGGTGTCGGAGGCGCAGCAGCTGGCCGACGCGCGCAAGAAGCTCCTCGAACTGATCGCGACCAGCGCGACCGTGGCCGCGATGCCGCAGAACCTGACGCCGCCCGTCACCGCCGCCGCCAACGACCGCCCGGAAGGGTCGAAGGGCTGCCTCGCGTCGCTCGACGAGACGAGTATCAAGACAGCCCTGGGCCAGCAATGCGATAAACACGGCGACCCGCAGGGCACGGCGACGATGGTGCTGTTCGGCGACTCGCACACGGAGCAGTGGTTCGACGCGTTCGACGCGGTGGCGAAGAAGCGGCACTGGCGGCTCGTCGTGCTCACGAAGTCGGGGTGCACGCCCGCGGACGCGTACACGATCAAGATCAACGCACGGCGGGCGTTCACGGAGTGCGCGACGTGGCGCGAGGAGGCGTTCACGAAGATCAAAGAGCTCAAGCCGGCGTTGGTACTGCTGTCGACCCGCACGTACACGGACCCGCCCGTCGACAAGGCCGGCGCGCCCGCCGGGGACAAGGCGGAGGCCGACGACCTGTGGTCCGCCGCGTTGATCCGCTCCGCGAAACGCATCCAGCAGCTGGGCGCGAAGCCGGTCATCATGCAGGACACCCCGGACCCGCGCGGCGCCAGCGTCCCCGACTGCGTCGCCGCCCACCCCGCCGCGGTCCAGCAGTGCGCGCTGAAGGTCACCACCGCGATCTACGCCAGTCGCAGGACCGCCAACGCCGACGCGGCCAAGGCGGCCGGCTTCCCGGTCATCGACCCCACCACCTGGTTCTGCACCGACACGGTGTGCCCGGTCATCGTCGGCAACGCTCTGGTGTACCGCGACGGCAGCCACGTCACGGCCAGCTACGTCAAACTGCTCACCCCGCTGCTCCAGGCGGAGCTGCCGAAGTAGCATCGGGCCGGTTCGCTGATCCGAGGGGTCGGGAGGCCGGGCGTGGAGCTGGCGGACGCCGACTGGGCATCGCATCGTCCCGCGGTGTTCGGCGCCGCCTACCGCATCCTCGGCTCCGTGACCGAGGCCGAGGACGTGACGCAGGAGGTCTGGCTGCGCGCCGCCGCGGCCGACCGGCGGCGGCAAGGCGACCGCCGCCCGCAGGCCGGTCCGGGGCGCCGAGACGATCGCCCTGCTGGCGGTCAGGCAGATCGAGATCAGGCGCCCCGACGCGTTCCAGATCATCGAGGTGAACGGAGGTCCGGCCCTGGCGACCTTCTGCGGCGGCGTGCTGGTCTGGGTCGACACCGTGGACGTCGCCGACGGCCGGATCACGGCGTTGCGGCGACTGGTCAATCCCGAGAAGCTCGCGCACCTCCGTCACATCTGAGCCCGCCGTCCTGTCTGCCTGCCGAACCCCCCGATCCCCGGAGGGCGAGGCTGGGAGAAGACAGCAGATGGCACACGTGGTGGCCGGCGGCGCGGAGATCGGCTACGACCGCCTGGTGCTGGCGGCGGGCAGCAAGCTCGTCCGGCCTCGGGGTCTGCCCGGCGCTGAACGGATCTTCGACATCGACACCCTGGACGGGGCCCGCCGGCTCGCCGACCATCTGCGCGACCGGCAGGGCTGCACCGCCGTGGTCGTCGGCGCGGGGTTCGTCGGCCTGGAAGCCGCGACCGCACTCGCCGCGCGCGGGCGGGTGCTGCTGGTGGACCGGTCAGCGGTGGTCGGGGACCAGCTCGGCCCCGGCCCGCGCGGGGAGATCGAGGCGGCGCTGGACGAGCTGGGCGTCGAACGCCGCCTCGGGACGACGGCTTGCTCGGTGTGCCGCTGCGCGACTTCACCCCCGGCCCGTACGTCACCTGCCGGGACCTGGGCGGTGCCGGTGCGGTCTTCACCCGGGGCTGGGACCGCCGGGTGGTGGCCTCGGGCGCCGCCGGCAAGGAGGTCAAGCAGCGGATCAACCAGCACATCCACCCGCCGGTCGACGACGCCGCGAAGATCCTCGCAGCCGCCGACCGCGTCCACATCGAGCTCCCCTTCTTCCCCCGCGACGAGTAGAACGTGGCGGGATCAGCCGGTGTTCTCGTGTTTCCAGAGGTGCTTCCCTACAGTGAGAAGAGATCTGAGCGAGGGACGTGCGGCACGCGGGCCGGCCCGGCGGCCCGGCGAAATGAGGACCGATGATCGAGAGCAGCACATGGGCCGCGTTGGCGGCCATGGTGATGGTCGTGGCGGCGGTCGCCTGGGTCGACGCGCGCTGCCTCGCCGACCTCAGCACCACGCCCGACCGTCAGCTACGACACTTCGACCGCTCGACCTGGAAAATGATCATCATTGTGTCGTTCCCCATCGGGCCGGCGCTGTACGTTGCCTTCGCCAAGGGCCCCGGCCGCCTCAGCTGACGGACGATCCATACACGCGCTGGTGCGGTGTCAGCCGGTGTTCTCGTGCTTCCAGAGGTCGATGAGGCCGCGGAAGTGGGCGATGAACCGGTCGTGCTCGTGTGGCGGGTACGTGGCGCGCACGGTCGACACGAGCAGGTCGTCGAAGTCGGGGGACGCGACCCACTCGGCGACCAGCGCCGGCACGTGCGGCAGCGCGGTGTCGCAGAACTCGCGGTAGTCGTCGACGGCGAGGTAGTCGTCGGCGATGCGGCGGTACGCCGTGAGCTTGTCGCGGTAGTCGAGCGACGCGTCGTCGGCGACGGCGAAGTAGCGGGCCGTGTCGAGGTCCAGGCCGGGGCGCCGGCCGGTGACGACGCAGAACGCGGACCAGCGCACGAGCGCCGTCATCGCCCACGGGAAGTAGTAGTGCAGGCTGGTGAGGGCGACGTCCGGGCACGCGTTCGCGTAGTCGATCGGGTGGACGACGCCGTCGCGGACGAGGGACTCGCACGAGTTGAACTCCCACCGGAAGAACGCGTTGACGAGCCGGGAGATCGTGACGACCTCGTCGCCGACCGTCGCGTCGAGGAAGTCGTGCTCGACCGCGTACCGCTCGTGCATCGGCAGCTCCGGCCGGAACTTCATCACCATCGTCTCCGGGCCGATCGTCAGGGAGCGGGTGAAGACCTCGTACCCCTCGATCGACTGCTGCAGGTGCATGAGGCGCTCACCGGACTGGTCGTAGGCGGCGTGCAGCGCGGCGGAGTCGGCGATCCGGGACACCCCGACCCAGGCGCCGCCGTCGTAGGGCTTCATGAACAGCGGGTAGCCGATGCCGTCGGCGACCGCGTCGAGGTCGAACGGCTGGTTGTAGCGTTCGGCGGTGTACGCCCACTTCGCGTGGTCGACCGGGTTCTTGTACGGCACGAGGACGGTCTCCGGCACGTGCAGCCCGAGGCGCATCATCGCGCAGTACGCGGCGTGCTTCTCCATCGACTGGAACGTGAACGGGCTGTTGAGCAGGTACACGTCGTCCATCAGCGCGACCTTCTTCAGCCACTCGCGGGGGTGGTAGTACCAGTACGCGAGGCGGTCGATCACGAGGTCGTGGGTGGGCCGGTCGCGCAGGTTGAACGGCTCGATGCTCACCCGTGCGGTCCGCAGCCGGTGGTCGGTGCCGTCACGGCCGCGGATCGGGCCGATCCGGCCGATCAGCGTCTCGAACGCGCGGGGCCAGTCCTGCTCAGTGCCGAGCAGCAGGCCGATGAGATGGTCCATCCGTGAACTCCCGTCCATCCGTGAACTGCCGCAGCAGTGGGGGCAGGTGCGGGCCGAGCGCGTCGCGCCAGGTCGTCATCGAGTGACCGCCGGGCACCTCGATCAGCGGCACGCCCAGCCGCCGCGCCATGGCCCGGTTGTTGTGCAGGTTCTCCTCGTCCCGCCCGCACGTCAGCACCGTCTCGGCCGCGGTCGGCGCGGCGACGTCGACGAAGTCCAGGATCCGCCGGTACCGCGGAAACCCCGACTCCTGAGGGTCCAGCTCGGCGGTGAAGAAGCTCCCCGACTGCAGGAACAGGCCGGCGAAGGTGCCGGGCCGGTGATGCTCCGCGTGCAGCAGCGCGAGCGCGCCGAGGCTGGAGCCGAGCCCGACGCGCGGGCCGGCCGGCAGCCGCGGGAGCACCCGGTCGACGAGGGCGTCGGCGTAGGCGGGGTTCGCGGAGTACCACTCGTTGCGGTCGCCGGGGGACAGCAGCGCGACGTGCGCGCCGCGGGCGACGGTGGACAGGGAGGCGCCGTCCTCGTAGGCGGGTCCGTCGTGCGCGACGAGGACCACGGGCGCGCCGCCGGCCGGCGACACCACCCGGACCTCCAGGGTGCCGCCCAGCACCGGCACGCACAACGCGGTCACTCACGCACCATAGGGCAGGTGTCCGCCGGACGCAGGGCTGACGGGCCTGACCTCCGGCGGGGTGTCGGGCATGACGATCCACAGGATCGGGTACGCGAGGACCGCGGTCCCGCCGGTGAGCAGGACGGCGAGGAGGAACACGGCGCGGGCCATGGTCGGGTCGACGCCGAAGTACTCGGCGAGGCCGCCGACGACCCCGGCGAGGGTACGGTCGGCGCGGGAACGGCGGAGGCGCTTGATCTCGGTCATGTCCTCAAGGTTGCCCGCCGGAGCCGCCCGGCGACCTCGGGTGAGGCCCTGAACGATCCCTGAGACGCCACCCCGAGCGGGTGATCGCCTCATCTACCATCGCAGTCGTGGACGTCGATGATCTGGTGCGCCGGGCGTTCGCGGCGGGGGAGCGGCTGAGCCTCGGCGGCGCGGAGGTCGACGCCGCGCTGCTCGTGGAGCTGCTCACGGCGGAGCCGCCGAGCCGGCGGGCGGCGCTGCGCCTGCACGACGCGAAGGTCACCGGCCGGCTGGAGCTGTCGTTCGCCGAGGTGACCTGCCCGCTGCTGGTCCAGGAGAGCGAGTTCGCCGAGGCGCCGGACCTGTACTGGGCGCGGCTGGCGTTCACCGGCTTCCGCGACACGGTCATGCCGGGGCTGCAGGCCGCCGGCGTGACGATCGCCGGGCACCTGCGGATGTCGGGCGTCCGCAGCACCGGCATGATCAACCTGCGGGACGCGAAGATCGCAGGTGGGCTGCTGCTGGAGCGGGCGCACCTGCGCGCCCCGGGCGGCACCGTCCTGTCCGCGGAGCGCAGCCAGCTCGGCGGTGACCTCGTCGCCGAGGAGGGCTTCCGCGCCGACGGCACGATCCAGCTCTTCCAGGCCACCGTCACCGGCGGCGTGCACCTCGACGGCGCCACGATCGTCGCGCCCGCCGCCGCGGCCCCGCCGCCGGACGGCCGGACGGGCGCCTCCCGGTTCGGCGGGCGGAAGGGCCTGGACCTGGACAGCGCCACCGTCGCCGGCGGCGTGTTCCTGCGCCGCGCCGACGTCGAGGGGGAGGTGAGCCTGCGCCACTGCACGGTCAGCGGGGTCGCCACGTTCTCCGGCGCCACCCTGCGCAACCCCGGCGGCGTCGCGGTGCGCCTGGACCGGGCCGACGTCGGCGGCGGCGTCCACCTGCTCGGCGGCGTCAAGGTCGACGGCGAGACCCGCCTCGTCGGCGCCCGGGTCGGCCGGGGGCTGCGGATGGCCGGCGCGACCCTGAGCAACCCCGGCGGGCACGCCCTGCGCGCCGACAACTGCACCGTCGAGGGGCCGGTCGACGGGCGGGACGGGTTGACCGCGACCGGCGGGGTGTCGCTCGTCGAGGCGCGGGTCGGCGGGGCGGTGTTCCTCGAGGGCGCCCGCCTCGACAACCCGGACGGCACCTCGCTGCGCGCGACCGGGATCGTCACCGGGTCGCTGATGAACTGCTGCACCGGCTTCACCGCGACCGGGCGGGTCTCGATGAGCGCGGCGCGGATCGGCGGCAAGCTCTGCCTGCAGGAGGCGCACCTGGCGGCGCTGAAGTGCACCGGCGCGGAGGCCGGCGAGGTCGACCTGCGCTTCGCCGCCCCGCCGACCGGCCCCGTCGACCTGCGCTACATGCGGGCCACCCTGGTCCGCGACGACCCCGCCACGTGGCCCGTGGACCTGCGGCTGGACGGCCTCACGTACCAGACGCTGGACCCGCTGCTGGAGCCGCCGCGGCGGCTGGAGTGGCTCGCCAGGACCGCGGACGGCCTGCCGCCGCAGCCCTACGAGCAGCTCGCGACCGTGTACCGGCAGCTCGGCCACGACGACGACGCCCGCACCGTCCTGCTCGCCAAGCAGCGCCGCCGCCGGGCGACCCGGCCGTGGTGGACGCGGTCCTGGGGGTGGCTGCAGGACGTGACCGTCGGCTACGGGTACCGGCCGCAGCGCGCCGCCGGGTGGCTGCTGGCGCTGCTGGTCGCCGGCACGACCGTGTTCGCCACCTGGCGGCCGGCGCCGGTCGATCCCGGTCAGGCGCCGGAGCTCCACCCGCTGGTCTACACCCTGGACCTGCTCCTGCCGATCATCGACTTCGGACAGGAGGCGGCGTTCCGGCCGGCGGGTGCGGGGCAGTGGCTGGCGTTCGGCCTGATCGCCGCCGGCTGGACCCTCGCGACCACGGTCGCCGCCGGGTTCACGAGGGTCCTGAGCCGCAACTGAGGCTGAGTCCCCGCCAGGACGTCAGCGGGCGTCCTGGCGGGGGATGAGGACCTCGCGGACGATGAGCTGGACCGCGGCGACGACCGGGATCGCGATCAGCGCGCCGACCACACCCATGAGGGCCACGCCGAGCAGCACCGACAGGATCGCGGCCAGGTCGCTGACCTTCACCGCCCTTCGCATCACCGTCGGGTAGATCAGGTAGTTCTCCACCTGCTGGTAGATGATGAAGAAGATGACGCAGGCGATGCCCGCCGGGATGCTGGTGGCGAACCCGACGATGCTGACCACGATCGCGCCGAGGGTGGCGCCGATCTGCGGGATGAGGTCGGTGATCGCGACCAGGACCGCCAGGGCGTAGGAGTACTTGATGTCGAGGATCAGCAGGAACACGAACGACGAGATGCCGGCGATGACCGCGATCGCGAGCGCGCCGCCGAGGTAGGCGCCGACCTTCATGAGGATCTCGTCGCCGAGCAGTGCGACCCGGTCGCGGCGGGAGGCGGGGACGAGCTTGTAGCCCCCCTCCTTCAGCCGGTCGAACGCGGCCATGAAGTACAGCGTCAGCACGACCACGGTCACGATGTTGAACAGGGCGCCGAAGACGACCTGCGCGCCGCCCCAGACCCCGCCGAGCGCCTTGGTGACGTTGCCGGCGGTCGCGACCGCCTTCAGCTGGTCGAGCAGCTTGTAGTCCTCGTTGAGCTTGTTGAGCTGGTCCTGGTGGCGCAGGTTGTCGATGTAGGTCGGCAGGTTCTCGACCAGCGCCCCGGTCTGCGTCACCAGCGGCGGGATCAGCGCGAGCAGGCCGCCGCACAGCAGCAGCATCGCGCCGATGCCGACGGTCGCGACGGCGAGGACCCGGGGCATACCCCAGCGGGTGAGGCGGACGACGGCGGGGTTGAGCCCGATCGCCAGGAACATCGCGATGAAGATGAGCACCAGGATCGACCGGACCTGGTCGACCGCCTGGTAGAGGCTGTACGCCAGGAGCAGGCCGAGGCCGCCGAACAGGCCGATGAGCAGCGGCGAGCGCCGCATCGGCGGGCCGGGCGTGCCGAACCGCGGCGGCGGCACGACGATGATGACGTCCTCGTCCGCGGCGGGCGGGTCCCCAGGGGTCTCCTCTTCGGGTAGTTCTTCGAGGTCCTGATCGACCGACATCCCGGGCTCCCGCTGCAGACGATGAAAGAAACGACCTTGGGGCAGGGTACCGGGTGACGTCCAGCGAAGGTCGGTAGCGTAATGGGATGGCTGATCTCGTGTACCCCCCGGTCATCGCAGTCGCGAAGACGATGTTCCGGCTGCTCAACATGCGTATCACCGTCGAGGGGGCCGAGCACGTGCCGACCACGGGCGGTGCGGTCATCGCCTGCAACCACGTTTCCTACCTCGACTTCATCTTCTGCGGTCTGGGCGCCAACGCGTCGAAGCGGCTCGTGCGGTTCATGGCCAAGGAGTCGATCTTCCGCCACAAGATCGGCGGGCCGCTGATGCGCGGGATGCGGCACATCCCCGTCGACCGGGAGGCGGGCATGGCGTCCTACAAGGCGGCGCTGGAGAACCTGAAGGCCGGCGAGGTCGTCGGCGTGTTCCCGGAGGCGACGATCAGCCAGTCGTTCACGATCAAGGACCTCAAGAACGGCGCCGCCCGGCTCGCCGCGGCCACCGGCACGCCGCTGGTGCCGATGGTGCTGTGGGGCACGCAACGGTTCTGGACCAAGGGTCACCCGAAGAACCTGAAGCAGCGCGGCGTGCCGATCACGATCATTGCAGGTGAGCCGCTGCACCCGACGCGCAAGGACAACGCCGACGCCGTCACCGCGGAGCTGCGGACCCGGATGACGGCGATGCTCGACCGCGCGCAGCGGGAGTACCGGGACCGTCCCGAGGGCGTGTTCTGGCAGCCCGCGCACCTCGGCGGCACGGCACCGACGCCTGAGTCGCTGCTGGCCGCCGACTAGTTGAGCATGTTTCACTCTGTACCGATCCCGCCCCTGACACCAACGGAGGTTCCGTGACGACCGAGCCCACCGCCACCCTGGCCCTGCTCACCGAGCTGGAGCCGGTGGTCGAGGCCAACCTCAACCGTCACCTGGCCACGGCCAAGGAATGGTTCCCGCACGAGTACGTGCCGTGGAGCCAGGGCCGCGACTTCGACGGCGTGCTCGGTGGTGAGGCGTGGGAGCCCGGCCAGTCGAAGCTGTCCGACGTTGCGCGCACCTCGCTCATCGTGAACCTGCTCACCGAGGACAACCTGCCCAGCTATCACCACGAGATCGCCCTCGTCTTCGGCCGTGACGGCGCGTGGGGCACGTGGGTGCACCGCTGGACGGCGGAGGAGGGCCGGCACGGGACCGCGATCCGCGACTACCTCCTCGCCACGCGCGCCGTCGACCCGGTCGCCCTGGAGCGGGCCCGGATGACCCACATGGAGGGCGGGTTCAGCAACGCGTACGAGGGGCTCATCGAGTCGGTGGCGTACGTGTCGTTCCAGGAGCTGGCGACCCGCGTGTCGCACCGCAACACCGGCACCGCCAGCGGCGACCCGATCTGTGAGCAGCTCCTGGCGAAGGTCGCCAACGACGAGAACCTCCACATGATCTTCTACCGCAACCTGCTCAACGCCGCGTTCGACGTCGCGCCCAACGCGGCGATGCGGGCAGTGACGAAGGTCGCGAAGTCGTTCCAGATGCCGGGCCACACCATCGAGAACTTCGGCCGCAAGTCGGTCCAGATCGCCATGGCCGGCATCTACGACCTGCGCCTGCACCACGACGACGTCCTCGCCCCGGTGCTGCGGCAGGTCAAGGCGTTCGAGCGGACCGAGCTGACCGGCGACGGCGAGGCCGCGCGCGAGGAGCTGTCGGCGTACCTGGCCGACCTCGACACGCAGGCGAGCCGCTTCGTGGAGCGGCGGGAGGCCACTCGGGCGCGGCAGACCGCCCGGGCCGCCGTCTGAACGCGGTTACTCTTCGGGTACGCTCCAGCGACCGTTCCGTGCCCGTCACTGCCCGTCTGACCGTTTTTTACGCGGAATTCGGGTTGTTGACGGGTACGGAAGTAACTCCCCGTACCGGAAGGCAGCATCGTCATGGCCAGACGCGTGATCCATGAGCTGATCGACGACCTCGACGGCGAGCTCGCCGACGAGAGTGTCAGCTTCGGCCTCGACGGCGTGCAGTACACGATCGACCTTTCCGCGAAGCACGCCGCTGAGCTGCGCGAGGCCCTCGCGTCGTTCATCGGCGCCGCGACCAAGGTCGGCCGTCTCACCCCGGCTCCCACCGCCCCGGCTCGTCCGGGCGGCCGGGTCCGGCCGGTCCTGTCCGCCCGCGCCGAGCGGGAGCAGAACCGGGCCATCCGCGAATGGGCCCTGTCCAAGGGCATCGAGGTGTCCGACCGCGGCCGGATCCGTTCGGATCTCGTCGAGCGGTTCCACGCCGAGGCAGGACATTGAAGGTTCGTGTCACCACGCACTGAGGGCATCCGCGGCACCGCGGGTGCCCTCAGTGTTTGACCTAGTGTTTGAACCTCCATGACGCGCCCACGAGCAGCATGCCGGCGATGACGAGGGCCGCGCCCGCGCCGGCGGTCCGCCCGACCGGGTCGCCCGTGACGGCGAGGACGCTGCCGCCGGCGTCGCCGAACTCGGTCGCCTCGTACTCCGCGGCGACGGTCACCGCCATCGTCAGGAACCTTGGCTCCCCGCCCGAGTCGACGCCGGCCGCGACGAGCGTGTGCGGCCCGCCCGTGACGGCCTCCGGCACCGACACCTCGGCGCTGAACGTCCCGGCGCCGTCGGTCATCGTCGTGGCGAGCACGACCGGCGTCGAGTAGACCGCCACCTTCACCGTCGAGTGCGGCGCGAAGCCCGACCCGGTCACCGTGAACAGCTCACCCGGCGCGACCTCGTCGCCGCTGGAGCCGCCGAAGTGCCCGATCCCGGCCGGCAGGTCCGCCGGCACCGTCACCTCGTGCGGCACCGCGACCTTCGCCGGCTCGCTCCACGCGGAGTTGCGTCCGTGCCGGCCGATCGCCATCACCGTCACCGAGTACGTGTCGCCCCACTTGAGGCCGCTGATCGTGCACGAGTTGCCGGACACGGTCTCGCACACGCCGTGGTCGCCGCCGGGCGCGGTCGCCAGGGCCTGGAACCGCGCCACCCCCGTCCCGGGCGCGCCGGCGATCCACGACACGGCGATCGCCTCGATCTTCGCCTCCGCGGTCACCGCCGTCGGTTCGCCGGGCGCGACGCTGGGCGTGCCGGTCGCGGTCACCCACCCCGACTCGCCCGAGGTCGCGCCGTCGCTGCGGACGCTCACGGTGTACGAGGTGCCGTTCGCCAGCCCCTCGATGGTGCAGGTCGGGTGGGTGGTGACGCAGTCGCGGCCGGGCTCCTCCTCGACGTGCACGGTGTACCCGCCGACGGCGTGGTCCGGGTCCCACGGCGCCCGCCACTCGACGAGCAGCTTCTGGTCGCCGGGGGTGACGACGAGGCCGACCGGCTCGGGGACGTCCGTGGACTGCGCGGCCGGGCCGCCGGCGACGACCGGTGCCGACGCCGCGCTCGGTGCCGAGTCGCCGCCCGCGCCCTTCGCCACGACCCGGAACGTGTACGCGGTCCCGGGCTCCAACCCGGTCACCGGGCACCAGGTGGTGGCGCCGTCCCCGGTCGCGCAGGTCTTCGACGCGTCCTGCACGGCGGTCACGACGTACCGGTCGACGCCCGCGGCCGGTGCGGCCGGCCTGGTCCACCCGACGGTCACCGACGTCGCCGACGTGACGGTGGCGTGCACGCCGGTCGGTGCGGCGGGCGGCCCGGCGACGACGACGCCCGACGTGGCGGGGGCGGAGGGATCGGACGCGCCGGCGCCGCCGTATGCGACGACCTTCACGGTGTACGACCCGCCGGCCGCGACCCCGACCCGGATCTCACAGGTGCCGGTGCCGGCGGTGGCGCCGAGGCAGCTGCCGGCGACGGACCCCCGCTGGTCGTACGCGGTCGCGACGTAGTGGTCGACGCCGGTCCCGTCGTGGGTCCACGCCACCCTGAGCCCGCCCGGCACCGGCACCGCGACGACGTCCGCGGGCGCCTGGATCGCGGCCATCACCCCGGCGGTGTTCACGTCCACGCCGGCGTCGCCGGCCGGTTCGGTGTCCGGTTCGGTGTCGGTGGCGTCGCTGTCTGAGGGGCCGCGGCTCGCCGGGTCGGTCGCGGCGGGTCCGGTACCGGTGGGCTCGCCGGCCGACGGGGCAGCGGAGCCTCCGGCGCTCGCGTCGCCCGCGGGGACCCCGGGTGTGGGGCCGGGCTCGGCGGCCGGTCCGGCGGCGGTCGCGTCGTCGACGACGGCGTCGGCCGGGTTGCCGTCGGCGTCCAGCGGCACGTGCCCCGAAGCCGCTCCACCCGCCGGGCTCGTGCCACCGGCTGGGCTCTTGCCGCCGCCCGGGCTCCTGTTCGCCGCCGGGCTCATGCCGCCGGCCGGGGCGGCGCCGCTCGGCGCCGCGGTCGACGGCCGGGTGCGCTGCTGCGCCTTCGGCGCCTTGCTGGAGGCGGCCGGCGCGGGCGCCGGCACGGTCACCGCCGCACCCGACGGCCCAGGGGAGGCGGTGCCGCCGCCCATCAGCCCGGCGAACGCCGGCCCTCCCGTGACCACCAGCCCGACGAGCCCGGCGGTCACCAGCGCAAGGCCGGTGCGCGCCCGGCGGCGGCCCGGTCCGCGGCGACCCGCGGCACTCGACGTCAACCCGGACTGCGCACGCATCCCGACCCCCGTCACGACGACCGTCACGCCCCTCAAGACGCGAACACGTTTCGCAATCTAACGATTACGTTGCGTGTACATCGTGAAAACCGGAGATCCGGGTCAGCTGACGGTGTAGGTGAGGGTGACCGTCGTGCCCTTGCAGCCGGGGGCGGCGGTGACGGTCACGCCGGACACGGTGGTGGTGCCGTTCGCCGGCACGGCCCGGCCGACCGTGCGCGGGCTGCCGTTGATCTGGTAGTCCGCCGCCGAGCAGCCGTTCTTCGAGGACGTGGCGAAGACGGCCGTGACGATGTGCGCCCACCGGCGGAACGGGTTCGGGTTGCTCACGGTGACGGTGACGGGCGTGGCGGAGTTGATGTTCGTGGCCGTGGCGCCGGCGACGGTCAGGAGCTTGCCGGCCGTGACCGTCGCGGCCCGCGCGCCCACCGCCGTCCGGGCGACGTAGGCGCCGGCGGGCTGGGCCGGTGCGAGGGCCGCGACCACCATGACGGCGACCGCGGCGTACCAGGCGCGCATGCACTCGTCCTCGACTGACGACCGGCCCAGTGACCCGCGTCCGGCTCAGCTGACGTTGGCGGTGACCGTGATGCTCTTGCCCAGCAGCGACGTCTGGTCGACGTCGGCCGAGTCGTCGATGACGATGGCGCCCGTGTACGTGGTCGTCGACGACGGCCCCGACTTGTCGAGCACCGCCGGCGCCAGGGCGGGCTGGGTCAGGTGCACCGGCGACGAGCATGCTCTTGAACGACTTCCGCACCTGGGGCGCTCCTTCATGAACGTGAAGGCGCCGGTTTCGCCACTGATTCCCGTCGTGCTGGGGCGACCAACCTACGCCCGACGGATCACTGCCTCGCCGCACCGCGTCGCGATGCACCCCAATCACTCCACGCCCGCCCCGTGGTGCTGTCCGGCCCGGGTCCGGTCCCGCCCGCCTGACCAGCCGACACGGCCCGCGCCAGCCGCCCGCGCAGCCCGTCGCGCACCCCGGGCCAGTCATCGTCGACGATCGAGTACACCACCGTGTCCCGCCACGACCCGTCCGCCCGCCGCCGGTGCTTGCGCAGCACCCCTTCCCGCGCCGCCCCGAGCCGTTCGATCGCCCGCTGCGCCCGTACGTTGCGCACGTCGGTCACCAGCCCGACCCGGACCGCTTCGAGGGTGTCGAACGCGAACGCCAGCATCAGCAGCTTCGCCTCGACGTTCGCGCCCGTGCCCCACCAGCGCTGCCCCAGCCACGTGTAGCCGATCGTGACCGTGCGCAGCCCCGGGTCGGGGTCCGCGAACGAGGTCGTCCCCGCCACCTCGCCGGTGACCGCGTCGACCTGCGCGTAGGGCAGCCGCTCCCCACGCGCCCGCCCGGCCCCGACAGCGAGCTCCTGGGGTTCCGCGGAACCCCAGGAGACGTCGACGGACCCGACCTGCGGGTGGGGCAGGTGGTCGATGAGCGGTTACGGGTGTGTGATCGCGGTGAGCACGTCGAGGCGGGCGGCCCGGCGGGCGGGGAGCAGGCCGGCGACCAGTCCGGCGATGAGGGTGACGGCGACGACGAGGGCGAGCTGCGCGACCGGCAGGACGACCGCCGCCTCCGCGGCCGTGCCGAGCTGCCGGACCGTGCCGGCCCCGAGGGCGACGCCCAGGCCGACCCCGACCACGGTGGCGAGGGCGGCGAGGAGCGCCGCCTCGCCCCGGACCATCGTGCGCAGCTGCGTCCTGGTCATGCCGACCGCGCGCAGCAGGCCGATCTCGCGGGTCCGCTCCGACACCGACAGGGCCAGGGTGTTGGTGATGCCGAGCAGCGCGATGACGATGGTGAGCAGCAGCAGGGCGGTCACCAGGCCGAGGACCTGGTCGATGGTGGCGGTGCGGCCGGCGACGGCGGCCGCCTGGTCGCGGACCTCCGCGGTCGGCATGTCGGCGAGCGCTGCGGCGAGGGCGCGCTGCCCCGCGGAGAGGCTCACGCCGCCGGCCAGCTTGACGAAGACGCTGGCGTCGACGTCCTCCGCGTAGTGCTTCGCGTAGGTGTCCAGCGAGATGATGTAGTCGGTCTGCAGGGCCTGCGCGTCACGGTCGCGCAGGAGCCCGACGACCGGCAGGTCCTGGGTGCCGGTGCGGGAGAAGGTCATCGGCAGCCTGTCGCCGACGGCCAGCCCGCGTTCGGCGGCGACGTGCCCGGCGAGGATGACGCCGCCGGTGTTGAGCGCGTCGAGGCTGCCCGCGGTCAGCTTCAGCGTGGTGACCCGGGGCAGCGTGGCCGGGTCCACGGCGGTGAGCGCCGACACGGTCTCGCCGTCCTTCCAGTGCCCGTAGCGCAGCCGGGACGCCACCGCGACCTCCGGCAGCCCGGCCACGTGGTGGTGGACCGTCGCCGGCAGACCGCCGAGCATCTCGTTGCGGGCGCTCTCCACCACGAAGTCCGCGCTGACCGTCTCCGCGTAGGTCTGCTGCACCGACCGCTTCACCGAGGTCGCCAGCACGGCGGTGAAGCTGACCAGCGCCAGGCCGAGCGCGAGCGCCAGCGCGGTGGCGGCGGTCCGGCGGGGGGTCCGCGCCGCCGACTCGCGGGCCAGGCGGCCCGGCGTGCCGAAGACGTGCAGCGGCCGGCCGAGCAGCCGGGCGGCGGCCGGCGCGAGGGCCG
>NZ_JBFANF010000082.1:0-49983 GCF_040674675.1 Dactylosporangium sp. NPDC049742 | reverse complement strand
CGTCCCTGGTCGTGTCCCTCCCCGTCGTCATCGGCTTCACCATCCTCCAGCGCTATCTGGTCGCCGGCCTCACCGCCGGCGCCGTGAAGGGCTGACCCCCCGTCGCTGAGCACCCCGCCGCTGAACACCCCGCCCCAGCCCAGGAGCACACCCATGTCACTCAGCCGCCGCAACATACTCAAGCTCGGCGCGTTCGGCACCGTCCTCGCCGCCTGCGCCCCATCCACCAGCACCCCGAAGCCCGCCGGCACCGAAGGCCTCAAGGACGACGGCGTCAAAGAGTTCCCGCTGACCAGCTGGGCCTACAACGAGGCCGTGACGAAGGAGCCCCTGCAGGCGGCGATCGACAGGTACGCCGCCGCGAACGCCGGGACGAAGATCAGCACGCCGTCGTACCCCTACAACGACTACCTCAACCAGGTCCTGCTGCAGGTGCAGGGCGGGCAGCTGACCGGCGCCGTCCAGCTCGACGTCGCCTGGCTCGCCACCCTCGCCGCCACCGGCAAGCTCCTGGACCTCAAGAGCGTCGCCACCGGCCAGGACTACGCGGCCGCCCCGCTCGCGCTCGGCCAGTCCAAGGGCGTGCAGTACGGCCTGCCGTGGACCACCGCCGGCATCGGCCTGATCAGCAACACCGAGCTGCTGACGAAGGCCGGCGTCACGAGCGCCCCGAAGACGATCGCCGAGTTCGAGGCGGCGCTCACCGCCGTCAAGGGCCTCGGCGGCGGGGTCGTGCCGTGGGCGGGCATGACGAAGGTCGACCAGCTCAAGGACATCATCCCGTGGCTGTGGGAGTTCGGGTCGCCGATCGTCGAGAACGACAGGATCGTCATCGGCGACGACCCGTCGGTCGAGGCGCTCACCTGGTACAAGAAGCTCTACGACCAGAAGCTCATCGCCCCCGACGTCAACCGCGTCGACGCCCGCGCCCTCATGTCCCAGGGCAAGACCGCCTTCTACGAGGACGCCATCGGCGGCCGCGCCGCCGTCACGAAATCCTCACCCGACAAGGACCTCGGCACGAAGATGGTCCCCGTCGCCCGCCCGGTGAAGAACGCCGGCGACAAGCCGCGGCACCTCGCCTGGGGGCAGATCATCGTGGTGGTCAACGGCGCCGGCGCGGCCGCGGCCGCGAACTTCGCGAAGACCATCACCACCGACACCGGCTACTCGATCCCGTGGTTCACCAAGGCGGGCCTCCCTCCGACCACCAACGCGGGGCAGGCCGCCACCGAGGTGAAGAACGACAAGTTCGCCACCGACTTCACCAGCCAGATCGGCGTCAACTCCAGCGCCAGCCCGTTCTGGATCTACCCGCAGTTCTCCCAGATGGAGAAGGTCCTGGCCGAAGAGGTCCAGGCCATCCTCATCGGCAAGAAGACCCCGAAGGACGCGCTCATGGCTGCCCGTGACCGGATGAACGCCCTCATCAAATGAGTCTCACCATCGCCTCCGTCGAGGCCATCGCGCTCGCCGCGCCGTTCGCCGACCTCTACGACACCGTCCCGGACTGGCTCACGACCCCCGCGTCGAGCCACCGGGTCCTGCCGCGGCTCGGCCAGTACACCACCCTCGTGCGGATCCGGACGGTCGACGGCATCGAGGGGATCGGCGAGTGTTACGGCCTGCCCGAGCCGCGGGTGACCGCGACGATCGTCGGCACGCTGCTCGCCCCGATGCTGGTCGGGCGCGACGCGGGCGCGTCGGAGGCGCTGTGGGAGCTGATGTTCGGCGCGCAGTCCGGCGCGGGCCGGACCGGCGGGTTCTACCTGGAGGCGATCAGCGGCGTCGACCTGGCGCTGTGGGACCTGCGCGGCAAGGCCGCCGGGCTGCCGGTCCACCGGCTGCTCGGCGGGCCGGTCCGCGAGACGGTCCCGGTCTACGCCAGCCCGATCCCGTTCCTGCCGGACGTGGCCGAGTCGGCCGAGCGCGCGCACGCGTTCCTCGACCAGGGCTTCCGCGCGATGAAGCTCAAGCTCGGGCGCGGCGAGGCCACCGACCTCGCCCACGCGTCGGCGGTCGTCGACGCCCTCGCCGGCCGGGCCGCGCTGCACGTCGACCTCAACTGCGCGTATGACGTGAAGACCGCGATCCGGCTCGGCCAGGCGCTCGACGGCCTCGGCGTGCGGTGGCTGGAAGAGCCCCTGGCCACGGACGACGTCGCCGGGCTCGCCGAGGTGCGCGCCGCCGTCCGGATCCCGGTCGTCACCGGTGAGAGCGAGTTCAGCCGGTACGGGTACCGCGACTTCCTGCTCGCCCGCGCCGTCGACGTGGTCATGCCCAACCTGGCGCGGGCCGGCGGGATCACCGAGGCGCGGCGGATCGCGGCGCTGTGCGACGCCTTCCACGTCACCGTCTCCCCGCACGGGGTCGGCTCGGCGGTCGGGCTCGCCGCGGCGCTGCAGTTCGCCGCCGCGACCCCCAACGTGCCGATCTACGAGTACAACCGGCTGCCGAACCCGCTGCGCGACGACCTCCCGCTCACCAAGCCGTCCCTTGTGGACGGTGCGCTGGCGGTGCCGGCGGGCCCCGGCCTCGGCGTCGCGCTCGACGAGTCGCTCATCGCGAGATACGAGGTGTTCAGGGCATGACCATCGCCGTGGTGACCGGGGCGGCGGGCGGCATCGGCTCGGCCGTGGCGGCCCGCCTGCACGCCGACGGCTACGACGTCGTCGGCATCGACAAGGACGACACGGACGTCACCGACCCGGCCGCGGTCGAGCGGCGCTTCACCGGCATGGGAACCGTCGGCGTGCTCGTCACGTGCGCGGGGAGCACCGAGGGCGCGCCCGTCCACCGCACCGAGCCGACCGACTGGCACCGGATCCTGGACGCCAACCTGACGTCCGCCTACCTGTGCGCCCGCCAGGTCCTGCCCGGCATGATGGCCGCCGGCGAGGGCGTGATCGTCACGATCGGGTCGGTGCTGGGGCACACGTTCGCGCCGGGCCTGCCCGCGTACGCGGCGGCGAAGGCCGGACTCGCCGCGTTCACCCGCCAGCTCGCCGTCGACTACGCCGCCCACGGCATCCGCGCCGTGAGCGTCGCACCGGGCTGGATCCGCACCCCCGCGACGCTGTCCCGCCTCACCGACCCCGACGACGAGACGCGCCAGCGGGAGGCGCACCTCGGCCGTCTCGGCACCCCCGAGGACGTCGCCGCCGCGGTGTCCTATGTGGTCTCACCGGCCGCGGCCCTGCTGACCGGGACCGAAATCGTGCTCGACGGCGGCGCTTCTGCGGTACAGGCGGCGAGCCTGCTCCGTCCGGCGCCGCGCAAGTCCCTGGGCCTTCCGCCGCTGCGGGAGCCCGAATAGCAACTTCGAACGAGGAGGTCCACCGCCATGGCACTCACCCGCCGCTCCACCCTCGGCCTGGCCGCATCGGCCGGCGCCGGGGCCGTCCTCGGCACGGCCGCCCGCACCGCACCCGCGTCCGCGGCCGCCGCCGACTACGTCATCCGCCACGACCAGCCCCGCCAGACGATCTGGGGGCTCGGCGTCGAGCTGCAGTTCGACTCGATCGGCTCCGGCAACAACGGGCTGCCCGAGGCGACCACGTCGGTGCCGCACGACCTGGTCGCCGAGGAGCGCACCCGCCTCTACCGGGACATGCTGAAGGTCCGCCCCGACCGGGGGTTCCGCTACTGCCGGCTCGCCCTCGGCCTGTACCTGCGCGGCCTGACCGCCGACCGGAAGAACATCGTCGGCCGGTGGCCCGAGCAGATGGCCGAGATCCGCGAGCTGATCCAGCAGTCCGGGATCGAGGGCGTCGCGGCCGAGTACTGGTCGCCGGCGCCCGGCTGGAAGTCCACGAACAGCTACATCGGCGGCACGCTCGCCTCGACCACACCGGCGGCGCTGGACCAGCTCGGCGACGCGCTCGTGCGCGACATCGAGTACCTGGAGGCCAACGGGATCCCGGTGAAGATGTGGGGGCTGCAGAACGAGCCGCACCTGACCAACCTGGCGTACTCCGCGTGCGGCTACTCCAACGAGCAGTACTACGCCGCGTTCAAGGTCGCGGCCGGGAAGATCCGGGCGAGCCGGCCCGACATCCACATCCACGCCGACTCCAACGCCGGGCAGAACGGCCGCGGCGGCGCGCTCATCCGTGCCGACGCCACCGCGCTGTCCTATGTGGACGGCTGGAGCTGGCACCGGATCGGCGCCGACAGCAACGAGCAGCTGACCGCCGGCGCGTTCACCGGCAACGCGGCCGGGAAGGTGGTCTACAACAACGAGTTCGAGTACCTGTCCGGCGGCACCAGCGACTGGCGGATGATCAACACCGCGCAGTCCATCATGAACTGGATGACGTTCCAGAACTCGCCGACGTGGTTCTGGCTGCATGCGCTCAAGCCCACGTACAACACGGAGGCCGCCGGCTACTCGCTCGGCTTCTGGCGCCCGTACGACGACAACGACTTCACGAAGTACGCGAACATCGCCAAGGGGCACTGGGACTACAACCGCCAGAACTGGCACGCCGTCGCCGGCTTCGTGCAGTACCTGCCGTGGAACTCCGTGCGCCACCACGTCGACGAGGGCACCGTGCGCCAGGACCAGCGGATCATGGCCTGGAAGACGCCGCAGGGCAAGCTGGTCTTCGCCTTCACCAACCGGGGCACCGCGTCCGTCTCGTACACCGTGGACACCGGCTCGACGCGAGCCTTCCACGGGCAGCAGTACACGCCGTCGCAGTACAACAGCGGCCTCGGCGACAAGACCGGCCCGGTCCTGGCGCTGACCCTGCCGCCGAAGTCCATCCAGTTCTGGATCGAGAAGGTCTGAAAACCGCCGGTCACGCTGGCGGGAACAGCAGCGGCGAGTCGTGCTCGCGGTACAGCGCCGGCCGGGCGAGCAGGTGCGTCCGGCCGCGGGCGAACGCGTCCGGCACCGCCCAGCCGGCGAACAGCCCGAGGTAGAAGCCGACGCTGAACTCGATCGCCGCCTCGTCACCGATGCGGTAGCGCATGCCGACGACGTGGTCGATCCGCGCCGTCAGCGCCTCGGCGAGCCGCTGCGAGTAGCAGGCGTTGAGCACGACGCAGCGGATCGTCGAGCTGTGCTGGCCGAACAGCCCGGCGAGTCCCTCCGGGGTGATCTTGGTGCTGTTGCCGGTCTCGTCCTCGACGCACAGGTTGCCGTCGCTGTCGCCGTGGCCGGAGAAGTGCACGATCTGCGGCTCGTAGTCGACGAGGGCCTGGCTGATGTCGTCGAAGCGGGCGGCGAGGAAGGGCTCGATGCGGTACTGGTCCCGGTGCCGGCTCAGCTGGAGCCGCTCCTTGACCTTGCGCATCTCCAGGTCCGACCGCAGCTGCGGCAGGTTGCGCGGGCTGGCCGCCAGGTACAGGACGGTCTGCACCGACGGGGACTCCTGCCGCGGCTCGACCGCCCGCACGACGACGGTCGCGTGGTCCTCCTGCCGGGCCGTGCGGAGGTCCCCGCCCAGGTCCCGGTAGCCGTACGTGGTGCTGACGGTGACCGGCACGTGCCGCCCGCCCTGGGCCGCGTTCACCGCGAAGGTGCACCTCGCGGTCGCGCCGTCGGCCAGGACGGCGATCCGGGACCGCTTGCCGTCGCCGGAGAAGGGGCCGACGACGTCGACGATGACGTCGTCGAGCGGGACGCCGGTGGTGTTGGTGACCCTGACCGACAGCTCGTCCCACGCGCCGAGGTCGAGCTCGCGGTCCTCGCACTCGACGCGGAGGCGGCCGGAGGGCTGCCTGCGGCGCTCCGGCGCCGGCGCGGCCGTCGCGGTCAGGCCGGCGCGGAAGTCGTTGACCCGCACCGGGCTGTCGTTCTCGTCGCGGTAGGAGAAGTTGGTGCTGGTCAGCTCGAACGCGCCGGCCCGCCGGGCGGCGACGGTGACCGTGTGCGTGTGGGTCTGGCCGGCCCGGATCGCCGGGATCTCGACCTGGCCGGAGCCGCTCATCAGCACGACCCCGGTCGGCAGCCGCAGCTTGAACACGACGTTGAAGCACGAGCCGCGGCCGGTGTTCGCGAAGCGGATCGACAGCGGCGTCGCGCGCCCGGCGACGACGTCGCCGGGCGTGACGGAGACCTCGATCATGGCCGGCCGACCGGTCGGGGGTCGGCCCAGCCGTGCCGCTTCACCGTGCCCTTGTGGAACCTGTCCACGCAGTCGCGGCAGTGCATGGCGGGCCGCGGCAGCGTCAGGCCCGTGGCCGGCGGCGGCACGTCCGGCAGCACCGACAGCACGTGGGAGAACTCGGCGAACGCGTCGTCGGCCGGGACGACCCAGCCGTGCTCCTCGCACACCGGCATGCCGCAGTGGTGGCACACGAAGATCTGGTGATCGTCGCGCGCCTCGCCGTTGACCCCGCACTTGATGTTCATCGTGACGCCTCCAGCCTGCTGAGCTCCGATTCGATCCGGGCGACGATCCGGCCGTGCGTGTCCTCGTTGATCCGGCCGTTGATCACCGCGTCGTCCGCGGCCTCCCGCTGCCGGATGAGCTCGGCGCGCCGGTCTCCCGGCGCCGGCCCGCCGTTCGGCGCGACATGCCCAGGCGCGACCGGCACCGGCGCCGCCGGCACGGGCACGGTGGGCATGGACGCGGTCTGCATGGGCACTGCCGTCGCGGACACGGCGGGCATCGGGTCGGCCCGCACGACGTGCTCCGGGACGGAGTCGACCAGCTCGCCGTGGTGGATCTTCTCCGCCGCCCCCGGCAGCGCGTGCCGCCGGACGGTCCGCTCGGCCCGGGCGGCCAGCAGGTCCGTGACCCTGGTGTGCAGGCTGACCCAGGTGTCCTCGATCCGCCGGAGCAGCTCGTCGCCCTGCAGGTCCGTCTCGACCGTCGCGTCCGCGAGGTCCAGGACGGCGCCGGTCGTGTCGGCGGACTCCCGGCTGTCGACCAGGGTCCCCTTGGCGTACGCGCCCTTGACCGTCACCTGCACGACCGTGTTGCCGGTGAACCCGTCCTGCACGGCCATCTCGTCGCCGCGCAGGTTGATGTCGAAGTCCATCGGGAAGAGCCCGACGTACATCCGCCCGGCGATGTCCCAGACCCGGTTCACCACGCCCATCCGGACGTCGTCGCGGAACGGCGGGTGCTCCACGACGCTCTTCACGTAGTAGCCGTCGGAGCTGATCGCGTTGGTCAGCTCCGCGACGGTCCGCGAGTCGGGCAGCACCCCGTGGAACTCGTCCGCCCGGTGCCGGCCGTGCGCGAGGTCGTCGTCGTGGTTCTCGTCCGGCACGACCCGGTCGTCCTGGTAGCGGATCGAGCGGAGGCTGGCGTCGAAGGTCACCGCCACCTTCGTCCGCGTCTTCGGCCGCGGCGCGTGGCCGGGCCCGCCGCCGGGCAGGTAGACGCCGACGCCGGTCACCCCGGACAGCAGCCCCTCGAAGGTGGCCTCCACCTTCCCGGAGAGCGTGAGCCGGCTGCGGCTGCCGTCGTCGTCCGGGTCCGTGGACTCCGGCACCTCCGTGATGGGCCGCTCGAACCGCAGCTGCAACGTGAGGCTGCGCGCCCCGGGCTGCGGCGGCGGCAGCTGCTTCCAGCGGATCGTCCGCCGCCCGCCGGACCGCCCGATCGCCACCTGGCCGGGCGCGGAGCTCTCCACGGTGCCCCAGCTGGCCGGCACCTCCAGCTCGATGAGGTCGAACACGGCGAGGCTGAGCCGCTGCTCCCGCTCGGGGCCGAGCCGGTTCCAGTGCAGGTCGATCTCCAGCGCCCGCCGGTCCGACGCCGGCACCAGGGACGGCACGATCCACAGTGGAATCTCGCGCGGGCTGCGGCGGTCCTGCACCTCGTAGTCGATCGCGAGGGTGCTCTCGCGCTGCGGCAGCTGCGGGTCGGCGGGGAACAGCTCGTGCTCGTCGGCGGACTCGCCGCCGATCGAGACGCCGGTGCCGCCACTGAGCACCGGCGCCTGCCCGGCCCGGAACGCCAGGCCGACGTCGCCCTGCAGCATCAGGTACCCGCCGGAGAACGGCACCGGCTCGGCGGCCGGCACCCCGAACTTCCTGCGGTAGGCGCGGAGCGCGGCGTGGCCCTCGTTGGCCGACATCTCGGCCGTCAACTGCCCGGTGAGGGACTCCACGGTGCTGGTGTACTCGCCGTCCTCGAGCCGGACGTACCCGGCGAGCCGCTCGAGCAGCTCGACGGTGTTCACCTGCGGGACGAGCGGCAGCGGCGGGCGCACGATCCGCGTGGCCATGGCCCGGCCGAGCAGCCAGGCGCCGCCGCCGACCAGCCCGCCGGTCAGGATGAGGAACAGGCCGAACTTCGCGGCGACGCACAGCAGGAGCAGCCCGAGCACCGCGGCGCCGGCGCCGCCGTACACCCAGGGCATCAGGCTGCCGCGGACCATGTGCACGTGGTCCTTGCAGTGGTAGACGGCCTCCCGCAGGCCGCCCAGGTGCAGGCCGGCGAGCTCCTTGCTGGCCGGGCGCGCCTCCTCGGCCGACCCGCCGGGCATCCGGACCAGCGTGCCGCCCTGCCGGTAGGCGAGCGGGCTGTGGTGGTCGCACATCGGCCGCTGGCAGTGGTGACACACCGCGAAGACGCGGTCGGACCCGCACTCGTAACAGCGCACCCGGGGCGCGCGGTCCACCAGTTCTTCAGTCATGATCCCGCCGACTTCCTGGACAGTTGGTGAGAGTGGTAGCGCTCGCGCAGCTTGCTCTGGAAGGCGTTGATCTCGCGGGTGAGCTCCCGGTGGTCCCGTGGCAGCGTCGCCATGACGGACACCTTGAGCCGGCCGCTGTCCCTGATCCCGCTGACCTCGTAGTCCGAGCGCAGGAGCTGCTTGTGCCCCTGGGTGGTGCGTTCGCCCTCGACGGCGACCAGGAGGTCCAGGCTGTCCGGCCCCTGGCTGCGGTGCGCCACCACCAGCCACGTCGGGGCGAGCGGGTCCTGCGGTTCCTTCGGCCGCGGCTCGTCGACCGTGAACCTCGAGTTGCGCAGCACCGTGACGACGTCGGTGATCCGCTTCTCGTCGGGGAGGATGTCGTCGACGACGAACTGGTGGTACGGCGAGAACGCCCGCCCGGCGAAGATGTCGGCCGGGTAGACCATGGTGCGGACGTTCAGCTTCGTGGCCAGCTTCGGCTGCGTGCGCTGCGGGTG
Organism: Dactylosporangium sp. NPDC049742; assembly: GCF_040674675.1. Taxonomy (NCBI): domain Bacteria; kingdom Bacillati; phylum Actinomycetota; class Actinomycetes; order Micromonosporales; family Micromonosporaceae; genus Dactylosporangium; species Dactylosporangium sp. NPDC049742. Next base: position 40,882 of record NZ_JBFANF010000082.1, on the reverse strand, counting down.
CCCGGCCGCGTCGTAGAGGCGGGCCTCCATCCCGGACAGCAGGTAGTCCGGCACCCGCACCCGGGCGGTCACCTCGAGCTGGTCCTGGTCGAACAGCTCGCCGGGGTGCCCGATCTTCAGCAGGCAGCTCGCGCTGAGGAAGACCCGGGTGCCGGCGCCGTTGCCCGGCCCGCCCTCCTTCACCTCGCGCATCGGGACGGCCTTCCACTCCAGCCGGCCCTTCACCGGGTTGTACCGCACGGGCGCCCGGCGGATCCGCTGATCGGGCTTCCCGCCGAAGTTCTCGATGTACAGCTCGGTGCTGCGCATCGAGGTGAGCGTCGGCCACTCCACCGACATGTCGGTGACCGCGGGCCGCAGCGCGGGGTAGCCGGCCTTGACCGGGAGCGCGATCTTGACCCGGAACGTCAGCAGCAGCGCGCTGGAGAAGCTGGCCTCCTGCTGGAGCCGCTCGATGACCAGCGACGGGTTCTCCCGCCCGCGGGTCATCAGCGTCTGCATGGTGTCGAACGTGCCGGTCAGGGTGTCGAGGTCGTCCAGCTCGACCGTCAGCGCCACCGGGTACACCGGCGGGTTGTCCGGCTGGTAGTCGAGCGTGACGACGCTCGCCTGCCGGCCGCCGCTCAGGTCGAGCGTCCCGTCGCGGTCCGCCACCGGGATGCTCAGCGGGACGAGCCCGGCCTGGCCGTGCGGCCGCATGACGTTGCGCAGCCCCGACGTGTTCGTGTGGTCGGCGAGCAGCAGGTGCCCGATGACGCCCCGGCGCTCGCCGGCGCCGCGCGCGCCGACCGCCCGCTCCACGTCGGCGACGGCCTGCCGGGTGAAGAACTCGTACCCGTCGTACGGGACGGTGACCTCGATCCGGCCGGCGCCGTCGCCGACCTGTTCGATCGTGGGGTTGCGCGAGATCTCCTGGTCGACGGCGTAGGTCTCGGTCAGTTCGACCTTCTGCGGCGTCGCTCGGACGTACACCGTGTCGTCGCCACGCGCGCGCCGCTGTCCAAGCATGGACACGTCACTCAGCCTCCATCGGGATGTCGGGCGTTCACTCGCACGCGGCTTCTGACGGACAGCGGCGACCGCCGCGCTGTCCGTCAAGTGAGCCTTGAGCGACGAGTGAAGGAGCTGGGGCGTGGCCGAGACCGACATCCACCTTCGGATCAATGAGGCGCTGAACGGGCGGCGCGGCCAGCGGGCGTTCGTCGACCGGCTCAGCGTCGGCTGGGCGGCGATGACCGGCGGGCTCGACCGCCTCGTCGGGCTGCTGGAGGCGGCCGACCAGGCGGTCCGGCGGGAGCAGGACGTCGCGGAGCGGGCGCGGATCATCGCCGACGTCGGCGGGCTGCTCCAGCAGGGGCGCGCGCTCGCCGGCACGGGCGGGCGGATCGTGGACGCCGGCCGGCAGATCGACGCGGCGGCCGCCCGGGTGCGGCGGGAGACCGTCAACATCGGCGTGATCGGCGCGACGAAGGTCGGCAAGAGCACGCTGCTGCGCACGATCACGAACCTGCCGGACACGGTGGTGCCGTCGACGCGGTTCAACCCGACGACGGCGGCGGCCAGCAGCATCTACCACACCGAGGGCACGCCGTCGGCGACGCTGATGCTGCACACCTGGGCGTCGTTCCGGGACGGGTACCTCGCCCCGCTGCACGACCAGGCCGGTCTCGGGCCGGTGCCGCAGGACGTCGCCGGCTTCCGCGACTACCGCTACCCGGCCGCCGGCAGCGCCGAGGCCGCCGGCGCGAAGGCCGACGACTACCTGCGCAAGCTGCACGCCGCGCACCGGTCGCTGGCCAGCTACGAGGCGCTGCTGCTCGGGCCGGACCGCATGGTCACCGTGCCGTTCGAGCGGCTCCGGCCGTACATCGCCTATCCGCGCAAGGAGACCGGCGACCCGGTGGAGGTCCAGCCCTATCACGCGGTCCGCAGCGTGCGGATCGAGCAGTCCTTTCTCGACGGTACGGCGACGCGGCTGGGCCTGATCGACCTGCCCGGCTCGGGCGAGGCCGGGCTGGACATCGACCGGCAGTTCCTGCAGCAGGTGAAGAACGAGATCGACCTGCTGGTGATGGTCAAGCGCGGCGACCGCAAGGGCGCCAGCTACCTGGCCGAGGACTCCTACACCCGCAACCTCGCCGACTCCGCGCGCGGCGGCGTGCCGCTCGAGGACTACTACGTGGTCGTCGTCAACCGCGACCGGGCCAACGACCCGGAGGGCGAGTACTTCGACAACACCGTCAAGAGCGTCCGGGACGCCTCGCTGGAGCGCGACATCCGCGTGCTGACCGCGGACGTCGCCGTCCGCGACGAGGTCGTCGAGGAGCTGCTGCAGCCGCTGCTGCGGCACCTGGCGGCGAAGCTGGCGGACATGGACCGCGCGGTGGTCCGGGCGGCGGTGTCGGTCGCGTCCGGGGTCGCCGGCGCGGTCGCCGCGTTCGCCGCCGAGGTGCAGCGCAGCAGCCGGGACCTGGCGCAGCTGCTGCCGAACCGGGAGGACGAGTTCCGGACCCTCGCCGAGGAGCTGCGCAACGACCTCGCCGACGACCTGTCGCGGCTCGTCGACCGGTACGACGCGGCGCTGGCCGCGGGCGACGCCGGCCGGACCCTGACGGAGGCGATCGCCGAGGCGGTCGGCGAGGCGCGGGCCTGGACGCGCGGCGGGCTCGGGCACGGCGACCGGGCCACCTGGACCTCCAAGATCCACGGCCAGTTCGTCCACGGGCCGCTGGAGACCAAGCAGGACGAGTACTACCGGGCGCGGACCAGGATCGGGGAGATCTTCAGCGGGATCGACCTGTCGCTGGCCGCGTCGGTCCAGCAGCTGTGGGACGACGTGGCGGAGGTGCTGCGCGGCCGGTTGACGCCGGAGCTGGTGCCGGCCGGGCCGAACGCCCTGCACGACCTGCGGGCCACCGCCGGTGACCGGCAGGCGAGGATCCTCGCCGGCGCCCTGCACCGGATGTGCGAGCTGAAGAAGGACTACGGCAGCGTCGTGCTGCGGGTCACCCAGCCGATCGTCCGCGAGGTGCACTGGGACACCGTCGTGGCGCCGTCCGCGCCACCGTCCGCGCCGCCGTCGTCGTCGCAGTGGCCCCCGCCGCCGCGGTCCGTGCCGCGCTCCGCGGCGCCGCCCCAGGCCGCACCGGCCGCACCGCCCCAGGCCGCACCGCCCCAGGCGGTGCCGGCGCAGCAGGCCGCGCCGACCGGCGGCAGCCAGTGGGTGGTGATGCCGGACGGGTCGCGCAAGCGCGTGTCCCGCGTCGTCGGGCAGTTCGGCCACCCGGACCCTGCCGTGCCGCAGCGGGCCGCGTTCCAGCAGACGGCCGCGGCCGGCGTCGACGGGCTGTACGACGAGCTGACCGCCGTCGTCGAGCACTGCGTCGTCGAGCTGGAGACCGCGCTGCTGGACGAGGTGCGGCTGATGACCCGGATCCTCGCCGCCGCCGCCGACCGGTTCTTCGACACCGTCATCCGCACCAACCGCAGCGAACGCGACTACGAGAACCTCTGCCGGCAGGACATGTCGTCCATCTGGCCGCAGCGCTTCGACGGCGGCAACGCCAGGGTCGCCGCCGAGCTGGAGCGGCTGCAGGACCAGGCGCGGGCCGTGACCGATCTGGCGACCGCGGTGAGCGGCCTGTCCGCCGACCGTGGCGCCCCCTGATCCCCAACCCGACCGAGAGGAACACCATGGATCACTCCGGAGCCAAGCTCCTGCCGTTCTACCTCGTCGTCGACGTGTCGCTGTCGATGCAGGGCAGCAAGCTCGACAGCGCCAACAGGATGCTGCCGGCGATCGTCGACGCGCTGGCGGAGAACCCGATCCTGTCGGACAAGGTGCGCTTCGGGCTCATCGACTTCTCCGACGACGCGCAGGTCCGGCTGCCGCTGTGCGACCTGCTCGACCCCGACCTCACGCTGCCGGCGCTGTCGGTGCGCGGCGGCACCAGCTACGCCGCCGCGTTCCAGACCCTGCAGCGGGAGATCGACGCCAACGTCGCGCAGCTGAAGGCCGACCAGTACGTCGTGCACCGGCCGGCGGTCTGGTTCATCAGCGACGGCGAGCCCACCGACCAGAAGCAGGTGTGGGAGCGGGCGTTCGCCGCCCTCACGTCCGCGCGGATCTACCCGAACTTCATCCCGTGCGGCGTCGACCAGGCCGACATCAAGGTGATGGGCTCGCTCATCCACCCGTCGACCGGCACGAAGACGATGTCGCTGTACATGATGGAGCCCGGCCACGACCCGGCGAAGGCGATCACCGGCGTGGCCGAGATCCTGATCTCCAGCATGATCCAGTCCGGGTTGAGCCTCGCCGGCGGCGGCACCGGCACCATCCTGCCGCCGAAGTCGAGCCTGCCGGCCGGCATCAAGCAGTACGACCCGGACGACTTCGTATGAGCCCGGAGCTGCTGCCGCTGTACCTGCTCGTGGACCTGGCCGCCGAGCCGGCGAACCCGTCGAAGCAGGACTCGGTCGACGCGTTCGTCCAGGGGTTCATCGGCGTGCTGAAGGAGCCGGACCTCGGGTCGCGGGTCCGGCTCACCGCCGTCGGCTTCGGCCGCACCGTGCGGCGCGTCCTGCTGCGGGCCGAGCCGGCGCACGCGAGCGACTCGCTCCCCCTCACCGTCGAGGGGGAGCGGGCCTACGGCGCCGCCTTCCAGAAGGTCGCCGGGTGGATGAAGGAGGACCTGGCCACCTTCCAGGCCGACGGCCTCGCCGCGCAGCCGCCGCTGCTGCTGGTGCTCGCCGACGGGCCGCAGGCCGGGGACGACGAGTGGGAGTCTGCGCTGCAAGGGCTGAGCGCGGCGCACCCGCTCGCCGTCGTCCGGCTGGTGTACCACCGGGGCCACGACTGGGACGGCGCGCCGATGGATCCGGTCGCCACGGCCCGGCGCATCGTCAAGGGGCACGCCGCGCTGGGCCGCTCGACCCCCCGCCGCCCGTCACCGGCGAAACAGGAGACCGAGGCCCAGCCCCCGTTCCAGTCCCCGGCCCGGGCCCCCCAGGTCTCGGCGCACGGGTCCGCCCGGGCGCAGGCTCCGGTGAAGGCGCACACCCCGGCGCGGACCTCCGTCCAGGCACAGACCCCGGCCCTGACCAAGGCCCTGGCCCCGATCCAGCCGCAGCCCCAACCTCAGCCGCAGCCCCAACCTCAGCCGCAGCCCGAACCGCGGGCCGAGGTCCAACCCCAGGCTCAGTCGCCGGGCCGGGGGCCGGAGCCTGACTGGGTCGGTGGGTTCACGCCGTACTCCGTCGGGGACCCGGGTGCCGCCGCGCTGAGGGTGCGGCCGCGGCCCGACCCGGCCGAGTGGGACCGCCGCGACACCGTCCTGGACGGCGTGTACCTCCACGACGTCACCGACCGCCGGGTCCTGCAGCTGCGCGCGGCCAGCGTGCGCGGCCTCAGCCACCGGTACAACGGCACGGTCCGGCAGGACGACTACGCGTTCCGCTGCACCGACGACCGCCGCCACCTCGTGGCCGTCGTCTCCGACGGGGTGTCCAACAGCAAGCTGTCGCACAAGGCGGCGACCGTCGTCACGCGGATCGGCGCCGAGCTCGTCTCGCTCGCGCTGGCCCGCAAGCCCCCGGCCGAGATCGACTGGCCGGAGATCGTGACGCAGCTCAGCGACGAGATCGTCCGGCTCGGCAACAAGCTGGTCGAGCCGGGACCGGACGGCGGGGAGCTGGACGCCGGCGAGATCGCCCGGCACCTGGCCGCCACCGCACTGTTCGGGGTGATCGACCTGCGCCCCGTGGAGCCGGAGGTCGACGCGTACTTCTACGCCGTCGGGGACTCCTCGGCGTGGGTGCTGCGCGACGACGGGCACTGGCAGCCGATGTTCGAGACCAAGAACAGCGGGGAGGGCGCGGCCACCTCCGTGACGCAGGCGCTGCCGCTCAGCCGGCCGCCCGCCGGGAGAGCCATCACCACCAAGGTCCAGAAGGGCGACGTCGTGGTGCTCATGAGTGACGGGCTCGGCGACCCGCTGGAGGACGGCACCCGCACCGTCGGCAGGTTCCTGGCCGAGGCGTGGCGGGAGCCGCCGGCGCCGCTGCAGTTCGCCGCGCAGGTCGACTTCGCCCGCAAGACCCACGACGACGATCGCACCGCCGTCGCGATCTGGGCCGTGTGACGCGGTGGCCGACGAAGTCGTCACCGTGGGCCAGCTCGGCGCGCTCGGCCAGTTGCTGGGCACGGGCGGGCAGGCCAGGGTGTACGAGGCACCGCACCTGCGGCTCCCCGACGCGCCCGGCCCGCTGGTCTACAAGGAGTACAAGCCGGAGTCCAAGGCCCGGCAGGGACCGCGGCAGCTGGTCAAGTTCCGCAACGGGCTGGAGCCGGCCGGCCGCGCCAAGCTGGACGGCTTCACCGCCTGGCCGCTGCGGGTCGTGGAGAACGGCCAGCAGGTCAGCGGGGTGATCATGCCGCTGATCGACCCGTCGTTCATGCAGCTGCGCACCCTGCCCGGCACGGGCGCCAAGAAGACGTCGACGCGGGAGGTGCAGAACCTGCTGGTGCCGCCGCAGCGGGCGGCGCTGGTCGGGATGCCGGTCGTCACGGTGGAGCAGCGCCTGACGATCTGCCGCGACCTGGCCGCCGCGCTGAACTGGCTGCACGCCAAGGACCTGGTCTTCGGCGACCTCAACGCCCGCAACGAGCTGTTCCGGCTCGGCGGGCACCCGTCGGTGATGCTCGTCGACTGCGACGGCGTCCGGAAGAAGGGCACCATGGCGGAGGTCGCGCAGCTCGACGCGCCCGACTGGGACGCGCCGGAGGGGTGGCTGACCACCCAGTCCGACTGCTACAAGTTCGGCCTGTTCGTCCTGCGCGTCTTCAGCAGCGGCGACCAGCAGTCCACGACCCGCGACCCGGCGCGGGCCGACGCGGCGCTCGACGACGACGGCCGGCGGCTGCTGCGGGCCACCCTGAGCGAGGTGCCCGCCGCCCGCCCGCCCATCGAGGACTGGGGCTACTACTTCCGCTACCGGCTCACCGGCAAGCCGCCACCCGCGGCCGACCCGGCGAGGACGGTGCCCCAGCCCCGCCCGCCGGTGGTCGTACCGGGGAAGCCGCCGATCAGATCGACGACGGGATGGGTCCGGGACAAGGTGACCGGCAGATGGACGCCGCTGTAGTGGCGCCGGTGTGCACCGTCTGCGGGAGCCGGCCGGTGCTGGCATACCGGCAGTCGCTGCACGGCGAGGTCACCTGCGCCACCCACCCGGTCCTGGCCGAGTGCATGTTCTGCGCCCTGACCCACGCCGACCCGGCGCCGCGGGGCTGGCGGCCCTTCGCCGCCGGGATGATGCGCTGCCCGACGTGCCTCGCCGACGCGGTGGAGACCCAGCAGGACGCCAGGCTGCACCTGCCGTCGGTACGCCGGCAGATGACGGACATCGGGCTGGAGCTGCCGGACCGCGTGCGGGTGCGCATCGTCAGCCCGGAGGAGGCCGCGGCGACCGCCGGGCTGGTGACGACGGGGGTCCTGCTCGGGCTCACGGAACAGACGACCGGCGCAGCGGAGGGGACACGGGTGACCGGGATCAGCATCGTCGCGGGCCTGCCGCCGACCTACTTCGGCCGGGCGGTCGCCCATGAGATCGGCCACGCCTGGCTCGCGCTGCGCGGCCGGGCGCCGGTCGACGACGTGATCGAGGAGGGCCTGTGCGAGCTCTTCGCCTACGCGTGGCTGCGGCGGCACGGCACCCCTATGGCGCTGGAGCTGCGCAGCCGGCTCAGCACCAACCCCGACCCGGTCTACGGCGGCGGGTTCCGCACGGTGCACCAGGCGGTGCGGCGGCACGGCGTCGCCACCGTCCTCGACCGGTTGCTGACAACAGGAGGCTTGCGGTGAACGGCCATGACCACGCGTGTGACCCATCCCCGACCCAGCGGATCCGGGCACACGGACAGCGAGCTTCGGCCGGTCGCCCGGCCCTGGCGCACAAGCAGCGACCGGAGATCGACATGTGTGACAACGAGACCGACGGCGGCCTGCCCTGCACCGCGCAGTGCCGGCTGACCGGGCTGCTCGCCGGCGAGCTCGCCGCCGCCTGGGGCGCCGCCGTCGCGGCCGGGGCCGACCCGGCCGAGCTCTGCACGATCGTCGCCGAGCGGCTCAGCGCCGTCAACGACGACCGGGGTTGATCGCCACCCTCCGTTCTCCTGGCTTCTGCCGTCCGTGTCGCTATCGGGCGCCACCGCTTCGGTTCGACGTGCGGCGTCCGAGGGGGAACTCGGCACGGCCCCGGCTGACATCGGCCGGTGGCGGAGGCACGATGTCGCAATGGCAGGCGATCGGACGGCCCGCGCGTTCGTCGGGCGTCGCACGGAGCTCGACCGGCTCCGGCATCTCCTGCGTGACGCCGGCCGTGCCGCCGGCACCGGCACCGTCCTGATCGCCGGCGAGGCGGGCATCGGCAAGAGCCGGCTCATCAGCGAGTTCACCGCGGAGGCCGTCACCGCCGCGGGGCCGGCGGGCCGGCTGCACGTGCTGTCGGGGGCGTGCGTCAACCTCGGCGTCGGCGTGCCGTACGCGCCGCTGGTCGACGCGATCCGGCGGCTCGTGCGGGCGCACGGCGACGACTACGTGACGAGGTACGGCGGCCCGGCGTACACCGAGCTGACCAAGCTGATCGCCGGCCTGCCGGGCGGCGGACCGGCGATCGGCGCCGCCGCCGAGCCCGTGTCGCAGATGCGGGTCTTCGGCGCGGTCCTGCGCATGCTCGACCATCTCGGCGCGAACGGCCCCACCATCCTCGTCTTCGAGGACCTGCACTGGGCGGACCCGTCGACCCTCGACCTGGTGTCGTACCTGGTGCAGTACCGCACGGACGAGCGGGTGCTGTTCGTCTTCAGCTACCGGCCCGGCCGGGACATCGAGGGCAGCCGGCTGATGGCGCTGCTGGCGGAGACCACGTGGGCGCGGGTGGAGCACATCAGGCTGCCCGCCTTCACCGAGACCGAGCTCGGCGAGCTGCTCGGCGCGTCCGTCGCCGAGGAGCTCGAGCCGGCCGTCGTGCGGCAGTACCACCGGCTCACCGGCGGCAACGCGTTCTTCGCCGAGGAGCTCATCGTCGACGGCCGGCTCACCGACCCGTCCGCGGGGCAGCTGCCGCACTCGCTGGAGCACCTGCTGCAGTCGCGGCTGCACCCGCTCGGCGAGGACGCCAGGAACGTCGTCGACGCCGACGCCGTGGCCGGCCAGCCCGTCGGCTACGACCTGCTGGCGACGGTCTGCGACCTGCGTCCCCGCGTGCTCGACAACGCGCTGCGGGTCTGCGACGACCGGCAGATCCTGCAGCTGGACCCGCAGCGGCTGACGTACGACTTCCGCCACGCGCTGCTGCGCCAGGTGGTCCTCGACGACCTCGGCCCCGGGCACCTGCGCGAGCTGCACGCCCTGCTCGCCGAGGCGCTCACCGCCGACCCGTCACTCGCCGCCGAGGGCAACCCGGCCGCGACGCTGGCCCACCACTGGTTCGAGGCCCGCCGCTGGCCGCAGGCGCTGCGGGCGGCGCTCGCCGCGGCCGCGGAGGCCGAGCGCAGCCAGGCGTTCCGGGTCGCGCAGCGCCACTACGAGCGGGTGCTGGACCGGCTCTGGCAGCTGGTCCCGGACGCGCCCGCGGTCGCCGGCACGACCGAGGACCGGCTGCTCGCCTCCGCCGCCGAGGCCGCCCGCTGGGCCGGTGACCTCGACAAGGCCCTCCAGCTGCTGCGCCGCGCGATCGACGGGGTCGACGCGGGCGGGCGGCCCGTGCGCGCCGGGGAGCTGCAGGAGCGGCTCGGCCGGTACCTGTGGGAGCAGGGCGACAACGAGGCGTCGGTGGTCGCCTACCGCCGGGCCGACACCCTCCTGCCGCTGGAGCCGCCCAGCGCGGCGAAGGCCCGCGTGCTCGCCGCGCTCGCGACCGTCCAGCTGCAGTCCGGGCACTACCGGGACGGGCTGGCGGCGGCCCGCACCGCCGTCGGGCACGCCCGCAAGGCGGGGGCGCGGGCCGAGGAGGGGCGCGCCCTCAACACCGTCGGGGTGGCACTGACCCTGCTCGACGAGCCCGACCAGGGCATCCCGGACCTGCTCTCCGCCGTCGCGATCGCCAAGGAGGTCAGCCAGCTCGAGGACCTGCACCGGGCGTACGGGAACCTGACCGTCGCCCTGGAGCACGCCGGCCGGCTGGCCGAGTCGGCGGCGGTCGCGCTGGACGAGCTCGACCGCTGCGAGGCGGCCGGGCTGCAGACCAAGAGCACCCGGGTGCTGGCCAACAACGTCAGCACCACGCTGGTCATGCTCGGCCGGTGGGACGAGGCCGAGTCGCTGCTGACCGGGGCGATCCGCGATCGGCCGGTGCGGGAGACCCGGTACCCGCGGCTCACCCTCGCCGAGATCCACGTCGCCCGCGGCCGGTTCGGCCGCGCCGCCGAGCTGCTCCGGGACCTGCGGGCCGACGCCGGCACGGACCCCCGGTTCCTCAGCCCGCTCGCCTGCTGCCTCATCGACCTGGCGCTCTGGCAGCGGGAGCACGACGCCGCGGCCGAGGCCGTCGACCGCTGGATCGACCTGCTCAAGGGCACGGAGCACGTGCTGTCGCTGCTGCGGTTCCTGGCGAGCGCGCTGCGGGCGGCCGCCGACGTGCCGCGCAGCGAGGGGCGGCAGCGGCACCAGGAGGCGCTCGCCGGGCGGCTGGCGGCGCTGGAGCCGCTGCTCGACCGGGCCCGGCCGGCCGAGCCGGGGTCGGAGGTCGACGTCCTGTCGGCGCAGTGCCGGGCGGAGCTGGACCGGGCGCGGTCCGCCGCCACCGCCGGGCAGTGGGAGCGGGTCGCCGCCGGCTGGGCCCGGCTGGAGCGGCCGTACCACCGCGCCTACGCCCTGTGGCGCGCGGCCGAGGCGGCGGTGCGCACTGGCCCGAAGGAGACGGTGACCCACTGCGCCGGCGACGCGTACGGGCTGGCCCGCGAGCTGTCGGCGAAACCGCTGCTGCGGGCGGTCGAGGAGCTGGCCGGCGCGGCCGGCGTCGAGCTGGAGCCGGTGCGGCCGGCCGAGACGTCCGACGTCCCGCCGCAGGCGGCCATTCCGCAGCAGCGGCGACCGGCGGTCCCCTGGGGGCTGACCGGCCGGGAGATGGAGGTGCTCGAACTGCTGACCGCCGGCGACACCAACCGGAAGATCGCCAGGAGGCTGGGTATCGCCGAGCGGACCGTGGCGGTCCATGTCGGCAGCATCCTTCGGAAAGCGGATGTCGAGAACCGGCAGATGGCCGCGATGGCGGCACAACGGCTGCAGTTGTTCGCCGATTCGTAGGAGTCGGTGTCGCCCGATACCGGAAGCGCTTGCCCACAAGGGCGGTCCTGCGCAATACGTGAACCAACGTAGTCGTCGGCTAGTGACTGCCGCACCGCGCAGCCAATAACGTCCGGGGTGGATTTCTTCACCCACCTTGCTGAGGGGGCGTTGTGGCGCGGAAGGCATTGCTGATCGGCGCGCAGACCAACGGGCTCGCCGGAGTTGAAAACGACGTCGACGCGATCGCCGACGCGCTCTCGCGGCGAGAATTCACCATTCAACGGTGCACCGGGGAAGCGGCCTCGCGGGCCGGGATTCTCGACGCCTACGAGCAGCTGATCGCCCAGACCGGCGCCGGCGACTCGGTCTTCGTCTACTACAGCGGGCACGGCGGGCGGCTGCTCGCCCCGCCGGACGAGCGGCACCCGTCGCGGCAGGGCCGGCCCTCGGTGCAGTTCATCGTGCCGAACGACCTGGAGAAGTCGACCGAGGGCGACTTCCGGGGCATCACGGCGGCCACCCTGTCGAGCCTGCTCGCGCTGCTCACCGGGAAGACGGACAACGTCGCGGTCATGATCGACGCGTGCCACTCCGCGCTGGTGTCGCGCGACGACTTCAGGGTCAAGGCCCTGCACTACCCGTACGAGTGGGCCGAGGAGCACGTCGCCGAGGAGCTCGACAGGTTCAAGCGCCTCGGCGGGCTCCCCAGGGACATCCTGGGCAGCGACCTCGCGGTGCGGCTGGTCGCCTGCGCGCCGGAGGAGGCCGCGTACGAGTACACGAACGCCCACGGCGTGCGGACGGGCATGTTCACCGACGCGTTCGTCCGGGCGCTGCGCGACGCCGGTGACCTGCCGGTGACCTGGTCGTCGCTGATGGACCGGGTGCGCCGGGAGGTCCTCGCGCTCGCCCCGGCGCAGCGGCCCGAGGCCGAGGGGGTCGCCGCCGACCGGGTGATCTTCTCCACCCGGGTCCCGGACGCGGCCGGCGCGCTGCGGGTCGTGCCGGGCGCCAACCCGGAGCGGATCTCGCTGCAGGTCGCGCCGCTGCTCGGGATCCGGCTCGGCGACGAGTTCGCGGTCATGCCGGCCGGGGCGGTGGAGGCCGACCCGGCCCACGCGGTCGGGACGGCGGTCGTCGACCGGGTCGGCTCCCTGGAGGTGCACGCCCACCTGACCTTCGCCGGCACGTGGACCGCCGTGCCACCCGGCGCCCGGGCGTTCCAGACCCGCTCGTCCGAGCCGAGCCTGCCGGTCGGGATCCCCGACGACCCGCGGGCCGATGAGCTCCGCCTGGCCGTCGGCACGACGCCCCTGCTGCGACCGGCGGAGCCGGGCGAGGCCACCGTCGCGGACGTCGTCCTCGACGGCGAAGGCGGCATGGCGCTGCGCGACCGGGTCGGCCCGCTGCACCCGCCCCGCCCGGCCGGCGGCGCGCAGGCCGGCCTGGTCAAGATCGACCTGGTGCGGCTCGCCCGCGCGGCCCGGCTGCGCGAGCTGCACGACGACCCCAGGTTCGCCCTGGACGCGCAAATCAGCCTGGAGTGGGGCCGCGTCGTGGACGGCGCCGAGCAGCCGCTGCGCCACACCGGGGAGGTGTTGTACCGCGACGAGCGGGTCTTCGTCCGGATCGGCAACAGCGGCGAGCGGACGGTCTACGTCGCGCTCGTCGACATCGGCGTCGGCGGCGCGATCACCCTGCAGACCAGGTTCAGCCCGTCGGGCATCCGCCTCGACCCGGGGCAGTTCTACCTCTTCGGCCTCGACGACATGACGGGGCGGCTGGAGGGGGTACAGCTGAGCTGGTCCGACGGGCTGGACCCGAGCGCGGTGCGCCCGGAGAGCCTCGTCGTCGTGGCGTCGGACCGCCCGCAGGACCTGTCCGTGCTGGAGCAGGGCGCCGCGTACACCAACCGGAAGGGCCACTGGCCGTCGCCGCTCGAACAGCTTGTCCGTCAGATCGCTGTAGGGGGCACGCGCGACATGGTGATGTCGTCCGGCCCGCAGATCCAGTACACCGTCCGCTTCATCGATTTCGACCTGAGCCCGGTGCCCGCACCGGTGGCCGAGGAGGTCACCTTTGCGATCGACGACCGTCCGGACCCGGCGGCGCGACTGCTCACGCCGTCGTTCACCGCGCGCGGCGCGGCGCCCGAACGGGTGGCCGTCCGCCTCGGCGAGCTGGTCGTGCACCGCAACCGGGCCCTGTTCGGCGCCGACGTCCGGGTCGACGCCGTGGTCCTGACCGGCGGATCGCACCCGGGCACGCCGGTCTACACCGCGCAGACCCAGCGCTTCGCCAACGTCCGCGACGGCGACCGGCTGCCGCTGGACAAGCTGCTGGTCTACCACGGGCCGGCGACCGACTTCCTCGACATCGCGGTCTTCGTGTCCCGCGACTCGGCCGGAAGTCTCGAGCTCAGCGACATGATGCGCGCCGAGCTCGGCGACCCCGAGGTGCAGGGCGCGGCGACGACCCTGGCCGGCCTCGCCCTGGCCGCGCCGCAGGCGGCCCTGGCGGTCGCCGCGATCGGTGCCGGGGCCGTCGTCGTCAACGTCGCCTACAAGCTGCTGCGCCGGGCCGTCGGCGACAGCATCGGGCTCTACCGGACCTCCCTGCTGGCCCACGAAGGGTTCGGCGCGGGGCGGCACCCGGCCGACGGGACCCTGCGCCGCGCGCAGGACTTCTCGTTCTCGTTCACCGTCGAGGCAGTCGCCTGACCTGCCCGGCGTCCATCGCAACGCACCACCTTCTGAGAGGAAGACCGTCATGGGCACCAAGCGGATCGTCATCGGCCAGCACGAGTACGGCATCCACGCCGACCAGTTCACCTCCGTCGTCCAGAACGTCCAGTCCGCGATGGAGAGCGCCACCACCGCCCGGCTGGCCCTGCTGGACAAGGAGGAGCGGCCGGTCACCGTGTACCTCAACGGCCGCGTCGCCGAGGTCGTCGTCGTGGACGGCGACGAGCTGGACCGCGACACCAGGCCGAGCGAGATCTCCTGAGGCTCCCGGAGCCGCTGCGCTCCTGAGGCCCGGACGCCGGGTGCGGCGTCCGGGCCCTGCCTGCGTGACGGCTCAGGCACCGGGTTTCAGCAGGCCCAGCCGCTGCGCCCGCAGGACGGTGGTCAGCCGGTCGGAGGTGCCCAGCTTGCGGTACACCTTCTCCTGGTGCTTGGCCACGGTCCGCTGCGACAGGCACAGCCGCTGGGCGATGCCCCTGGTGCTCAGGCCGCTGCCCAGCATCGTGAGGACCTCCCGCTCGCGGCGGGTCAGCCGGGTCTCGTCGGCGGCGTCGCCGGGGTCGGTGCGGTCGCCCAGCGCCTGGGTGACGGCCGCGAACGGCTCGGCGCCGGTGGCGGTGAGGGTCCGCAGGGCGGCCAGCTGGTCGGGCTTCATGGTGAACGCCCTGGCCTCGATCAGGCCGGTCGTCCGGCTCGCCTGCGACAGGTCCGGGGCCCAGCGCCACCGCCCCGACTGCCACACCAGGGTGCCGTCGGCCAGGGCGGTCGTCACCAGGGCCCGCAGCAGCTGGGGGTCGCCGCCGGACGCGGTGTGCAGCAGCCGCCGGGTGGTGGGCGCGACGGGGCCGTTCAGCACGTGGTGCACGAGCCGGGCCAGCACCGCGTGCAGAGGCTCCGGCTCCGGTTCGAAGGTCGGTCGAAGGGTCGTCATCTGCGTGCTCCTCGTCGCTCGAGAGGTACGCAAGAAGCCTCTCGACCTGCGGAGACGATCGATATCGGCAACGTTGACTAGGCGCCGGAACGCGATGACTAGTCCATCGGGGGAGAGGGGGACGGGACGTGGTCACCGCCGGTCCACACCAGCCCGTAGCCGTGCCTGGGCACCAGGTCGTCGAAGACCAGCCGCAGCCCGCGGCGCCCGTCCTGCCCGCTCTGCCCGTCCTGTTCCGCGTGTACGGCGGCGCCGGCGGTCTCCAGGGCCGGGGGCTCCTCGCCGGCGCTGCCCGGGGGTGCCGCCTCCAGCCGGTGGATGCGCAGGTGGGTGCCGGGCGACAGGCGCACCTCGACCTCGAACCGCGCACAGGGCACCAGCGGCACCACCGTGTAGTGCGAGCCGGTCCTGCCCTGCGACAGCCACGACTCGTGCGTGGCGGGCAGCCTCGCCGGACGGCGGCTCGCGGGCGCGGTGACGTCGACGGTCTCGCACGCCTCGTGCAGCTGGAGCGTGCCGTCGCCCAGGTGCAGCACGGCGCGCAGCGAGCGCAGCTGCCGGTCGGCCGTCCCCCGGTGCTCCTGCCGGTTCAGGGCGGCCCGGACGACCAGGCGCAGCGCGTGGTCCATCCGCCGGCGTACCGTCCGCGGCGCGCACGACTGCTCCCGGGCCAGCCACTCGACCCGCTGGGTGAGGTGCCGGTGCTGGACGTCGCGCTCCAGCGCGAACGCCACCGCGGTCGTGCGGGCCAGCTCCGCCGGGAGGTCCACGACGTGCGAGCCCAGCCAGGTGAGCAGCCGGTCGCGGATGTCGCGGTCGCTGTCGGTCGGCTCGACACCGCACAGCGCGGCCAGCCGCTCGCCGACCCGGCCCCGCAGGTCGTGGCTGTCCAGCCCCCACCCCCGGCGGACTCGCACCAGCTCGCGCACGAGATCGTCCTCTGCGGACACCGGTCCCCCTCTCGAACTGCTCCCGCGAAGATTCGACGGGCGCCAGCGTAAGCCCCCATTCCGCCGCTCAGACCACGTCACTCTTCAATGTCCGCACTATTGCGCAGAACTTGGCCAGTCTTTGTCCAATGAAAGGGTCGGGATATCGGGTGCCGGGACCCGACCGATCGACGGACGGCAGAAAGCCGAAGGAACGTCATTGGATGCGGGTAGTGGGATCTTTTGCGTAATGGTCTTTTCCGGTGCGGGGGCGCTCGGGCACTGTTGCAGCATTAGCAGGCGAAAGGATTCTGAGGTGCCCGAATCGACGGAAACGGTGCGCGATCTCGCCCGCGTCGGCGAGCTGGCGCACCGGGCGAGCGACACCATCGGCAGCAACGACTACACCGCCCTCACGGCCGGCGCCTACGACGTCGTCTGGCCGCTCGTCTTCGAACAGCACACCCGGCGCTTCGAGCTGCAGCGCGGACATCCGACGTGTGCCGCGTCGATCGCCGGGCTGCGCCCCGACTGCCTCGATCGTTTCCAGGACGACGTCGAGGCGGTCATGGAGGACCTCCTCCGCAACGCGAAGGTGCCGATCCACAACCTCGAGGGCTGGATCGTCCGCCGGCTCACCCCCGCGACCGTCGACGGCCATCGCCGCCGCAGGGGCGCCGTCGGGGCGCTCCAGCGCCCGAGGATGCCCGCCTGGCTCGCCGCGGCGCTGCACCACGACCCGTGGCACTCGGCGCTGGCCATCGAGATCCTCGTCTGGGTCGGCGTCTCGGCCACGGCCGGCACCGGCCTCTGGCCGCTGAGCGCGTGGGCCGAGCTGCGCTCGAAGGTCACGGGGGAGCCGCTCGGCAGCGAGCGGGCGGTCGCGGCGGACGTGGAGACCGTCCTCGCGGCGATGCGGCAGAGCACGACGTGGTACGCGAACTTCGTCGAGCGCCCGCTCGGCAGAAAGCAGGCACCTGTGACGCCATCGCCCCGCTCGGACCCCGACTCGGCCGCCCTGTTCGAGCAGCCGCACCTGGCCCTCAGCGAGCGCCACGACAACGACGAAACCCGGCTCGCCGAGCTGGCGGCGGCCGCGGTCCAGGCGATCGACCGCCGGATCAGGGCCGGCCAGGACCCGGTCGAGGCGGTCGGCATCGTCCTGGACCTGACCTTCCGCTCCGGCAGCGGCGTCGAGGACCTGGACCTGGTCCCCGGCACCGGCGCGGACCCCGGCGAGCGGATCACGCTCCTGCTCGCCGACGAGACGGCGATGGCCCGCATCACCAGGGCGGTCCTGGACATCCTCGGCATCGACCTCCAGGCGTGACCCGTACCACCCGCGGCGGTGCGGCCGGACCCCGGCCGCACCGCAGCCGGAACACGCCCTCCACCCGCGGCTGACCGGCCATCGGGCGGTGTGCGGTGAAGGCGGCGCGGCCGGTTCGTCGCGTGGTGGAGATGGCGGCCCGACCCAGCTGCCGGGACTCATGGAGGAGGACGGCATGCACGACCCGCTGGACGCCGGGTTCGCCCTCGCGCGCGGCGCTGTGCCGGCGGGGCTGCGCCGCTGTGCCTGGGACGTGGTCCTGCAGCGCGACGCGGCCGCCGCCCGGGCCGCCGCCCGCGCCGCCGCCGGCAGTGTGCTGGAGATCGCCCGGCGCTGTCTCGCGGGTGACGACCTCGCCGGGGCCGTGCGGGCGCTCGACGTCGGGCGGGGGCTCGCGCTCTTCGCCGCCACCGAGTTCGCCGACGTCGCCGCCCGGCTCGACCGGGCCGGGCGGCCGGGACTCGCCACCCGCTGGCGGATGGTCACCGGCGGCGCCGGGGACATCCCCGCCGACCTGCGCACCGCCGCTCTGGCCGCGCTGTCCGAGGACGAGGACGGCGGCGACCCGGCGCTCGCCGGCCTGCTCGACCCGCCGGGACTGCCCGACATCCGCGCCGCCCTCGCGGCCCTGGACACCGACGCGCTCGTCTACCTCGTGCCCGGCACCGACCAGACACCCGGCGTCGGCCGGATGCACGGCTGGGCGGTCATGGTGCCGGCCGTCGGTCCGCCGGGCCTGATGGCGCTGCCGGACCTGGTCCCCGACGTCGGCGTCGAACGTCTGCTCGCCGCGGTCTCCGCGCCGGGCCTGGACGGCGCTGCGCCGGGCGGTGAGGCGCCGGACGGTGAGGCCGTCGCGGGGAGCCTCGACGCGCTGTGCGACTGGGCCTGGGGGGCCGCCGTCGGACCGCTCGTGGAGCGGTTCCTGCCGACCCTGCCGCCGGCGGCCGGTGGGCGGCCGCCGCGGGTGGTGCTCGTGTCGGTGAGCGACCTCGCCCGGGTGCCGTGGCAGGCGGCGCGGCGCGGCGACGGGACCCGTGCCGTGCGGCTCGTGGCGTTCTCGCAGACCGTCTCGGCGCGGATGCTGTGCCGGTCGGCGGCGGCGTCTCCGGTGCCGCTCCTGCCCGTCGGCCTCGTCGTCGCCGACCCGCGGACCGGGGAGGGGACCACCGACCTGGTCGCGGCGCGGACCGGGGCCGAGGCCGTCCACCGTTCGTTCTACCCCGGCGCCCGCTACGTCGGCCGCCGCCCCGACGGCACGACCAGCACGTCGGGTGCCGGCACCGCCGCCGAGGTGCGCGACTGGCTGACCACCGGCCGGCCCGGCGCCGGGGCGATGCTGCACCTCGCCTGCCACGGGGTCAGCCAGCCGGCGGCCGGCGACACCGCCTCACACCTGTTGCTCGCCGGGCCGGACGGGCGGCTCACCGCCGAGGAGCTCGTCGCGCTGCTGGCGAAGGTGCCGGACCGGGCCATCGGCCTCGTCGTCCTGGCCGCCTGCCGCACGGGCGTCGCCGGGCGCGGCCACGACGCGGCGTTCGGCCTCGGCGCCGCGTTCCTCGCCGCCGGGGTCCGCACCGTGCTGTCCACCCAGTGGAGCGCCCCCGACCAGGACACCTCCGTCCTCGTGTACATGTTCCACCACCACCTCATGGCCGAGCGCCGCCCGGCGTGGGACGCGCTGCGCCGCGCGCAGCTGTGGATGCTCGACCCCCGGCGCGAGGTCCCGCCGGCGATGCCGGAGGAACTGGCCCGCCAGCTGGCCGGCACGGACCCGGCGCGGGTCGTGGCCTGGGCCGGATTCATCCACAGCGGACACTGACGGGGGCGGCGGCGCGATGGACACCCCGACGGACCCCACGACCCTGCGCGCCCGGCTCGCCGCCCCGGCAGCCGCGCCGCTCGACCTCGACGCGCTGCGGTTCGTCCTGCTGGACACGGTGTCGGCCCTCGCCACGGAGGCGGCAAGCACCGAAGCCCAGGCCCGAGGTCAAGCCCCGGACCATGCCCTGGACCATGCCCCGGACCATGCCCTGGACCAGGCCCTGGACCGGGCCCAGGACCGGGCCGCGGACGGGCCGGGCGCGCTGCACGTGCTGGCCGCCGTGCTGGTCAGGGCGGCCGCGGAGCCTCCCGCGGCCGGGGCCGTCGACGAGCTCGTGGGCCTGGCGACCACCATCGTCTACGGCGCCGGGGACACGGACCCCGCCACGGCGGGCGTCGACCGGCTCGTCCTCGCCGTGGCCCACCTGCTGCGCGCCCGGCTGCAGCCAGGCGCCGGCGACGCCGACCGGGTGACCGCGGCCGGGCACCTGCTGGCCGCGGCCGAGCTGCTGCCCGCCGGTCACCCCGCGGCCGCCACCGTCGTCTCGGCGGCGCCCGCGTTCGTGGGGGCGGCCGGCCCGTACGCCGCCCGGCTCGCCGCCGCCCTCGCCCCCGCCCGCACCGCCGGGGCGCTCCGGGCGGACGCACCGCCCTGACCCACGGCCGCGGCGCCCCGTCAATCGCCGCTACGGTCTGCCCACCGGGCCGGTGGCTGTTAACCTCGGTGTGCCATGGAACTGTCACCGCAGCAGCGCGACCAGCTTGCCCAGCTCCTGCGGGCCGAGCTCGGCACGCTGCGGGACGACGCCGTGGCGTCGGGCGCGGACGCCGAAGCGGTGGCCGGGACCCTGGAGTCCCGCCGTCGCGCCCTGGAGGCCGACGCCCCCGACGGCGCGCCCCGGGACGACGCTCAGGGCGACCCCCAGCCGTAACCGGCACGCCGCCGTCCCGTCGCGGCCCGGGTGGTCCGCGCCGCCCGTACCTGCGAGAAAACCCCTCCATCGAGGTGCCCTCCATCCGTCCTGACTGACGGACATGCGACCGCGACCGGTCGCGGAGACGTGCTGCCGGAAGCGCTGTCCGTCAGGGATGCGGCGAAACGGGGTTCGACCGCAGAGAGGACGGCAAACCGTGACGCGAGGCGTATCTGCACGGGTGGCACTTGTCGCCCTGGCCGCCTGTGCCGGTGTATTCGCAGGCGCGGGGCCGGCGGCCGCGGAAGAGGGCGAGGTCAAGCCCATCGACCTCGTCGTGGCGGTGGACGAGTCGGGCAGTCTCCGCCAGGAGGATGTCCTTCAGGAGAAGGCGGCCGCGGCCACGATCGCGCTCGGCGAGCTGTCGGCGCAGTCGCGGGTGGTCGTCTTCGGCTTCGCCAGCAAGGGTTCGAAGCCCGCTGTCGAGTCGCAGCGGTGCGAGCTGCAGCCAGGGGCCGGTGCCGCCGACCGCGAGAACATGAGCCGGTGCATCCAGCAGAACATCAACCGCCGCGCGAGCGACGGCGACGGCGACGACACCGACTTCGTCGCCGCGCTCAACCAGGGCATCTCCGATCTCGGCACCGGCGACCGGCCGAAGCTGCTGTTCCTGCTCACCGATGGCAAGCTGGACGTGAGAGGCGACACCTCCTACGGCCCGAACGAGACCGCCCAGCAGCAGCACGCCGACGACCTGCTGCGGCGGCAGGTCCTGCCGAAGGCCAAGGAGCGCGGCATCCAGGTGTGGCCGCTCGGCTTCGGCGGCGACATCGACCAGGCCATGCTGGAGTTCTTCGCCGCCAACGGCGGCCGGGCGCACTGCGACGGCCGGGAGGTCACGCCGACGTTCACGCCGGTCCAGGACTCCGGCGGCGCGCGGCTGCTCAAGGCGATGCAGGAGGCGTTCGCCGCCGCACGGTGCGGCGGTAGCTCGTTCGCCGAGCCGACGACGCTGGACGGCGGCGGCGAGGTCACCCTGAAGGTGCGGATTCCCGCCATCGCGACCGACGGCACCATCACGGTCTACAAGGCCGACCCCGCCGTGTCGGTGACCTTCACCGACCCGGACGGGAAGAAGGCGCCGAGCAGCGGTGAGGTCGACGGCTCGACCTTCGAGCTGGCCGGCAACAGCGGCACCGTCGAGGCGCTGCGGATCCGCAACCCGAAGCCGGGCGACTGGACCGTCAAGCTCGTCGCGCCCGGCGGCATGTCCAAGCAGCTGGTCACCGCGAGCGCGCTGTGGCAGGGCGTGCTGCGCTCGGTGTTCATCCTCGACCCGCCGAGCCCGGCGCCCGGGCAGACCTTCACCGTGTTCATGCGCCCGCACACCCGCTCGCTGGAGATCACCGACCCGAAACTCCTGCAAGGGCTGACGTTCTCGGCGCGGCTGACCGGCGCCGGCGTCGACACGAGCGTGGCGCTGCTCGACGACGGCAAGGACGCGGACGAGAAGGCCGGCGACGCGATCTACAGCGCCTCGTTCCAGCTTCCGGCGAACGCCTCCGGGCAGTACACCGTCCGCGGCGTGGCCAGCGGCACGGGCGTCGCCGCCGACGAGCACTCCGAGACCTTCGAGCCCGGCCGGCAGTCGGACGTCAACGCGCAGATCGCCTTCGACCGGGCGCCCGTGGAGGCGGGGTCCACCCGGTCCGGGGTCGTCCGGGTGACCAACCGCGGCACCACCCCGAAGGAGGTCCGCCTGCTCGTCAAGGACCTCAGCCACAGCGGATCGGTGTCGGTGTCCCCGGCGACGGCAGCGGCCGCACCCGGCCAGAGTGAGTTCAAGTTCAGCCTGGCGTTCGCCTCGGACGCCGTCGGCCCGTCCGGCGGCGTGCTGCAGCTCGTGGACGCCGCGAGCGGGGACGTGGTGACGAACACCCCGCTCGGCGTGACGGTCACCCCGCCCCCGACCATCTGGGAGAAGTACTTCTGGTTGTTCGTGGCCGCGGCGGTACTGCTCGCCGGTGCCGCGGTCGCCGCGGCCCTGGCGCTCGTCTCCCGGGCTCGCGGGCAGGACGTCAGGGGGCTGCGGTTCACCCTGTACCACGCCGGTCAGCAGCAGGGCCGGCCGATCGAGCCCGAGCCGGACGCCCGCGCGAACCGGTTCGACTTCGACATCCACATCCCCAGGGACATGTACGACACGGCGAACCTGCTCTCCGTCGACCAGGGCGGCGGCCCCTACACGGCACGCCGCGCCGGAGCGGGCGGGCGGGGCGGCGTGGTGCTGACGTGGCCCGGCGCGGGCAAGCCGCTCGAGATCGTCACCAACGGCTCGGCGGCCGACCTGCCGCACCTGCCCGGTTACGCCATCTCGGCGCAGGACGCCGGTCGAGACCCGATGCAGCCGACAGCCGGCGACCCGTACATCCAGACGACCTCCGCCGTCAGCGGCGACCCGAACCTGTAGGGGACCACATGCATATCTATCACCCGGTCATGTTCGTAGGCCTGGGCGGCACCGGCTGCCGGGTCGGTGCGGAGCTGGAGCGGCGGCTGCGGGAGGAGCTGTGCGGCGCCGACGGCATGCGGCTGCGCGGTCCCGAGTACAACCTGCAGCAGCTGCAGCCGTACGAGCTGCCGCACTGCCTGCAGTTCATCTACGCCGACCTGAGCCAGGAGGAGCTGACCCAGCTGCGGCGCCGGTCGGTGCCGAACGAGTCCTACGCCGACGTGGCGAGCAAGACCGCCGCCTACGCGTACGACCTCCTGCCGCCGTTCGAGAGCTACCCGCAGGTCGCCCGGAACCTGCGGGTCCAGTCGCCCGACTTCGTGGAGACCTGGCTGCCCGGCCCGGAGCGCGAGCCGATGGTGGTGCCGCTCGGGCTGGGCGCCGGGCAGCTGCCGACGGTCGGGCGGGCGGCGATCTTCGAGACCATCTCGCAGAACATCGACGCGATCAGGCACCCGATCACGCAGGCGATCGGCGCGATCAACACGGCGGCGGCGCAGCTGCGGGTGCTGAACAGCGACGGGGACACCTCGCTGGAGCCGGTCGACGTGTTCGTGGCGTTCTCGGTCGCCGGCGGCACGGGTGCCGGCATCTTCTACGACTACCTGCACCTGATCGACTCGGCGTTCAAGAACGCGAAGGTCAGGGCGAACATCTATCCGCTGGTGCTGATGCCGTCGGCGTTCGACGAGGGCCGCGGCGGCGGGATGGCCGCCTCGCTCAACGCCGGCCGGTCGCTGCTGGACCTGTTCCGGCTCATCGACGACCTCAACCAGGACAACCGCAGCAACACCGCGCTGAGCGCCGACCTGGTCAGCCGCGGGCTGCACGTGACGTACCCCAACGAGGGCGACGTGCTCATGCGCCTGGGCGCGGCGCAGACCGCGTTCCTGTTCAGCAAGACCGCCGGCATCGACCGGGAGGACCTGCACCGCTCGATCGTCGCGCTGATCCTGTCGCTGATCGGCCTGGAGCAGCCGAAGCAGGCCCTCGGCGGGACCGACGGGCACCAGTCCTTCGCCGCGACGTTCATCAACGGCAGCCACGAGCGGCAGCTGACCTCCAAGACCGGCATCGGCCAGCGCAGCGTCTCCACCAGCCTGGTCGGGTCGCTGACCGTGCCCTTCGACGACCTCGCCGACATGTTCGCCGGCCGGCTGCTGGCCCGGGGGGTGCGCGAGCTGCTGCCCGCGCCGCCCGGGCGGGCCGAGACGAACGTCGAGCACATCCGGAACTTCTTCAAGGCCTCCGGGGTCGGCGCCGTCTGGGAGCGGGAGGAGCAGTCCTTCCGCGAGCCGGCCGCCGTGAAGGGTGCCACCGACATCGTCAACATGCTCCGCACCCGGATCACCCGGATGGACGAGGGGCTGCAGGTGCTCGACCAGTCGCTGGCGCGGCGGGCCCCGGACCTGGCCCGGGACTTCAACCCGGTCGAGGGCGGGCTGCACGTGCTCGGCCAGATCGACCTGCTGCGGCTCAAGCGGGTCGTCTGCGGCGACCCGGTCCTCACCGAGCAGATCGACAAGATCGGCGTGGAGGGGGTGATGGAGAACCGCCGGCAGCAGCCGGAGCCGCCGTCGCAGGACTGGCGCGTCCACCCGCCGCAGCCCGCCGCGATCAAGAACAGCATGTACGGGGTGATCCGGGTGACCGTCGCGGACCCGGCCGTCCGCAAGAGCATCGAGGAGCAGAACGCCTGGTACCGCTACCGCACCAACCGCTGCTGGCACGCCGCCTGGAACGACAACCGCCCCCTGTGGCGGCCGCGGGTCGAGCGGTTCGGCCAGAAGCTGCGGGCCCTCGTGGACGTGCTGGCGACCCACGCCGGCAAGAGCGAGGAGGACTACAACCGGCGGGCCGACGAGCTGTACCGCTCGCGCGTCGGCGTCACGTTCCTGCTGCCGCTGCGCACCGAGCTGGAGCTGACCTACGAGCGGATGCTGCGCCGGCTCGCCGACCGGTACGCCGGCAAGAAGATCCGCCCGAACGCGACCGAGGGTGAGATCGCCGCCGCGGTCCTCGGCCCCGACGGCTGGCGGAACGCGCTGACCGAGTGCCTGACCCCGGGCCGCACCCCGGAGCACGGCCTGCAGATCCTGCTCGGCATCCTCAAGCAGGAAGTGG
This sequence comes from Dactylosporangium sp. NPDC049742, assembly GCF_040674675.1. NCBI lineage: Bacteria > Bacillati > Actinomycetota > Actinomycetes > Micromonosporales > Micromonosporaceae > Dactylosporangium > Dactylosporangium sp. NPDC049742. Next base: position 16,283 of record NZ_JBFANF010000082.1, on the reverse strand, counting down.
TGCAGATCCTGCGCGGCGGCGACCAGCTGCAGGACCAGGCGCCGCTGCTGCCGCACATGAGCCAGCTGCTGCGGGCCGCGGCGACCCGCGACGAGGCGGCCGTCGCGCACAACGACGTGCAGTGGTTCGTCTCGGCGCTGGCCGGCATGATCCCGGCGGCGTTCGTGCCGGAGGGCACCGGGAAGCTGGACACGCTCGTGGTGTACCCGGCCAGCGCGTCCGACAACGACATCGAGCGGTTCCTGCAGGAGACGCTGCACCTGCCGCACGGGCACAACGTCGCGCCGCCCGAGTTCCGCGCCGTGAACACCGAGCTGATCACGGTCGTGTTCGCCCGCAGCGGCATGGGCGTCACCGAGGTCGCCGAGGTGCGGCAGGTCCTGCTCGACTGGTCCCAGGCGGCGAAGCACCCGAAGCCGCAGCACTACCTCCCGTGGCGGCAGCGGCTCGGGTACGACCAGGACTGGCTCGCCACCACCGAACGGCACCGCGTGGAGATCCTGCAGCGGTTCCTCGCCGCGCTGTGGAACGGGCAGATCACCGTCAGCGGCGACCGGGACTCGCCGGCCGGGATCCAGGTCGTCACCCGCCGCGGCGCCCCCGCGTCCACCGGGATGGTCCTGGACCTGCAGCCGTTCGGCGCCGCCTCCTCGTGGGGCAGCCTGCTGCGCGCGTACGAGGAGTGGACCCTCACCGACAGCAACGTGATCCGGCTGAACTTCTGCGAGAAGCTCATGGAGACCGCCCCGAACGGCCTCGCCACGACCGTCGAGGACCCGGACCCGCTCTACGTGCACGTCGTCGACGTGGTCGCCGAGCGCGAGATCAAGATCCTCACGGACATGCTGGAGCGGCTGCCCGCCGGCACCCAGCCGTACTGCAAGCAGCTGCTCGGGTTCTGGCGGGACACGTTCTCCGCCGCCCGGCGCCGCACCTTCCTCGGCACCGCGCCGAGCGGCAACACGTTCGAGGAGCTGGAGCGCACCGTGCTGACCCGCCACGCCCCGACGCCCGGGATGACGAAGCGATGACCACGACGACGCTGACGACGCAGGCGCCGGAGAGCCGGACGCTCCTGGTCGACCTGCGCACCGAGTACGCGGCGCTGGCCGCGTGCCGCACCTTCAACGAGTACGTGCGGCGGCGGGGCGCCGGCGTGGACGGCGTCCGGGAGGTCGACCTGAGCCGGGTGGTCATCGTCGACCGGGCCGCCGACCTGCTCGCGCACAGCGACGCGCTGACCGTCGTGCGCAACGCCGGGGCCGTGCGGCACGTCGTGTGCATCGCGGTCGGGATGGCCGACGACGCGTCGGGCGTGCCGGTCCGGCTGCCGACGATCCTGCGCAACCAGTCCACGACCGTCCTGTGGGTCGGCGACGAGCACGGCATCACCTGGAACCCCGGCGACGGGCCCGCGCCGGTCGTCGTCCTCGTCCCGGCCGGCGCCGGGTACAACCACCTCGACGACCTCCTGGAGGCGCTGACCGCGAAGGAGCTCTTCGACGAGGTGGCCGTCCGCGCGGCCGCCATGCCGTCGCGGGTCGCCGTCCCCGGGGTCCGGGTGGTGTCCAACCGCGTCGCCGGCGACGTGCTCGTGGCCGCCCAGCGGCGGGCCGTCGAGGCGATCGTCACCGGCGGCGACCGGGTCATCCCGGCGCAGCCGGGCGGCCAGGATCCGGTGGCCCTCGGCGGCGAGCTGGCCCGCCGGTTCGGCCACCCGGACCCGACCCAGCCCACCGGCGGGTTCGGGCACGACCGCGGCGAGGCCGAACGGGCCGCGCGGGCGCTCGGCGCGGCCCTGGCCACCGCCGGACGCCCCTGGCAGCCGCTGCTGCCGCAGCGCGGGCCCGGGATCCCGGGCCTGTTCCGCCGGTCCGCGGAGACGCTGCACACCTACCGCGAGGCGCTGCGGCGGCTGCTGCTCACCGGCGACGCCGGCCCCGACGAGCAGCGCCGGGCCAAGCTGCGGGCCGAGGGGGTCACGCTGCCGCCGCCGCCCGGCGGGCCGGTCACCGACCAGCCGGCCGCGGTCGACCAGGTCCTGCGCACGACCCTGGGCGGGATCGGGATGGGCCGGCCGCTGCGGCAGCTCGTCACCGAGATCTTCGAGACCGCCAGCGCGCTGGGCCCGGCCGGAAGCGCGGTCCGGGCCCCGTCCGTCGACCAGGCCTGCCCCGACCAGCGCCTCGCGGAGCTGAGCTCCGTCCCGGCGATGCCGGGTGGGTTCGGCAGCCCGCTGGTGCCGCTGCTGATGGTGCTCGCGCCGCTGCTCGCGCTCGTGCCGGCGGCCGGGTCGCCGCTCGGCCGCACCGCCGCCGCCGGTCTCGGCGGTGCCGTGGTGGCGCTGCTCGTCCTCGGCGCCGCGCTGCTGCGCGGCCGGCGCAACCGGATCGGGCTGGTCCGCCGCGCCGCCGTCCGCGACGTCGCCATGGTCGCCCTGGTACTGGTGATCAGCGCGACGCTGCCCGCGGCCGGCACCGCGCTGCTGCTCACCGGCGGCCTCGGTGCCGACCTCGGCGCCGACCCGCCCGTGCCGGCGCAGGTCGCCTGGGCCTGCGCCGGAGCCGGCGTGCTGCTCGCCGTCGTCGCGACCGGCCTGTGGTGGAGCCGCCTGGTCGCGGCGTGGCGGCTGCCGGCCGGCCAGCCCGACCGGCTCGTGCGGGCGCTCACCGACGTGTACGACGAGGCGACCGTGGAATGGGTGCTCACCGACGCCCGTACCCGCGCCTCCGACGCCGTGCGGACGCTGGGCAGCACGCTCCACTCGCTCGGCGACGAGCTGCTCGCCCACGGATCGGCGCTGGACGCCGGCGCGCAGGGGACGCCCTACACGGCGGCGACGACCGTCGGCGCGGTCAACGCGATCGTCCGGCACGACCTCGTCACCCTCACCGTCGACTGCGTGGAGCGCGGCGCCGCCGACATCAGGCGCGGCGAGCGCGACGGCGTGCCCGACCGGGTCGCGCAGGACGCCCGCGACCTCGCCACCGGCTACGACCGCTACGTGCGGCACGACGGCATCCAGCACCCGCCGCCCCGCTGGCCCGCGCGCGGCGACCGCGATCAGCTCGTCCTCGCCTGGTGGCGCGGCCTGGACGACTTCCGCCGGGCGGCGCTGGACGACGGCCCGGTGCAGCAGCTGTGCGCCGACGACCAGCTGCAGCTGATCGGCAAGGACCCGGCCGGCGCGGTCGTCGTCGCGTTCGCGCCCGGCAGCGCCAAGGAGGCGATCGCCGACGCCGTCGACGGCCTGGACCCCGGGCGCCGGCCTGGCCCCGCCGAGCTGGTCTGGACGACCGCCGGCACGTCGGCCGGGATGCTGCACCTGGTGCCGCTGCGCGCCCGCGTCGAGTTCGAGCAGCTGGAGGCGACCGCATGACGGATATGGCGACGTGGCAGGCGGTTGTGGCCGGCGTGCTGACGCTCACCGGCCTGTACGCCGCGTGGTCGACCGCCGAGGGCCTGATCCATCCGGCGGGCCCCGCCGGCAAGCGGGACGGCACGGCGGGCGGCGAGCGCGCCGACGAGGACGGAGGTGGCCGGGATGTCCGGCGCGATCTGTGACGAGGTCCTGGACTTCACCACGCCGACCGGTGACGAGGTCTCCTGGCCGGTCCTGAGCGACCCGGACGACTCCGGCGGCCCGTTCGACAACGGCGGCTTCCGGTTCCGGACCCGCCACCTCGCCGCCGGCGGTGGATACCAGGTCCTGCAGCGCCGGCTGGTCGGCAGCGGCACACCCGGCGAACGCGACGCCTGGGAGCGCCGCCTCGACGGTGAGATCTGCGCGGGCCTGCGCCTGCACCGCCGCTTCGGCGAGCGGGACCAGCAGCCGCTGCTGCCGCGCATCGTCGGCTACAAGGTCGATGTGGACGAGCCGTTCGTCCTCTGGCAGCCGGTGCCCGGCGAGCCGCTGGCCGGCCACCTCGGCCGGCTGCTCAACGAGGACATCGACCGGGTGCTCGTGGACGTGCTCACCGCCCTGGCCCGCCTCGACGCGGTCGGCGTGGTGCACCGGGCGATCGGCCCCGACACCGTGCGCTGGGACCGGCACCACGCCTACCTCGACGGGTTCTCCTGGGCGGCGCTCGCCGGGGAGCCCCGCGAGCCGCTCGGCGACGCGCCGTGGAGCCCGCCGGAGCAACGTACCGGCGAAGGCAACGCCGACCCCCGCGACGACGTCTGGAGCGTCGGGGTGCTGCTCGGGCGGATCGTGTCCGGGACGCTGAACGGCACGCCCCGCCCGCAGGACCTCGGGCCGCGGTTCGGCGCGCTGCTCGGCGACATGCTGGAGCCGGTCGCGGCGCGCCGGCCGACCGCCGTCGAGGCGCTCGCGCGGCTGTCGATCGCGTCCCCGGTCGGCCGCCCGGGCGAGCACGACGACCGGCTGGCGGCCGGCCGCCGGCGCTACGAGGAGCTGCGGTCCGGCCGTATGCCGGGCGGGCACGGCGCGGCCCACGCCGCCGCGGCGCTGGAGGAGGCCCGCCCGGCCCGGCGGGGGTTCTTCCGGTCGCGGCCGCCGGTGCAGGCGGCGCCCGAGGCGCAGTACCCGCCCCGGCGGTGCTACCTGTGCCTGGACGACGTGCAGTGGACCGGGACGAACCTGCGCCGCTGGGTCGACGGCAAGTACCGGGCGCTGGAGCTGACGCCGGACCTGTCCGAGGCGCAGCGCGAGTCGCTGCTGCTGCACGCGATCCAGCGCTGCCCGAACCGGGCCGGCGACGGCCCCGACCACTACCTGCCGGTGGGCTACCTGCGCAGCGGCAGGCCGATCAACGTCGCCGTCATCGGCAGGTCCGGCGCGGGCAAGACGCACCTGCTCGCCGGCATCGTGCGCGACATCGACGCCGGCGGGCTGACCAACTTCAACGTCATGACCGGCGCGGTCGACATGGCCGGGCACGACAGCTTCCGCGAGCAGCACATCACGCCGCTGTACGACAAGGGCACCATGCTTCCGCACACCGGCGCGGTGGCCGAGGTCGAGTACACCGACGGCGTCGTGCTGACCGTCAACGGCCGGCCGCGCCCGCTCATGTTCTTCGACGTCGCCGGGGAGACCCTGCAGCCGCGGCAGCAGCGCACCCGGGCGGCGCAGTTCCTGTCCGCCGTCGACGCGCTGCTGTTCGTCGCCGACCCGGAGATGGACACGATCGACGCGACGTTCGGCGCGGTGATCGACCGGCTCGCCACCCGGCAGGGCCCCGACGGCCGGCTCGACATGCCCGCCGCGATCGTCGTGACGAAGAGCGACCTGGGCCGCTTCGAGGAGCCGGTCGACCGGTGGATCCGCGCCCGTTCGACGGCCGTCCCGCCGCTGGACTGGGACCGGGTCGTCGAGGAGAGCCGGGACGCCTACGCGTACCTGCACCGCCGGGGCCGCACCGGGCTGCTCGCGCCGTTCGCCCGCTTCCGCGACTGCACGCTGCACTTCGCCTCGGCGACCGGCGGCGGCGCCGACTCCGGCGGGCGCTTCCCGCGTGGCGCCCGGCCGCAGCGCTGCCTGGAGCCGCTGCTCTCACTGCTGGCGCAGCTGGACGCGCTGCCAACCGGGACGCTGCATCGGGGTGCGGAGATGCCGGCCGGGGTGACGAGGAGGGCGGAGTGAACGGCCAGGTGCACACGATGCTGTTCCAGTGGTCGGAGGCGAAGGGCTTCATGACCGCCCGCTCGTCGCTGCCGAGGCCGGAGCAGGAGCTCTGGTACGACCGGCTGCTGCCGCGGCTGTCGCTGCCGCAGGGCCAGTACGACACCGGCAGCACCTGCTACCTGCAGTACGAAGACGGCATGGCGCTGCTGCACCGCTGGCCCGCCAGGGACGGCCACCACCGCGCCTCGACCCGCACCCGGGCCCTGCTCGGGCCGCCGCGGCTGCTCACGTTCGCCGACGCGGTCAAGGTCCGCACCGACGCCGAGCCGGTCGAGGGGACCGACGGCGAGGGCCCGTTCCCGGCGATGCCGCCGGGATGGCGGGCGGTGAGCGACGACGACGACGCGATCCTCGCCGCGCTCGAGGAGTGCCACGGGCCGCTGGTCACCTTCGTCGCCGGGCTCCTCAACGACGGCGCCACGGGGCGCTTCGCGGTGGTGGCCCCGGAACAGTACCGGCGGGCGCTGCTGTGGGGCGCGCAGCGCTGCTTCCGGCCCGACGAGTGTCCACCGTGGACGTTCTCGACGGCGGAGGCGGGTGTGGCCGGGACCGACCTGCCGCGCATCGTGTTCGTCCCGTCCGAGGCGTCGTCGCGCGGCTACGGCGGCGACGACCTGACGTGGATCGACGTCAACCAGCCGGAGCTCGTCGACCCGCTGGCGCGCGACAATGCCGCGCGGGTCGTGGAGGCCGCGCTGTATCACGTCGCCGTCCCGCACCGGCCCGCCCACAACGGGCGGCCGCCGGTGCCGCATTCGCTGCCCCGGCCGGTGCCCCATTCGATACCGCAGCCGGTGCCGCATTCGGTGCCGCAGCCTGTACCGCAGCCGGTGCCGCATTCAGTGCCGCAGCCCGTACCGCAGCAGCCGCCGATGCCGGAGCCGGTGCGCGTGCCGTCCGGGTCCCCGGATGCCCGCCGGCAGGCGGAGCGGCAGGCCAGGGAGCTGGCGGTGCTGCGGACCGAGGAGAGCGAGTACGCCGTGTTCGTCATCTGCCTGGCGATCGGGTCGGCGCTGTTCGTGATGCTCCTGATGTTCCTGGGTGCGGCGCAGTGAGCGCCGTCCGGGCGGTGCTGCGGGACCCGCACTGGTACCGCGACGCGGCCGGCGCAGGCCTACAGGCGCTCGCCGCGTTGCTGCTGACCCTCGCGTGGGCGGCCAGGGACCCTGACCTGCCCCGCGTCGCCTGGGCGGCGTTCGCGGGCGTCGGCCTGTGCGGCTGGCTGTTCCTGATCACCGCCGCCCGGTCCGCCCGCCTCGCCGCCACCGCCGCCCGCTCCGCCCGCCTCGCCGCCACCGGCGCCCGCTCCGCCCGCCTCGCCGCCACCGGCGCCGGTGAGCTGCGGGGCCTGCTGCTGGTCGCGATGCTGCTCGCGCAGATCGGCTTCGTGCTGCGGCTCAGCGCCCGCGAGCCGGTGGCTCCCGGCCTGGAATGGGTCGTCTTCATGATCTCGGCGCTGCTGTTCCTCGCGGTGTACGAAGTCGCCCGCCGGCCGGTGCACCAGGTGCTCTGGATCGCCACGGTCGGCGTGCTGCTCGCCGGGTCGGTCGCCGCCGTCGTCGCGACCCCGCACGGCGTGCTCGAGCCGCGCCTGTACTGGCGGCAGACCCTCCCCGCGGCGGTCCTCGCCGTGGCCGTGTCCGGCGCCGTGGTGCTCGGGTGCATGTGGCGCCGGGACCGGGTCATGCGGGAGGCGGTCCGGGCGCACGTCGTCGCCGTGCCGCCGCTGGCCGTCTACGCGTTCACCCGCGACCCGGGCGCCGCGACCCTCGTGTGCGGCGCCACGGCGGGCGCGGTGTTCGGCGCGGGACGGGTGCTGTGGCGGTCGTCGTGGACCGCGACCCTCCGGCCGATCGGCACCGGCGTCGCCGCGGTCGTGGCCGTCGCGACGGTCCTGTGGCTGTTCGACCCGTGGGAGGTCGCCGTCAGGGAGCCGGCACCCGCCCGGGATCTCGTCGGGGTCGCGCGGGAGACGGCCGGGGCCGTGTCGCTGGCCGACGTCGGCGGGCGGGCCGGCGAACTGGTGCTGACGCTGCTGGTCCTGGTGTTCGCGCTGCAGGTGGGGCTGCTGGCGGCGCGGGCCGCCCGCCCCGACGCCGAGCTGCCGGACCGGCACGTGTTCCAGCGGGTGTGGGCGGTCGCGCTCGGCGGCCAGGTCCTCGCGTCGCTCCTCGCGCCGCTGCTGGTCGGGGTGCTCCGGCTGCCGGCCCCGCCGACCCTCACCACGCTGCCGTTCGCGGCCGACGGGGCGAGCTTCGTCGTGACGTTCGCGGCGCTCGGCCTGCTGTTCGCCGCCGCCCAGCGCCCGCCGGCCGGGGCCCTGTAACGCCTGGGCGGCCGAAAAGGTTGTATCGGATAGGGGTCTGCGAATCTTCGCGGACGTCGATACTGTTTCCGGCACAGGCACCCTGACGGGGAAGGGTGGTGCTGGTGGAAACGCTTGTGCTCAAACAGGATCCGGTCCTGTCCCACATCGCTCTGGTCGCCGCGGCGACCGCCGGCGTCGTCGCTCAGGGTGGCTTCTACCTGCCGGGCAGGACGCTGGTGACCGTGCTGGCCGCGGTCGCGTTCGGCCTCGCGCTGCACGCCCGGCGGGACCTGCTCACGGGGCTCGTCGCGATCCTCGGCACCGCCGGTGCCGTCGTCGGGTGGGCGCTGCTGCGGGGCGTCATGAGCGGCGGGCTGCCGGTCGTGGCCGCGGTCGTGGCGAGCCTGGCCACGCTCGTCGCGGCGCTCGCGGCGGTGCGCCTGACCGGCCCGGCCGCCCGGCAATGGCTCATGTCGGGCCTGGTCGGGCTCGGCACGCTGGTCGCGGTGACCGGCTGGGCCGGCGTCGCGTGGCGGCTGGAGCGCTGGTCGGTGCTGGTCGAGTCGACGATGTGGCGCGCCGCGTCCACGCTGACCTACTCCAACGCCGCGGCGGCGGTCCTCGCGGCCGCCGCGCTGCTGGCCCTGGCGCTGGCGGTCGACGATCCAAACGTCTGGTGGCGGCCCTGCGCCGTCTATCTCACGCAGGTGGGGCTGGCCGCGACGCTGAGCCGGGCGGGTGCGCTCGCGTTCGCCGCCGGGCTGGTCGTGCTCGCCGCCGCCGCCGGTGTACGGCCCGTGCTCCGCCACGCCGTCCCGGCCCTGCTGGGCGCGGGGGTGGCCCTGGCGGCGCTCATCCCGTCGTTCCCGGCGGACGCGTCGCCGCGGCCGCTGCTCGCGGTCGGCGGCCTGGTCGCCGGCGCAGTCGTGGCGCTGGTCCTGCCGCGGCTGCCCGCCTTCGTGCTGCTGGGCGCCGGCGCGGTGCTGGCGGTCGCGGCGCTGCTGGGCCTGCGGCACGTGGCGGGGCTGGACACGCTGCTCGCCCGGCGGGCGACCCTCGCCTCCCGCGGGCGGTCCGGGGCCACGTCCTCGGCGCTGGACCTGGTCGCCGCCCACCCGCTGGCCGGCAGCGGCCCGGGGCAGGGGCGGTACTTCTGGATCGACCACACCGGCCAGCTGGTCGTGAGCCGGTGGGTCCACAACGAATACCTGCAGTGGCTCGTCGACCTGGGCGCGATCGGCCTCGTGCTGCTGCTCGCGTTCGTCGCGGCCCTGATCCTGCACGTCCGCGCCGGCAGGCGTGCCGGCGTGCCCATCCCGCTGTGGGCCGGGGCGGTCGCCGCCATCGCCGCGCTCGCGCTGCACAGCGCCTTTGACTTCCTGTGGGAGCTGGCGGTCGTCCCGCTGCTCGTCGGTGTCCTGGTGGGCATCGCGGGTCCCTCCCACGGCGAAGAGTCCGCACCACTACCCAACGGGGAGGAAACACCATGAAGGTCACCAAGTCCAAGTTCGGCGTCGCCGCGCTCGCGGTCGGTGGGGTGCTCGCGTTCGCCGTCCCGGCCGGCGCGGCCGTCAACCTCCAGTCCGAGTCGCCGGGCCACGGCACGGTGAAGATCGCCAAGCAGGCCCAGCTGAAGGCGAAGGGCGCGGCCACCGTCGTGACCCTGAACGTCAGCTGCCCGGCCGGCTGGGTCTTCACCGGCTACGTCAGCGTCACCCAGGCCGTCGGCAACATCACCACCGGTGGCTCGAACCGCACGTCCGAGATCGCCTGCACCGGCTACACCCAGAAGGTCAAGGTCCCGGTGACGGCCTCGCCGGCACCGTTCAAGGTGGGCGACGCGTACGCCCTCGGCGAGATCCAGGTCCGCAGCCCCGGCTACCAGTACTTCTTCGCCAACACGGGCCGCGAGATCGTCAACGTCCAGTCCTGATACAGGGGGCGCGCCGGCTTCCGGGCCGGCGCGCCCGCGCTTCCCGGCGGCGGTCAGGCCGGGAGCGCCCCACGGCAGGGGTGTCGAGCAGGGATGCAACGGGGGACCTGCTCGACACCCCGCGGTCGATGATGGAGGGGTGACAGCGTTGCTGATCCATCTGCAGGCCGCGGGCACGAGCCTGGTGCTGGACGCCCGCGGCCCGCGGCCGCCCGCGATCCTGCACTGGGGCGCCGCGCTGGGCGACCTGGCCGACGCCGACCTGGCGGCGCTGGCCGGCGCGGCGGTCCCCGCGGTGCCGCCCAGCTCCCTCGACGAGCCCCTGCGGCTGTCGACGCTGCCGGCGCTGGCGGAGGGCTGGACGGGCCGCCCGGCGGTGCGCGGCTCCTGGGCGACGGGCACGGCCCGCCCCACGTGGCGGCTCGCCGCCGTCGAACGCCCCGCTTCCGGTGCCGTCGTGACGGACCTGCGCTCGGCCGACGGGCTGCTCCAGGTCGTCGGCGAGATCTCGCTGTCGCCGCAGGGCGTCCTGCGGATGCGGCACACCCTGACGAACCACGGCACCGGCCCGTTCCTGCTCGACGCGCTCGACGTCGTGCTGCCGGTGCCCGCGCGGGCCGCGGAGATCCTCGACTTCAGCGGCGTCTGGGCCTACGAGCGGCGGCCGCAGCGGGCCCCGCTGCGCGACGGCGCCTGGAGCCGCGAGACCCGGCACGGCCGCCCCGGGCACGACGACCCGTTCCTCATGCTGCTCGGCGTCCCCGGCTTCGACTTCCGGGCCGGCGAGGTCTGGGCCGTGCACCTCGCGTGGAGCGGCGACAAGCGGCTGTGGGCCGAGCGGCAACCGCTGGGCCGCTCGGTGCTCGGCGCGGGCGAGCTGCTCGACCCGGGCGAGATCCTGCTCCCGCCCGGCGGGTCCTACACCTCGCCGTGGACGGTGGCGGCCTGGTCGGCGACCGGGATCGACGGCCTCTCCGAGCGCCTGCACGGCTGGATCCGTGCGCGCCGGGGCCCGCTCCCGCCGCGTCCGGTGGTGCTGAACACCTGGGAGGCGGTCTACTTCGACCAGAACATGGAGCGCCTGCAGGCCCTCGTCGACGCGGCGGGGGACGCGGGCGTCGAGCGCTTCGTCCTCGACGACGGCTGGTTCACCGGGCGGACCGACGACCGGCGGGCGCTGGGGGACTGGACCGTCGACGCGGCCCGCTGGCCGCGGGGGCTGCACCCGCTCGTGGCGGCGGTGCACGCCCGCGGCATGGACTTCGGGCTGTGGGTCGAGCCGGAGATGGTCTCCCCGGACTCGGACCTCGCCCGGGCCCACCCGGACTGGCTGCTCGGCCCGCCCGGCGCGGCGACCTGGCGGCACCAGCGGGTCCTCGACCTGTCGTCCGGCGCCTACGAGCACGTCCTGGAGGGCCTCACCGCGCTGCTGCGGGAGTACCCGATCGCCTACCTGAAGTGGGACCACAACCGGGACCTGCTGCAGGAGGGCGCCGCGCACCGGCAGACCACCGCGCTCTACCGCCTGCTGGCGCAGCTGCGCGGGCGGTTCCCGCACGTCGAGGTGGAGAGCTGCGCGTCCGGCGGCGCCCGCGTCGACCTCGGCGTGCTCGACCTCGTCGACCGGTTCTGGACCTCCGACAGCAACGACCCCCTCGAGCGGCAGCGCATCCAGCGCTGGACCGGCGTCCTCGTGCCGCCGGAACACCTCGGCTCGCACGTCGGCGCGCCCGCGGCGCACGTCACCGGGCGCACCAGCGACCTGAGCCTCCGGCTCGCCACGGCGCTGTTCGGCCACGCCGGCATCGAGTGGGACCTCACCACCGCGTCGGGGGAGCAGCGGCTGGAGATCGCCGAGTGGGTGCGCTGCTACCGGCGGCTCCGGCCGCTGCTGCACACCGGGACGGTGGTCCGCTCCGGCGGCGACGACCCCGACCGGCTCGTGCACGGCGTCGTCGCGGCCGATCGCGGCGCCGCCGTGTACGCCCTGGTGACCCTGCGGGCCGCCGGCGCCGCGATCCCGCCCCCGGTCCGGTTCGCGGGGCTCGACCCGGACCGGCGGTACACCGTGCGGCCGCTGCCCCTCGGCGGCCCGCCCAGGACCGTGCAGGTCCGGCCGCCCGCGTGGCTGCTCGACGGCGGGACCACCCTGCCGGGCCGGCTGCTGGCGGAGGTGGGCCTGCCGGCGCCGCTGCTCGCCCCGCAGCAGGCGGCCGTGTTCGAGGTGGTCGCCGCCTGAGGCCGGGACCGGGTCCCTGAGCGGGCGCCGCGGCTCGCGGGCCGTTTGGCTCAGCCGCGGCCCTCCGCCGCCGAATGGGTGGTTGACGACGGTGTCGGGCGGAGGTTGCCAGGCGGTGGGAGCGGACCGGCGGACGCGGCGCTGGGCGGCCGTGCTCTGGGTGCTCGGCGGCCTGTACGCGCTCACCGTCGCCGGCATCGTCGCCGCGCTCGGCCGCGGCGGCGTCCCGGCCGACGTGCCCGCGGGCGCCGGCATCCTCGTGTCCGGCGCGATCGGCGTGGTCTGCGCCGTGTGCGCGGCCCGCCACGACTGGCTCGACCAGCGGACCCGGCGCGCCTGGCGCTTCATGGCCTTCGGCTACGGGCTCGCGCTCGGCGTGCCGGTCGTCGTCACCGTCACCGGCCCGGGGCCCTTCCCGTCGCCCGGCGACGCGGCGCACCTGGCGTCCGTGCTGGTGCTGCTGTTCGCGGTGCGGGCGTTCCCGCTGCACCCCGCGACCCGCGGCGAGCGCCACAAGTACGTCCTCGACGCGGCCATCGTCCTCGCCGGCGCCGCCGTGACGATGTGGTACTTCGTGGTCGGGCCGTACATCGTGGCGAAGGGCGCCTCGATCGGCACGGTCGTCGCCGCGGCCGCCCGCCCCGCCGCCGACCTCGCCCTGCTGTTCGGGCTCACCGAGGTGCTCCTGCGCGGCGCCGACCCGACGTCGCGCCGCCCGCTCGGCATCGTGGCCGCCGGGATCCTCGTGTACATCGTGGGCGACGGCCACCTCGGCCACCTGCGGGCCCACACCGACCAGGTCGAGCGCACCGCCTGGCAGCTCGCCTGCTGGAGCACGACCCTGTTCCTGCTGGCGGTCGCCGCCGTCGAGCAGAACCGCCGGGCGAGCCGGCGGGCCGCCGATCGCGGCGGGGCGTGGCCCGGCAGGACGCGGCTGCTGCCGTACGCCGGGATCGCCGTCGGCTACGCGCTGCTGGTGCTCGCCGCGGTCCGGCACGGGCAGGCGTACCAGTGGGCCGGGCTCGTCGCCGGCGCGTCCGGCATCACCGGGCTGGTCGTGCTGCGCCAGGCGCTCGTGCAGCAGGAGAGCCGCGAGATGGCGGTCACCGACGGGCTCACCGGCCTGGCGAACCGGTCCCGCGTCCACGAGGTCCTCGGCCGCGCCCTCGCCCGCGGCGAGCGGACCGGCGGGAGCACCGCCGTGCTGCTGCTCGACCTGAACGGCTTCAAGCAGGTCAACGACACGCTCGGGCACGAGGCGGGCGACCGGCTGCTGGTCGAGTTCGGCGAGATGATGCGCCGCAGCGTGCTCGGCGGCGACCTGGTCGGCCGGCTCGGCGGCGACGAGTTCGCCGCGGTGCTGCACGACATCGGCCGGGTCGACCACGCCGTCGCCGTCGCCCGGCGGATCGCGGCCGCGACGGAGCAGCCGATCCCGTTCGGGGACCAGACGCTGCGCGCGTCGGCGAGCATCGGCGTCGCCGTCGGCGGCCCCGGCGAGTGCACAGCCGACGAGCTGCTGCACCGCGCCGACCTCGCCATGCAGCAGGCGAAGCGACGGGACGGCGGCACCCGCTGGCAGTGCTGGGACCGCAGCCTGAGCGACGAGGCCGAGCTGTCGCTGGAGCACGAGCTGCGCGGCGCGATCGCCGGTGGCCAGCTGCGGCTGCTGTACCAGCCGATCGTCGCCCTCCCGCACCGCGAGATCGCCGGCGTGGAGGCGCTCGTCCGCTGGGAGCACCCCAGGCACGGGCTGCTCGTCCCGGAGACGTTCGTGCCGCTCGCCGAGCGCGCCGGCGTGATCGAGGACCTGGGCCGCTGGGTGCTGGAGCAGGCCTGCGCGCAGGCGAAGGCGTGGCAGCGGCGGGTGCCGTCGCTCCAGCTCAACGTCAACGTCTCGCCCCGCCAGCTGGACAACCAGGGCTTCACCGGCGAGGTGCTGGAGATCCTCGACCGGGCCGGGTTCTTCCCCGGTCACCTGGTGCTGGAGGTGCCGGAGAGCGCGGTCGTCGGCGCCGCCGACGGTGGCGGGCACACCGCCGAGGCCGACCCGATCGCGCAGCTGGAGGCGCTGACCACGGCCGGGATCCGGGTCGCGCTGGACGACTTCGGCACCGGGTACTCGTCGCTGCGCTACCTGACCCGCCTGCCGGTCGACGCGCTCAAGCTCGACAGCTGCTTCGTCGCGGAGCTCGACGGCACGTCGAAGGGCTCCGCGGTCGCGCAGGCGGTGCTGCGGCTGGGGCAGATGCTGCACCTGGACACCGTCGCCGAGGGCGTCGAGGGCGAGGCCCAGGCGCGCGAGCTGACCCTGCTGGGCTGCGAGAAGGCCCAGGGCATCTACTTCTCCGGCCCCGTCCCCGCCGCCGACCTGGAGCGCCAGCTGCCGGCGGCCGCGTCGCCCCGATGACAGCGCTCCCACGGGACAGTAGCGGGTTGCCGCGCTGCGAGTGATACTCGTCGAACCATGCGTGACTCAGTGCGTCTTCGTGCGGCCGTCGCACTCCTCACCGCCACGGGAGCGGTCGTGCTCGGGGTGGCCGGCGCCCTCCCCGGGGGGCTTGCGACGCTTCCCCTGGCGGTGGCCGCGGCCGTCGGGGGCACCCTGCTCGGCCTCGCCGCCGCGGCGATCTGGCTTCCCGCGGCGGTCCTGCTGCTGTGGCTGCTGCCGGGTTCCGGCTCCGGCGACGGTACGGGCACCGCGGCCGCCGGGCCGGAGCCGCACCCGGTCGTCGCCGTAGCGGTCGTCGCCGCCGCCGGGCTGCTGCCGGTGCTCGCCATGCGGGTGCGGCGGGCGTGGACGGCGCGCGGCGAGCGGATGCGGATCGAGGCCCGGGCCGCCGCCGCGGCCGCCGAGCGCGCCCGGCTCGCCCGGGAGATGCACGACTCGCTGAGCAAGACGCTCGACGCGATCGCCCTCGGCGCGGCCGCGCTGCCGGGCACGCTCGCCGAGCCCGACCGGGCCAGCCGGCTGGCGGCGACGCTGCGCGACGGCTCGCTCGACGCGGCCCGCGACGCCCGGGTGCTCATCGACGAGCTGCGGTCCAACCCGGCCGACGCGCCGCTGTCCGACGTCGTCGCCGCGATCGGGCGGGAGTGGTCGGTGACCAGCGACGTCGGCGTCATCCTGCACAACGCCGACGTCGACGCCGCCCCCGAGGTCGGCATCGAGCTGTGCTGGATCCTGCGCGAGGCGCTGCGCAACGTGGCCGCGCACGCGGGGGCGGAGCTGGTCGCGGTGACGCTGACCCGGGCCGGCGGCGAGGTGACCCTCGAGGTCCGCGACGACGGCGCCGGCTTCGCCGTGCCCGACGACCTGAGCCTGCTGCAGCGGGCCGGCAGCCACGGCCTGGTGGGCATGCAGGAGCGGGCCCGGCTGTGCGGCGGGACGCTGACCGTGTGGTCCCGGCCCGGCGGCGGCAGCCGGGTCACCGCGGTCGTCCCCGCCGAGCCCGCGACGCCCGTGTCGCCGCCGTCGCGCCGGCTGCGGCTGCTCGTCGGCGCCGCCGCGGTGGCCCTGCCGGTGGCGCTGATCCTGCCGTTCACCGGGGTCCCGCCGTTCGGCGGGGCCGAAGGGATGAAAGATCAGGTCGACGGCCTACTTGCTCGTAACGTCCAATGTGCTGCAACTTTGAATGGTCTGTTGACCATGCCCGAGCGGGCCGAGGTGCTGGAGAAGATCCAATTAGGCGATGTGGGCATTCTGCTGGTATCTCCCGAGCAGTTTCGCAATATGGCTTTTCGCCGCGCGATCTCCCAGCGTCAGGTAGGTGCCTGGATCTTCGATGAGGCGCATTGCTTGTCCAAATGGGGCGCAGATTTTCGCCCGGATTACCTCTATGTCTCGCGCTTCATCAAGCAGTTCACTGGTGACGGGCCGCTTGCGGCGATTGGCTGCTTTACGGCTACGGCCAAACCCGATGTGCTTGAGGACATCGAGCAGCATTTCAAAGAGCAGTTGGGCATCACCTTCGAGCACTTTATCGGTACCCACGAGCGTACCAATCTGCACTTCGAGGTCCTGCCGTGTACTCGGTCAGAAAAGCGCCACCATACTCAGACATTACTTGAGGAAGAGCTAAGCGCCAGCGAGGGGGGGGCGGTGATATTCGTTTCAAGCCGAAAGGGCGCTGAAGAGCTTGCAGACTTTTTG
>NZ_JBFANF010000081.1:0-50714 GCF_040674675.1 Dactylosporangium sp. NPDC049742 | reverse complement strand
ACACCCACGCCAACCCCTGGATCTGGGGACGGCCCGCACCACCGAACCGCACACTCCGCCACAAGTTCGTGTACCACCTTTAACGAACGTTGCACGTAGGCGACCGGGTCCTCGCCGGCGGGCGCGAGCCCGATCGGGCCCGGGTCGCCGCCGCACGCCCACGTGACCGCCGCGTTGACGGCGCTCGCCGCGCCCGGCACCACCACGAACAGCGCGGTGGTGAGCAGGCCGGTGCGGGCGGGCCCGTACCGCTCGCGCAGCGTGCCCCACGTGTAGCCGCGCAGGCTCAGCTCCTCCGGCAGCGCCTCGAGCAGGACCGCGATGACCGCGTCGGTGGCGAGGAACGCCAGCAGCGCGCCCGGATCGAGGTCGCCCCAGCGCAGCCAGCCGGCGGCCGTGCCGGCGCCGAACACGACCGCGGCCGCACCGGCGACGACGGCCACGCCGAGGACGAACCCCAGGGTCGCCTCCCGCGGGCCGGTAAGGCCGAGCCGCGCGGCCGGGGCGCCGTCACGCCGCCGCAGGGCGAGGACGAGCGGCACGGCGATCCCGGCGACCAGCAGCGCCGGCACCAGCCGCGCGGGGAAGCCGGCCAGGCCGGCCCAGCGGGTGACGGCGTCGCCGGCCGCCTGCCCGGCGCCGAGCGCGACCGCCATGACGGCGGCGCCGAGCACGGCCCGCCAGGGGCGGACGGAGGAACGTCGGGTCGGCCGGTCCAGCGTCTGCGCGCGCATCGTCTGCCTCCGTCAACGTCCGGCGAACAGCCGGTCCAGATAGGTGTCCATCGCGGCGACCACGAGCGCCGCCCGCTCCCGTTCGGGCAGGACCAGCGCCTGCACGACGAGCCCGTCCTGCACCGCGAGGATCAGCGCCGCCTCGACGTCCGGGTCGAGGGCGGGGTCGAGGGCGTCGGCCCGCTGCGCCTCGCCGAGGAAGCCGGCCAGCCAACGCTTGAGGTCGCCGTCCATCTCGGCGCTGAGCGGCCCGATCGCCGGCGACACGGGCGCGGCCGCGGCGAACGTCAGCCACACCTTGGCGTCGCGGCTGCGGGCCTCGTCCACCGGCAGCCAGACGTGCAGGACCCGCCGCAGGGCGTCCCGCGGCGGGCCACTCAGGTCCAGCGCCCGGACCCGCTCCAGCAGGCCGTCGGCGACGTGTTTGTAGGCGGCGGTGACGAGCTCTTCCTTGGTGCGGAAGTAGTACTGCACCTGGGCGACGGAGACCCCGGCCTCGGCCGCGACGGCCCGGACGCTGACCGCCGCGATGCCGCCGTCCGCGACCACGCGGACCAGCGCGTCGAGCAGATGGTCCCCACGACCCATCGAAACTCACCGTCCTGTACGAACGTACTGTACATCTGCACTGTACGTTCGTACAGGACGGCCTGTCGAGTCACTCCTCGTCGTAAGGCCACTGCGTCAGGGTCGCGCTGTCGTCGCAGCCGAACGGGGTCCAGCCGCACAACGGCACACCGACGCCGTACCCGCCGACCTGGCCGAGGGCGTAGTCGACGCTGTTCACCATCTGCGGCCCGGAGCTGGAGGCGACCTTCATGGCCACCCTGCCCGTCAGCGGGCCCAGGGCGAGCCCCAGCCCCGTGGTGATCAGTTGCCGGTTGCCCTTGTCCGTCTCACCGCCGAGGTAGTACGCCCCGGCCGAGACCACCCCGATGCCGGTTCCGACCGCCGTACACCAGACGATCGGGCAGAAGCCGAACAGGAACTGCGCGAAGTTCAGGATGTTGCCGACCCTGCACACCGCCTTGCCGCTGGCACACTCGAACGGGTCCTCGTACCCGCCCCCTTGGTACTTCGGTTGTTTGGGGCCGATCACCGTCGAGTAGTTCTCGCAGACGCGCTCCTGCTTGGGCGTCGCAGCGCCCGGGGAGCACGCCGTCTGGTAGGACTTCAGCGGGCAGTACTTGTTGCCGTAGATGTCGTGACGGAACCCGTCGGCGGACTCCCAGCAGATCGCGCCCTTCAGGCCACCACCGCCGACGCCGCTGCACGGGACCGCGGCGCCCAGCTCCTCCTCGGGGGCGCACGGGGAGACCGTGACGGCGCCGACCATGCCCTCCTTGCAGTTGTGGTACACCCACACCTTGCCCTTGTACTTCACGATCGTCGTGCCCGTCGGCTTCTTGGGGTCGGCGCCCTTGTCCGGGATGAACACCCCGATCGGCGGCTCCTCCGCCGGCGGCGGCGGGGGCGGCGTCGGGGCACACTCGTTGCCACGGCAGGCGTAGCGGCCGTCCGGGTCCGACAGCGTCACCGGGCTGTTCTCGGCGTAGGAGTACCCGTTCATGCCCTGCAGCTTGTTCGCGTCCAGGATCGGGTCGACGGAGACGAACCGGCCCGCACGCGGGTCGTACTCGCGGGCGCCGAGGTGCACCAGGCCCGTGTCGTCGGCGTAACCGTTGAGGAACCCGCGCTTGGACGGCCAGGTCACCACCGGGCCGCGCGGGTTGCCGAACGGGTCCGCCCGACGCACCGTCCTGCTCAGGTCCGTCGCCTTGAACGACA
Organism: Dactylosporangium sp. NPDC049742; assembly: GCF_040674675.1. NCBI lineage: Bacteria > Bacillati > Actinomycetota > Actinomycetes > Micromonosporales > Micromonosporaceae > Dactylosporangium > Dactylosporangium sp. NPDC049742. The sequence goes on along the minus strand of NZ_JBFANF010000081.1, from coordinate 48,192 downwards.
GCCCGGCCGTGCCCTGGTGGTCGGCGCACTGCCAACTGAGCCCCTGCGGGGAGCGCACCGCGATCGTCTGGCCGGCGTGCACGTAGCTGCGGGTGCCGGAGGTGGCCCCGCCCGCCAGCCGGTACTCGACGTCGCCCAGGTGCAGCGTGGTGCCGGCCGGGTCCTTCGTCAGCAGCCGCGCCCCTTCGGCGTCGTACAGGTAGGACGTGGTGCCGGCGCTGTCGCTGACCGACTCCAGCTGGTTGGCCGGGGTCCACGTCAGCGTCTGCGACGGCCGGCCGGCGATCGACCGGGTGGTGACGTTGCCGCCGTTGTCGTAGCCGTACGTGTCGGTGCCCGTGCCCGCGCCGCTGGTGGTGATCTGCGTGACGGCGTGCGGCCGCCCGGTGCTGACCCCCTGCGCCGGATACGTGTAGCCGCGGGTGAAGTCCCCGCCGGCGGTGTGCGTCACCTCGCTGGTCCGGTTGCCGCCGGCGTCGTTGACGTACGACTTCCAGTACGCCACCGCGCCGCCCAGCCCGGCGACCGTCGGTGCCGTCGCGCAGTTGCCCGACGACGGGGTCCACGCGTCGCTCAGCCGGAACCGGTCGTCGTACCGGAAGCACTGCACGTCGTCCTGCCCGGCGCTGTACTGCGCGATCTTGTCGGCGATCGACAGCACGTTGCCGGAGGCGTCGTAGGTGTATGTGGCGTTCTTCGCCACGGTGTTCGGGATGTCGCCGTACACGAGATGGTTGGACAGCAGCTTGCTGCCCGGGTAGTACGACCACAGCTGCCGCAGGTTCTTGCCGGCCGCCGAGTCGCGCAGCTGCATGCTGGCGAGCATCCCCTCGGGCTTGTACTGGGTGTCCACGACGTACGTGCCGAGGTTCGACTGCAGCGTCAGCGGGTTGCCCTGCGGGGTGTAGCCGAACTGCAGGGTCTCGTCGGTGAGCCCGCCGTAGTTCGGCACGCTCGCCTTCGCCGACGCGGTCGCCGTGGCGACGGTCCCGTCCGCGTTGTAGGTCGACTCGGTGACGTAGTCGCCGGCGAGGGTCCCGGTCGTGGCGTTCGACGGGATCGTCACCTTGGTCTTCTTCGGCTGGCCTGCCGCCGTGTACTCGGTGACCTGCCGGGTGTAGGCCTGCCCGCCCTGGTAGCGGATCGCCGCGGTGGGCAGCCCGTGCGCCAGCGTGTCGTAGGTCCACTCGGCGGTCTTGTTCGTCGTGGTGCCGGTGTACTCGGTGGTCTTGCGGCCGAGCCCGTCGTACGTGGTGTACGTCGTGACGTTGCGGGCGCTCACCGACTTCGTGACCTTGCCCAGCAGGTCGTACTCGTACGTGTTCTTGCCGGTGTCCGGGTCGTTGGCCTCGGTGACCCGGCCCATGGGGTCCACGACGTACGTCCAGAGGTTCCCGGACCCGTCGGTGACCGAGGCGACCTCCCCGTTCGGGTGGTAGGTGCGGCGCATCACGTCGTGCGCGCCGTTCACCGGGTCGGCGACGTTGCCGCGGTACGTCCACAACGCCGTGAGCCGGTCGCGGGCATCGGTGAACGACGAGGTGGCCGAGCTGCCAGGCGGCGGGCTCAGGTCCTCGCGGTCGCCGCCGTACGCGCGGCTGCTGGTCCACTGGGTGACGCCGCTGAGCTGCCACGCCTGCATGATCAGCCGGCCCGCGCCGTCGTAGGTGGAGCGGGTCTGGCCCGGCACCTCCGTGTCGGTGGCCAGCCGCAGCGTCCCGCTCGGCGCGCCGGTGGCCCCGAACGCCGGCCTGGACACCTTCGCCAGCCCCCGGCTGTCGTAGAGGGTCTCGACGATGACCCGGTTGCCGCCCTCCGCCGGGCTCTGCTCCTGCCGGACGCGCAGCTTGCTGTCCAGCAGCGAGTAGCTGGTCCGGTACCCGGTGCCGGCGGTGTTGAGCCGGCTGGTGGCGATGCTCGACCCGCCGGTCTGGCGCAGGTCGTAGGTGAACTTCACCGACGCCGTCTCGTTGGCGGCCTTGCTGCGGCCCGGCGCCCACACGGACACGACCCGGCCGAGCTTGTCGTAGGCGAAGTCGGTCCGCCGGGTCGTCCCCGGCCCGCTGACGTCCTTGTCGACGACGGAGACGGCGCGGCCGTTGGCGGGGTCGACGTCGGTGTCGGTGACCCAGCCGAGCGGGTTGGTGACGGAGACCTTGGTGACCGGTCCCCCGGTGGCCGGCGTGTAGGCGGTGCCGGTGTGGTAGTTCTCGGCGTCCCACACGTCGACGGACCGGCCGTGCTCGTCCGCGACGGACCTCGTGGTGGTCTGGTAGGCCGGGTTCGTCGCGTTCGGCGTCAGCAGCTGCTCGACCCTGGAGGTGAAGCCCTTGGTCAGGGTCGTGGAGTAGGACGTCGCCCCGTCGTACCACATCCGCACGTCGGAGACGACGTCCGTGACCCGGTTCGGGGTGAGTGCGCAGCGCACCGCGACCACCTCGACCCGGGACAGGTGCTGGATGTTCGTGCCGGCGGCGTTGCTCGCGTACCACTGCCGCACGCACTGGTCGTCGGCGGTCGTGGACAGGTCGGCCTCGTCGTCGACCCGCTCCACCCGGCCGGTGCCGTCGGCCAGGAACGTGTTGGTGGTCCGGGTCTTGCGGGGCGCCCGCCCGCCGTCGAGCGTCGTCGTGACCTGCGTCGACTTCACGTTCGTCACCCACGCCCGCACGGTGATGCCGAGGACGTCCTGGGTGGCGGTCGGCCCGTACTCGTACGGGTCGGTCTTCGTCTTGTCGACCACGGTCGAGGTCTCGCCGAGGTAGTTGATCTGCTCCCGGACGGTGCCGGTGAACCGGTCCTCGTCGGCCCAGCTGCCGCCGTCGGAGTCGGGCACGGATGCGGTACGGGTACCGCTGCTGAGCTTGTCACCGTGCATGCCGCGGAAGTACGTCGTCTCCGTCTTCAGCCGCACGCCGGTCGCGGCGCCGCGCAGCACCCGCACCTTCTGGTAGCCGCGCCACAGCCCCCACGTGCGCCGGTTCGGCATCGCGATGGGGTTCTGGTCGGAGTGCCACGCCGGGTCGCCGATGTACTCGTAGGTGGTCTCCTCGTCCTCGGTGCCGTCGGTCGCGTCGCCGCCGTCGCCCTCGGCGACCTTCTCCACGCGGTACTTGTGGAAGTACTCCAGCTTCGGGCTGCCGGTGCCCGGCGGCACCCAGTACTGCGGGTAGCAGCGCCGGTTGTTGTTGTCGGGTGCGGCCGGCATGGTCTGCCCGGCGACGCAGTCCTCCGCCGAGTAGGTCACGGCGATCGTGTTGCCGGACTCGGTGAGGATCGAGCGCATCCGGTAGCGGGTGATGCTGTTGGTGGTGCCGGCCATGTCGACGCGGTTGCGCATCCCGACGGGGTTGAGCTGGACCGGGGGCGTGCACGCGTCGGCGTCGTCGGTGGTGCCGCAGCCCTTGATGCTGGACAGCCACAGCACCTTCTGCAGGTTGACGCCCGGGTCGTTCCACTGGTGGCTGAGCTTGGTCTGCGTCACCCGGCGCCACGTCCGGTTGCCGGTGGCGACCTCGGTGGTGACCGTGCTGAGCCGTTTCGTGGTGAAGAACGTCGGGGAGTAGCGGCCGGCGCAGCTGGTGCCGGAGCACAGCTGGTCGACCGGGGCGTCGGGGAAGTTCGCCGCGTTGGCCGCGGCCGGCACGCAGGTCGCGCCGGGGGTGATGCACCGTTCCTCGGTGCCGAACACGACCCGGGCCGGCGCGGTGCCGGCGAAGACGGTGTCGGCGCCGGCCGCGTTCTGCCGCGTGCCGTAGTTGATCTCCCGCACGTACAGGTCGCGGACGTACGGTGTCCCGGACGAGTCGGTGCGGTTGCGGGCGTAGTTGTTGACGTGCCGATCGTAGAAGTACGACATGGTGTTCTTGAACGGGTCGACGACGTAGTCGAGGTTCCACCGGTACGCCTGCTGGCACCAGCCGTTCGCGTTGCACGGCTCGCCGGTGTTGTTGCCGTACACCGGCTCGTACCCGACGGACTTGGTCTCGGTGGCCGCGTTGCCGTCCCAGCCGGGCAGCCGGTTGAGGCCGAAGTAGTACTCGGTGCCGTCGGTCGTCGTCACCCGCCAGTACTCGCCGTCGTCGTCGCCGTTGCCGGTGGCGAGGTCGGCGAGCTTCTCGACCTTCGCGCCGTTGTCGGCCGACGGCCGCCACCTGCCGTTCTCCAGCACCAGCGTGCTCGACTGCCCGTTCAGGGTCATGGTGGCGTTCTCGCCCACCCAGCAGACATCGCCGGTGCCGGTCCGGCCGTCGTCGGTGCAGCCGCGGTAGCCGCGCTCGATCGACCCGGGCTGCCAGTTGAAGCCCTCACCGACCCAGCTCGGCTGCGAGTTCGCGGCGGCGGTCATCCCGTCGACGGACTGCGAGGAGTACCCGAGCTGGACCTGCGGCATCGGCCCGCCGGCACCCGGCGGCAGCGGCACCGGGTAGCTCCAGTTGAACCCGCCGGCGCTGCCCCCCGCGCTCCACTTGTTGGCGGCGTTGAGGTCGGTGGCCTTGAAGTCGCCGCCGTCGGAGTCGGGCCCCGCGGCGAGCGCGACGAGCATGCCGGAGCGGGCCTGCGGCGCGGCCGCGGTCGTCGCGTCGAGCCGCTGGTCCAGCAGCGCCGGCGCGGTGACGGCGGCCGACACCACCCCGGTGACCGGGTCGTTCGTCGAGTCCAGCGGCTGCTCCTGGCAGCCCGGCAGGCCCGGGGTGCTCAGCGCGCACTCCGGCAGCGCGACGAGGCGCAGCCGGCGGGACCAGTCGGCGCCGTAGGCGTCGCGGAACCCGGTGTAGTTCACGCCGACGACGACCGCGCCCGCACCGGTACGGCCGTCGCTGCGGCCGACCCGGAACACGACGTCACGCCCGCCGGTGCCGTGCGCGAGCAGGCTCACCCGTACCTTGCCGGGCACGGTGCCGAGCGACTCGCCCGACAGCCGCTGCTGCGGGCCGAGGGCGGCGCCCGCCCGCGCGCCGACCGGTAGCCCCTGCGCCCAGGCGAGGGCCGGGGCGGCCGCCGCCTGCAGCGGGGCCGCGGCGGGCAGCTGCACCTCGGCGGTGCCGGCGGCCGGCCAGGCGACCGTCGGCGCGGCCGTCACGGTCGGCTGCGGGTCCTTCGCCGGCGCCTTGTACACCGCGTCGCGGCCCTGCACCAGCGGCTGGTCCTTCGGCAGCTTGAGGTCGACCGGGGCGGCGTTCGCCGGGATCACGGCGACGCCGTCGGCCAGCAGCGTGAGCGCGAGGGCGACGAGCCCAACCCACCGCGCCCTCACAGCGCACGCACCGTGGCCGGGTCGAGCGTGCCGGTGACGCTCGTCGAGTTCCACCAGCTCAGCTCGGTCTTCGCCGCGCCGGCGACGAACCCGCCGGTGACGACCTTGATCGTGGTGCTGGTCGTGCCGTCGAAGCAGACGATGTCGAACCGGCCGTTGCCGTCGATGTCGCCGCCGGTGAACCGCCAGGACGCGGCGGTGGACGTGCCCGGGATCGCCATGCACGACGCGGGCGCGAAGGACATCCCGGTCGAGATCGCCGCGCACACGCCCGAGCCGGACTTCAGGATCTCGTACAGGTCCTCGTCGCCGTCACCGTCGGCGTCGCCGCTGAAGGTCGTGATGGTGTTCGTCATGCACTTGACGCCGGCGCCGGAGCGGGACACGGGGTTCGTGGCGAGGGTGCCGTCGCCCGGGGCCCGGAAGCGCCAGAGGCCGGTGTCGCAGTTGCCGTAGTCGTACCAGACGAGGATCTCCGCCTTGCCGTCCTTGTCGAAGTCGCCGGCGACCGGCATCTTCAGCCGGTTGCCGTCCCAGTTGCCGGGGCCCGAGTCCCACGACTGGGCCGGCCCGTTGAAGCCGGTGCCGTCGGCCTTCGCCTGGAACAGGAACGTCCGCTCCTGGTTGCCGTCGTAGCGGTAGAACGCGGTGATGTCGGTCCTGCCGTCGCCGGTGAAGTCGCCGGCGACCGCCTGGACCCGGTCGAAGCACCAGCCGCCGGCGCCGGAGTCCCACAGCTGCGCCGCGGCGCTGTAGCCGTTGCCGTCCGACAACCACCACGACAGGGTCATGCGGCAGCCGCCATAGTCGCGGAACATGGCGACGTCGGCGCGGCCGTCCCCGTTGAAGTCGCCGCTGAGCCCCTTGACCGTCGCCATCGGGTACGCCTGCGGGTCGTTGACCACCGGCGTCACCGGCGTGGTCGTGCCGCTGCCGTCGGCCTTCGTCGTCCACCGCATGAGCGACGTCCGGTAGCCGCCCGGGTCGACGACGGCGACGATGTCGGCGTTGTCGTCGCCGGTCGCGTCGGCCCGCTTCCGCGCCGGGGTCCCCGGGTTCGCCAGGAACATCCACAGGCCCGGCGTGTGGAAGCTGCCGACGTTCGGGGCCTGCGGCGACCGGTTGCCGCTGGCGTCGACCGCGACCACGCTGAGGATGTTGATCCCGCCGGAGCCGTCGACGGGCACGATCGGCACGGTCGCCACGCCGTTCGCCGCGGCCGGCACCCAGATGTTCGGGGTCCGCTCCACGGTGCCGACGGAGTAGTAGTAGCCGACCACCCGGTCCAGGACCTGGTCCACCGGGCTGAACGTCACCGTGGCCGGCGCCCCGGCGACCGCCCCCGGGCCCGCCGGGAACGGGAAGTCCTGCAGGTCGCTGCTGGTGAGCAGCGGCTGCGCCGGCGCGGTCCCGTCGACCACGAAGTGGCACCACGGCGAGTAGCCGCTGTAGTGGTTGCCGTCCCACGCCCGCACCCGCCACTGGATGTTGTGGCCGTTGGGCAGCGACGAGCCGGGGACGTTGACGGTGATCGTGCGCGGTGCCGGCAGGCCCGGCGAGTCCGGCACGGTCACCACGCCCGTGCCGGCGGTCAGGTCCTGCCACTCGAACTTGCCGACGATGTTCTGGTCGGTCTCGGCGTCCTGCACCTTGGTGCTCAGCTGCACGCCGTTGTTCGCGCCGATCGCCGGCTGGCCGCTCGTGCCGCTGGAGTAGCAGCCGATGGTGCTGCCGTCACCGGTCGCGGACTGGTCCGAGATCGTCGGCGGGGTGTTGTACTGCACGACCAGGTTCGTGTTCGCCGCCGACAGCTTCTTCCACTGGTGGGAGTCGCTCTCCGAGCCGAGGAACACGAACGTGTAGGCGCCGAACCGGGCGTCGGCCCAGCTCTGCATCTGCGAGGTGAGGATCCAGCTCGGGTTGTTGCCCGGCGCGCTGCAGCTCTGCGCCGACCGCGCCCCGTACGACGTCAGGACCACCGGCGCCCAGCCGAGCCGGCTGCCGTTGAGCCCGGACCCGATCGCCCCGCTCTGCGCCAGGGTCAGGTCGGTGCCGGTGCAGTTCCACGAGTGCGTGACGAGGGTCTTGAGCTCGGCAGCGATGATCTGCTTGCCGTGCACGGCCGTCAGGCCGAACTCGAAGTACGCCCGCCAGTTGGTGCCGCAGCACTCCGGGTTGCGGCCGACGCGGGCGACGTCGCCGACGCCGCCGGAGTAGCTGTAGTTGTCGCTGTTGGCGTACGCGAAGCTGGTCCGCGGCAGGCCGATCTGCGGGTCGACGTACAGCGGCAGGGTGAGGCTCTCGTCGGCCAGCCACGCCGGGTCGGGGCGCAGGACCAGCTCGCCACCGGTCAGCTCGGTCGCGACCGCGCCGGTGCGGGTGAGGTCCTCCGCGCCGCGGGCGGTGCCGCCGCCGGAGGCGTCCCACATGCCGGCCGGCGCCGAGGCGAGCACCGCGGTGCCCGCGCCGTCGAGGACCTCGAACGTGCCGTCGGCGCGGGTGCGGGTGGCGGGTCCGGTGACGGCGACCGCGATGCGGCGCAGCGCCGGGTCCGCCTGCGCCGCGCGGGTCTTCACCACCAGCACGTAGTTGAAGCTGTCGCTGAGCGCCCGGACCCGCAGGTCGACGCCGGCGAGCACCTCGGGGTAGACGACGCTGTCGCCGTCGACCCGGCCCGCGGGCAGCGCCGCCGGCCAGCGCAGCGCGAACGCCCCGGCCGCGGTCTGCACCGTCGCGAAGGGCTGGGTGCCGCCGGTGGAGAAGGTCACGGGCAGCTCGGCGGCCTTGGCGGCGAAGCCGCCGGCCTTCGCGGGCTGCAGCGCCGTGTCGATCGGCGTCCAGCCGCTCGCGGTCTTGACCCGCTTCGGCGTCGCGGACGCCTCGTAGGTCATCGAGCCGTTCGGGTTGGCGAACGTCTGCGACTTGGCGGTGCGGGCGCCGACCACCTCGAAGCGCTTGCCGCACAGGCGCGCGGACGCCCTGGCGGTCTTCTCGTCCTGCTGCACCGCCTCGGCGGCGCACGCGGCGCTCGGCGGGGCGGCGACCGCCGTGTGCGGCACGACGGTGACCCAGCCGAGGCCGAGCCCTAACCCGGCGAGGACCAGTCCGGCGCGCCTGCGCGCCGAGGAGAACCTGCCCATAGTTGTCCCTCCGTGGAACGGGCGAGCAGCAGAGACGTCGGGGCGATCATGGGCAGCGCCGCTCTCATCCGGCTCACGCGCCGCTACCCGTACCCCGCCCGTACCGCCCGCCCGTACCCCGCGGGGGCTCAGTCGGGCGTCGCCGCCAGCTCGTCCCGCAGCTGCGCGGCCTCCGGCACGCCGAGGTCGTCGTAGAGCGCCAGGGCCCGCGCGAAGTGCTCGCGGGCCAGGTCCGGCTCGAACGACGCGCGGTGGGCGTGACCGAGCCCGGCGTGCGCCCTCGCCTGCTGGTCGCGCAGCCCGGCCCGCACGGCGGTGTCGAGCGCGGCGGTGTGGTGCGCGAGCGCGTCCGCCGGCCGGTCGGCGGCGGCCGCCGCCTCACCGAGCCCGTTGCGGGCCCACGCCTCACCGTGCCGGTCGCCGGCCTCCAGGAAGAGGGCGAGGCTGCGCGAGTGGCGCTCGGCGGCCCGCCGCGGCTGCCCCAGGTGCACCTCGATGATGCCGAGGTCGGTCAGGGCGGTCGCCTCCCCCGTCCGGTCGCCGATGCGCCGGTGCACCGCGATCGCCTCCCGGTGGTGCCCCGCGGCCGTCTCGAAGTCGCCGAGCTGGTAACGGACCATGCCGAGGTTGATCAGCGTCCGGCCGACGCCGGCGTCGTCGCGCTGCGACCGGAAGATCGCCAGGGCCGCACCGAAGTGCCCGGCGGCCACCTCGTAGCGGTGCAGCCGCTGCTCGACGGCGCCGAGCCCCACCAGCGCCCGGGCCGCACCCACGGGGTCGCCCGCCTGGTCGAGCACGGCCCGCGCCCGGGTGAAGTGGCCGGCCGCCGTCGTGAGCCGCCCCAGCTGCTGCTGCGTCGCGCCCAGGCCCAGGTCGGCGTACGCGGCGCCGGGACGGTCACCGGCGAGCTCGGCGGCGTCGTGGGCGGCCTGGTGCACGACGAGCGCCTCCTCGGCGGAGCCACCGGCCAGGTAGCGGAACAGCGTCCGGGCCAGAACCCCGGCGTGGACCGGCCAGCCGTGCCGGGCCGTGTACCGCACGACCGCGGTCAGGCCGGGCAGCTCCGCGTCCAGCCACGCCCGGGCCGCCGCCCGGTCCGGCAGGGGCGGGGTCGTCGCCGTCGGCGGCACCGCCGGGCGGTGCCGGCACTCCGCCGGGAACAGCACGTCCATCGCCGCCGCGGCGGCGGCCGCGCAGTGCTCGAACAGCCGCGTCCTGGCGGCGTGCGCCGCAGCGTCGTCGGCGAGCCCCAGCGCGTACGCACGGAGCAGGTCGTGCATCCCGAACCGTTCGCCGGCCGTGACGTCCAGCATGCGGCCCCGCACGAGCAGCCACAGCATCCGCCGGGCGTCCGGCACGGTGACGTCGGCCAGGGCCGCCGCCGCGTACACGTCGACGTCCCCGCCGGGGTGCAGCGCCACCAGCACGAACAGGTGCGCCACCGCCGGCGGCAGGTGCCGCAGCGACCACGAGAACGCCGCCGGCACCGAGCCGCGCGGGTCGCCGCCGGCGTCGAGCAGCGACAGCCGCAGCCGCTGGTCGCCGAGCTCGGCCACCAGCTCGGCGAGGGTCGCCCCGCGGCGCGAGACGACCAGCTCGGCGACGACCCGCAGCGCCAGCGGCAGCCGCGCGCACAGCTCCGCCAGGGCGACCGCGGACCCCGGCTCCGCCTCCGCCCGGACACCGATCAGCCGGCGCAGCAGCGCCCCCGCCTCGACCACCGACAGCAGGTCCAGGTCGACGCGGTGGGCGCCGTGCACCGCCACCAGCCCGGCCAGCCGGTCGCGGCTGGTCACCAGCACCGTGCACGACGCGGTCCCCGGCAGCAGCGGCCGGACCTGCTCGACCGACGACGCGTTGTCCAGCAGGATCAGCATCCGCCGGTCGGCGATCTGCGTGCGGTAGCGGGCGGCCCGCTCGTCGGCGTCGGCGGGCAGGTCGGCGCCGGCCACGCCGAGCGCCCGCAGCAGCCGGCGCAGCGCGTCGGTGGAGCTCATCGGCTCCTCGGGGTCGTAGCCGCGCAGGTTCACGTACACCTGGCCGTCCGGGTACCGGTCCCGGACCCGGTGCGCCCAGCGGATGGCCAGGGCGGTCTTGCCGACCCCGGCGGTGCCGGAGATCGCGGCGATCACCACCGCGGACGGCTGCGCCGCCGGCCCGGTCCCGGCGATCCGGTCCAGCTCGGCCAGCTCCGCCCGCCGCCCGGCGAACCCGGGCACGTCCGGCGGCAGCTGGGCCGGCACGACCGGCGCGGCGGCGGGGACCGGGCCCGGCCCGGCCGTCTCCTGCCGCAGCACCCTGCGGTGGGCGTCGATCAGGTCCGGTCCGGGCTCCACGCCGAGGTCCTCGACGAGCCGCCGCCGGATGTCGGCGTAGACCGCGAGGGCCGCCGCCTGCAGGTCGCCGGCGGCGAGCGCGGCGATGAGGCGGGCGTGCAGCGGCTCGTGCAGCGGGTCGGCCATGGTGAGCTCGCGCAGCACCGGCAGGCACCGGCCGGGCTGCCCGGCGGCGAGGGCCGCGTCGGCGAACCGCAGCGCCACCGCCACCCGCTCGTTCGCCACGGCCGTGACCAGCGGGTGGTGCCGCAGCTGCGGGACGTCGGCGAGCGGGCTGCCCCGCCACACCGCCAGCGCCGCCTCCAGCAGGTCCAGCGCCTCCGCGGGCGCCGCCGCCCGCGCCCGCTCCACCCGCTGCCGGAAGCCGGCGAGGTCGAGCTGGTCGGCGGTGAGGTTCAGCCGGTACCCGCCCGGGGTCCGCTCGATCAGCCCGGCCCGGTCCGTGTTGTCGGGGTCGAGGGCGGTCCGCAGCCGCGACACGTACGTGTGCACCGCGTGGGCCGGCGCCGCCGGCGGATCCACGTCCCACAGCAGGTCCACCAGCTCCGACACCGCGACGGCGGTGTTGGCCGACAGGGCCAGCCGGCCCAGCAGCAACCGCTGGCGCGCCGAACCGATCGCGACCAGGTGCGCACCGCGGTGGACGGCCGCCGCCCCCAGCACCGACACCCGCACAGGGAGTTCGGCGCCGCCCCGCGCCCTGGCGGGCCGCTGCCTGGGCGCGGCGTCCCTGATCGATGCCACGGCCGGTGCGGGTGCCGCCGGCTGCCGGGCCGCCGCGAGCCGGAACGCCGTGGCCTGCGGGCCCGTCAGGCGCAGCCCGCCTGCCAGGGCCTCCACCGACTGCGGCTGCGGCCGTCGCGTCCGCCCCTGCTCCAGGTCGCGCACCGCGGCCAGGCTCATCCCGGCCAGCTCGGCCAGCTGCCGCTGGCTGAGTCCCGCCGCCCGGCGTGCCGCGCGCAGCAGCACCCCGAACTCCTCATCAACGCCGATCATCTTGCGGCCCCCCGGATCCATCGATGCGCACGCACCCTAATGCAGGTACGCACGGCCGGTGCACCGCCGACGCCGGGATTGCCGTGCATCGCACCGAAGCCGCTGAAAGTGCTCTTTGCGCCGTCTGTGTCGCCTGTACCGACCGGCGCCGTGGGCACGGGCGTAGGGTCTGGCGTGGCACACGCCAGTTGCCGCCATGAGCGGCGGTCGATACGGGGGGACAGCGATGGCGACATTCGGCCGTGACGACGAGCTGCGGGGCGCGCGGTTCACGGACGCGGACCTGCGGGGGGCCCGGTTCGCCGGGGCGGACCTGTCCGGGGTCGTGATCCGGGGCTCCGAGCTGCGGGGCGTGGAGCTCGACTCGCCGTGGCTGTTCGAGGGCGGCAACGTCCTGCTGGTCAACGGGGTCGACGTGCTGCCGTTCGTCGAGGCGGAGCTCAACCGGCGATTCCCGGGGCGGGCCGCCCGGCAGGCGGAGGACCCCGACGGGCTGCGGGCGGCGTGGACGGCGGTCGAGGGCGCGTGGGCGGCGACCGTCGCGCGGGCGGCGGCGCTGCCGGACGGCGCGGTCGACGAGGCGGTGGAAGGCGAGTGGTCGTTCGCGCAGACCCTGCGACACCTGGTGGTCGCCACCGACATCTGGCTGGGCAAGGCGATCCTGCGGGTCGAGCAGCCGTTTCACCCCATCGGCCTGCTGTACTCCGGCGCGGAGCAGGACGGCCACGACACGTCGGTCTTCACGGCCGGGACGCCGCCGTTCGCGGAGGTGCTGGAGGTCCGGGCGGGCCGCGTCGCGATGGTCCGCGACTTCCTCGACGGCGTCACGGCCGACGAGCTGGCCGCGACCCGCCACAACCCGCACGCGCCCGAGCACGAGAAGACCGTGCGCTCGTGCCTGCACGTGATCCTGGAGGAGGAGTGGGAGCACCACCGCTACGCCGTGCGTGACCTCGACGCGATCGAGGCCCGCGCGTCCTGACGTGAGACCGGCGGACGCGGGCGGCGGCCAGGCCACCCGCGTCCGACCGGCTGGTCGACCCGGGTACGGGCACTCGTCAGGGCAGGTACGCGATCTGCGGCACCCACACGGTGGTGTCGTAGCCGTTGTTGCCGTTCTTGTTGACGTTGAAGTACAGCCACTCGCCCTTGGTGACGGGGATGTCGACCGGCGCGAACGGCAGCGTGGTGCCCGGCGCGACGATCGCGGGGCTGTCCCATGCGGGCCACACCGTGACGACGGGCGACCTCAGGGACGACGTCTCCCGGTTGATGGCGATCCGGACGCCGTCGGCCCCGCTGCCGTTGGCGGTGGAGATGCCGCCGCCGCTGGCGCTCACCCGCACCGTCCCGGTTCGTGGGGCCCGCCAGGCGCGGGCGACGTCGTAGCTGTTGCCCGGGTGCATGCCGACCGAGTCGACGAGCGCGAACTGCTCGGCGCCGTGCCAGCGCAGGTCCTGGTCGCTCCAGTCCATCTTGAAGTAGCGCATGCCGGGGCCGTTGAACCGCTGCACGTAGTCCAGTCCGTTCTCGCCGTGCTTGCCCGTGTAGTCGGTGCCGAGGCTCACCGTGCTCCGGTCGAAGCCGGCGGCGTTCAGGGTCACCTTCTGCCGGTACAGCCAGCGGAACTCCTTGGAGATGTCCGTGGTCGGCTCGTCGCGCGGCCAGACGAAGTAGTAGCCGAAGTAGACGTAGAACTCCCGGCCGACCTCGCCGTTGTCGGAGCCGTCGAGGTTCACGATCGTCTCGTAGGGCGACAGCGTCGGCTTGTTCACCGCGTCGCTGTTGAGCAGCCAGTTCGGCGTCTCGAAGTGCGCCGGGTCGTCGCCGAAGGCCAGGAAGACGCCCCGCCCGGCGCCGCCGCTGCCGCCGGCCATCAGGTACTTGCCGAGGTAGGTGCTGTAGGCGGCGTCGCCGTGGGTGCTGTAGTCGTTGGTCTCGCCGGCCTGGACGACCCAGCCCCCGGTGCCGTTCATGCCGTCGGAGGTGAAGCCGCCGTTGCGGTCGATCTTCATCCACTGGCTGACGGTGCCGCGCCGGGCGGCGTCCAGGACCTCGTCGACCGGTGCCCGGGCCACCGACGGGACCCCCGGCTCGGTGAAGTAGACGTAGAAGTAGCCGTCCTTGACGACGAACGGCATGCCGCCGATGTTGCCGTTGGCGCCGGTCTGCTGCTTGACCTCCGCGGCGATGGTCTTGCCGAGGATCTGGAAGTGTTCGCCGTCGTCGGTGGAGTACGCGAGGCCGCCGGCCCACCAGCCGGACGTGGCCGGGTTGGCGTTCTCGATGTGGCAGAACGCGAGCAGGTGCCCCTCGGGCGTGCGGTAGATGTTCTCGATCCACCAGGTGCCGTCGAACTGGTTCAGGTTGGTGAACCGGACGCTGGCCGGGTCGTGGTAGACGGGGGTCTGCGCCGGGTGCCTGAGGTCGCCGTGGAACTTCTGCAGCCGGTTGCCGGAGGAGTGGTAGAAGTCGAAGGAGCCGTTCTTCGGCACCACCGAGACGCTCCCGTCCAGGGCGTCGTTGATGCCGATGTGCTCGAAGTCGTCGGGGCCCATCACGAGCTCGGCCTGGTCGAGGGTGAACTTCGGCGGGTGGCCGTAGCTGATCCGCGGGAACCATGAGGTCGAGTCGTTGTACGTGGTGCCGTTCTTGTTCACGTGGAACAGCAGCTGGTCACCGGCGGCGACGGTGGTCTGGAAGATGTGCTGGGCCATGAAGCCCGGCCGGATCTCCTGGTACGGCTCCGACGGCCAGACCTTGGTGAGCGTGCTGCCGCTGCGCTGGCGCACGAACGCCCGGACGCCGTCGATGTCCTGTCTGGCCGGGTCGCCGTAGTCACGGCTGTCGATGGTGCCGCGCACCGTGACCGTGCCGGCCCGCGGCGCCGTCCAGCCGATCACCGCGTCGTTGACGTCGGGGTGCATCCCGCCGCGGGCGATGATGCAGAACTCGCAACTGCCGCGCCACCGGTGCTCGAGCGGCTTCCAGTCCATCTCGCTGTAGGCGGTGCCGTCCCACTGCAGATAGGACCATTCGTTGGTGTTCTTCGTCTCGGCGAAGCCGATCGCGTACTGGTAGTCGTCGGGCAACGCCTCGACCGCCGCGGCGGCCGGAATCGGACGCAGGATCTGAAGCAGCATCAGCGCGCAGGCGACGAGCGCGAGCATGCGGAACCGTCTGTTCAACGTGAGCCCCCCGTGGCTGCCGAACCGGATGCGTGCACCGTACTGAAGGCGGTCGAAGTCAGCAACCCGTACTTGAGCGACCGCTCAAACCGTGTCAGACTCCGTTTGAGCGATCGCTCAAGGGGAGGAGCAGTCATGAAGGTCGTCGTCGCGGGCGGGTCCGGCGGGCTCGGGCGGGCGGTGTCGCGGGACCTGACCGCCCGCGGGCACGAGGTGGTCGTGCTGAGCCGCTCGCCGGCCGCGCCCGGGTCCGGGCGGTGGGTGCGCTGGGACGGCGCGACCGTCGGCGCGTGGGCCGGTGAGCTGCGCGGCGCCGCCGTCGTCAACCTGTGCGGCGCGCTGGTGGACCGGCCGCCGACCGCCGCGAACGTCGCGCTGCTGACCCGCTCCCGCGTCGAGCCGACCCGGGCGCTCGCCCGCGCCGCCGCGGAGGTCGACGCCCGGGTGCCGGTGTGGGTGCAGATGAGCACCCTCGCCATCTACGGCGACGCCGGCGAGGCCGTGCTGGACGAGACCGCGCCCGCTGCCGACGGGCCGGCGCAGATGGCCGGCGTCGCCAGGGCCTGGGAGGAGGCGGCGGCGGACGTGCCGGCGCGGCGCAGGATCGTGCTGCGCACCGGCATCGTCCTGGAGCCCGGCACGCCGGCGATGCGGCGGCTGACGGGGCTCGTGCGCTGGGGGCTCGGCGGCCGGGTCGGCGACGGGCGGCAGTGGATCAGCTGGCTGCACGTCGCCGACCTGCTCGCCGTCGTGCGCCGGTGCCTGGACGACGGCCCGGCGTTGAGCGGGGTCGTCCACGCGACGTCGCCACAGCCGGTGCGCAACGCGGAGCTCATGGCCACTCTCCGGCGGGCGCTGCACCGCCCGCCGGCACAGCCCACCCCGGCCACGCTGGTGCGGCTCGGGGCGCGGGTGCTGCGGACCGACCCGGCGCTCGCACTGACCGGCCGGCGGTGCGTCCCGGCGCGACTGGAGGCGGCGGGCTTCCGGTTCGCCCACCCCGAGCTGCGGGGCGCGGTCGCCGACCTGCTGGCCGGGGGCTCGCGCCCCCTGCCAGCCTGAGCACGTCCCGCGCCGCCCCGCCCAGCGCGGTGGCCCACCGGTCGCTGACCCTGATGAGGTGATGTCGCCGGAGCCCGTCGCCACCACAAGCCCGGAGACGTTTGGAGCACTGCCGTACGGGCAGCGGCCCCGCCGTGTCCACGACTGCGCCGACGGCGGCTCCGGCGCGGTCGCCCCACCTGTCGGCGCTCGACGGCGTCCGGGCCGTCGCGCTGTGCGCGGTCCTCGTCGTGCACGGCCTGCCCGGCCTGCTGCCGGGCGGGTTCCTCGGCGTGGACCTGTTCTTCGTCCTGTCCGGCTTCCTCATCACCTCGCTGCTGCTCCGCGAGGCCGAGGCGACGGGCCGGATCTCGCTGGGCGGGTTCTGGCTGCGCCGGGCCCGGCGGTTGCTGCCCGCGCTGGTGCTCATGGTCGCGTTCGTGCTGCTCACCGCCCGGTGGCTGCTGCCCGCGCAGGACCCGGCGCCGCTGCGGACCGACGCGGTCGCCGCGCTCACCTACTGGGCGAACTGGCGGATGGCGGACCGGGGCGGTGACTACTTCACCGAGACCGCCGCCGCGTCGCCGTTGCAGCACACCTGGTCCCTCGCCATCGAGGAGCAGTTCTACCTGCTGTGGCCGCTGCTGCTGCTCCTGGCGCTGCGCCTGCCGCGGCGGCGGCTCGTCATCGGGATCGGCGCGCTGCTCGGCGCGGCCGCCTCGGCGGTCACCGCCGCGGCGCTGCCGGCCACCGACGGCACGGACCGGCTCTACTTCGGCACCGACACCCGGGCCTGCGCGCCGCTCATCGGCTGCGCGCTCGCGGCGGCCCTGCCGGTGCTGACCCGGCACGCCACCCTCCGCCGTTGTGCCGCGGCCGCCGGTGTACCGGTGATCTGCGCCGGCCTGGCTGCCGCGCGCGGCGACTCCCCGTGGCTGTTCCAGGGAGGGCTGGCACTGTTCGCGGTCGCGGCCGCCGCGGTCGTCGGCGAGCTCGCCGCGGCTCCGTCCTCGCCGGCCGCCCGCCTGCTGAGCGGCCGTGCCGTGGTCCTGCTGGGGCGGGTCTCGTACGGCGCGTACCTGTGGCACTGGCCGCTGTTCGCGGTCCTCGACGCCGACCGCACCGGGCTCACCGGCGTCCGGCTCTTCGCGGCCAGGGTGACCGCGACCCTGCTCGTGGCCGCGGTCAGCTTCGTCCTGGTGGAGCAGCCGATCCGCCGTGCGGGCGCGGTCGCCGCATGGCGGCGGTGGCTGCTGCCGGTGGGCGCCACGGCGACCGCGGCCGCGGCGACGGTGCTCGCCCTGCTGGCGGGGCCGTCCGCCGTTCCGCCGCCCTCGAACGCGGTCGCCGCGCCTCCGCTGGCCACGGTCGCCGCCCCGCAGAGCACCGGCGCCGCACCCACGGGCGGTCCGGTGACGGCCCGCCCCGGTCGGCGCGCCGGTCCCCCGCGGGTGATGGTCATCGGCGATTCCGTGTCGTGGACCCTCGGCGCGTACTGGCCCGGCGACCCCCGCTTCGAGCTCGACAACCAGGGCGTCCAGGGCTGCGGGATCGCGGTCCTGCCGGAGCTGCGCTACGGCGGCGACCCGCACCCCAACCTCCCGTACTGCGCGACGTGGCAGTACCGGTGGGGCAGCTCCGTGGCGAAGGCCGAGCCCGACGTGGTGGTCGTGCTGCTGGACCGGTGGGAGCTGATGGACCGCCGGCTCGACGGCCGGTGGACCCACGTCGGCGAGCCGGACTACGACGCGTACCTCGGCGGCCAGCTCCGGACCGCGATCGACCTGGCCGCGGGAGGCGGCGCCCGGGTCGCGCTGCTGACCGCCCCGTACACGCGACGCCAGGAACGACCGGACGGCGGTCTGTGGCCCGAGGACACCCCGGAGCGCGTCGACGCGTGGAACCGGCTGCTGCGCGCCACTGCCGCCGGCCACCCCAGCCACCCGGTCGTGCTCGACCTCAACCGCGTCGTCTGCCCCGACGGGAAGTTCACCTGGCAGGTGGGGAACGTCCGCGTCCGCAGCGACGGCCTCCACCTCACCCCGGAGGGGGTCCGCCTCGTCGTCGCCCCGTGGCTCGCCCCGCAGCTCGCCGCTCTCGCCACCACGTGACCACGCACGCGGCGCATCAGTCAGTACACGGTGAGGCCGGCGGCGGTGAAGGTGTCGCGGACCCGGGTCAGCAGCGCCTCGCCCGGGGGCGGGGTGTCCCGCAGGGTGAACGGGATGCCGAGCCGGTCGTACTTGGCGGTGCCGAGGCGGTGGAAGGGCAGGACGTCGACGCGTTCCACGTTGCCGAGGCCGGCGGCGAACCCGGCGACGCCCTCGACGTCCGCGGGGTCGTCGGTGAGCCCGGGGACGAGGACGTACCGCACCCAGACCGGCGTGCCGCGGCCGGCGAGGCGGCGCGCGAAGTCCAGGGTCGGGGCGATGGAACCGCCGGTGAGCCGGTGGTAGCGGGCCGGGTCCCACGCCTTGATGTCGAGCAGGACGAGGTCGGTGACGTCGAGGAGGTCGTCGCCGGCGCGGGCGCCGAGCGCGCCGGACGTGTCGAGGGCGGTGTGCAGGCCGAGCTGCCGGGCGCCGGTGAAGAGCGCGTGGGTGAACGCGGGCTGCAGCAACGGTTCGCCGCCGCTGACGGTCATGCCGCCGCCGGTGGTCCGCACGAATTCGGTGAACGTGCGGACCTGGTCGATGACGCCGCCGGCGGTGGTCCCGGTGCCGTCCCGCATCCGCCAGGTGTCGGGGTTCTGGCAGTACAGGCAGCGCAGCGGGCACCCGGCGAGGAACGCCACGAAGCGGGTGCCGGGCCCGTCGACGCCGGTGGAGACGTCCCACGAGTGCAGCCGGCCCGGGACCGGACGCCACCATTCGGGGGGAAGGACGGTGGCGTCCGGCCGGGTCTGGGAGGAACGCATCGGGGTCATGCCGAGCCGTGGAAGGTCCGGTTCACGACGTCGCGCTGCTGCTCCGGGGTGAGCCGCACGAAGTTGACGGCGTAGCCGGACACGCGCACGGTCAGCTGCGGGTACCGCTCGGGGTGCTCCATCGCGTCCAGCAGCGTGGCCCGGTCGAGCACGTTGACGTTGAGGTGGAACCCGCCGGCGGCCGTGTAGGCGTCGAGGATGCGGGCCAGGTTGGTGACCCGTTCGGCGTCGGCGCGGCCGAGGCCGTCGGGGGTGACGGTGCTGGTGAGGGAGATGCCGTCGCGGGCCGCCGCGTAGGGCAGCTTCGCCACCGACAGGGCCGAGGCGACCATGCCGTGGGTGTCGCGGCCGTTCATCGGGTTGGCGCCGGGCGCGAACGGCTCGCCGGCGCGGCGGCCGTCCGGCGTGTTGCCGGTGTGCTTGCCGTACACGACGTTGGAGGTGATGGTGAGCACCGACTGGGTGTGGATCGCGTCGCGGTAGCTGGGGTTGGCGCGGACCTTCTCCATGAACGTCTCGACCAGCCACACGGCGATGCTGTCGGCGCGGTCGTCGCCGTTGCCGTAGGCCGGGTAGTCGCCGTCCACCGTGTAGTCGACGGCGAGGCCGGTGGCGTCGCGGACCGGCGTGACGCGGGCGTAGCGGATCGCGGCGAGGCTGTCGGCGGCGACGGAGAGCCCGGCGATGCCGCAGGCGAGGAACCGGCGCACCGGGTAGTCGTGCAGCGCCATCTCGATGCGCTCGTAGGCGTACTTGTCGTGCATGCAGTGGATGATGTTGAGCGCGTCGACGTACGTGCGGGCGAGCCAGTCGAGGGTGCGGTCGAACGCCGCGAGCACCTCGCCGTAGTCCAGGACCTCGCCGGTGAGCGGTGCGGTCGCGGGCGCGACCTGGACGCCGCTCATCTCGTCGCGGCCGCCGTTGATCGCGTACAGCAGGGCCTTGGCGACGTTGACGCGCGCGCCGAAGAACTGCATGTCCTTGCCGACCCGCATCGCCGACACGCAGCAGGCGATCGCGGTGTCGTCGTCGCTGTGCCGCCGCAGCAGGTCGTCGTTCTCGTACTGGATGGCGCTGGTGTCCATCGACACCTTCGCGCAGAAGCGCTTGAACGGCTCGGGCAGCGCCGGCGACCACAGGACGGTCAGGTTCGGCTCGGGCGCCGGTCCCAGGTTGTACAGCGTCTGCAGGTACCGCAGCGACGTGCGGGTGACGAGGGTCCGGCCGCCGGCGCCCATCCCGCCGATCGACTCGGTGACCCAGGTCGGGTCGCCCGAGAACAGCTGGTCGTACTCGGGGGTGCGCAGGAAGCGGATGATGCGCAGCTTCATGACGAAGTCGTCGACGAGCTCCTGCGCGCCGCTCTCGGTGAGGACGCCCTCGTCGAGGTCGCGTTCGAGGTAGATGTCCAGGAACGTCGAGGTGCGCCCGAGCGACATCGCGGCGCCGTTCTGCTCCTTCGCGGCGGCGAGGTAGGCGAAGTACAGCCACTGCACGGCCTCCCGCCCGGTGCGGGCGGGACCGGCGATGTCGAAGCCGTAGCTCGCGGCCATCGTCTTGAGCTCGTCGAGGGCGCGCAGCTGCTCGGCCAGCTCCTCGCGGTCGCGGATGACCTCGGCGGTCGACGGCCGGTCGTCCAGGGACGCCTTGTCGCGGCGCTTCTCGGCGATGAGGAAGTCGACGCCGTACAGCGGGACCCGGCGGTAGTCGCCGATGATGCGGCCGCGCCCGTACGCGTCGGGCAGGCCCGTGATGACGCCGGCCTTGCGCGCGGCGAGGATCTGCGGCGTGTACGCGTCGAACACGGCGGCGTTGTGCGTCTTGCGGAACCGGGTGAAGATCTCCTTGACGAGGGGGTCGAGCTCGTACCCGTAGGCCTTGAGCCCGTTCTCCACCATCCGCAGGCCGCCGAAGGGCATGATGGCCCTGCGCAGCGGCGCGTCGGTCTGCAGGCCCACGATCAGCTCGTGCTCGCGGTCGATGTAGCCGGGCGCGAAGGCGGTGATCGACGCGGGCGTGCGGGTGTCGACGTCGTGGATGCCGCGCTCGCGCTCCTGCGGGAACATGGCGGTCAGCAGGCCCCACACGTGCGTGGTCCGCCGCGTCGGGCCGGCGAGGAACGTCTCGTCGCCCTCGTACGGGCGGACGTTGGCCCGCACGAACCCTGCCACGTCGACCTGGTCCCGCCACGGTCCGCCGCGGAAGCCGCGCCAAGCGGCGAGCCCAGCGGTGGTTTCGGTGGGGGCGCTGATGGTGGTCATCGGTTCCTCCTCGGGTCGGTTCCAGCCTTGTCCGCGGCGACCGGAGACGGCAGGGCCGTTGGTCCCGCCGCCTCCGGGACACCCGTCACCGCGGCCGCGGTGCTCCCTGGACGAGGGCTGCCGGTCCGGGCTGCCGGTCCGGGCCGTCGGTCCCGGTCAGGAAGGGTCTTCCGCCTCATCCGCCGTCTCGCAGTACGGGCGGAGGCTGACAGCGCGTACACGCATCCGACAGGGGGACCGCCGACATGGGGACACAGGCACGCACGCCGTCACGGCAGGCCCGGCAGGCCCGGGAGGCACGCGAGGCACGGCAGGCGCGGGCGGAGGCGCAGCGGCGCACCCGGCGGCGGCACCGGAACCTGGGTGTCGCCGGTGGTGTCGTCATCGTCGCGCTGCTCGCCGCGATCGCGTTCGTCCTCGTCGACGCGGCCGGCGGCGACGACCCGCCCGCACCGCCCGCCGCGCAGTCGACGGCGGCCCCGGCCGGCGCGACCGCCACCGGCGCGATCGTGACCGGGACGGGTCCGGTCACGGTGACGATCTACCTGGACTACCTCTGCCCGTACTGCGGGCGGTTCGAGCGGGCGAACAGCGGCGACCTGGAGCGTCTCGTCGCCGCCGGCACGGTCCGCCTGGAGCTGCACCCGCTCGCGTTCCTCGACCGGGCGTCGCAGGGCACCCGGTACTCCACCCGCACCGCCAACGCCGTCGCCACCGTCGCCGACCGGAGCCCGGCGAAGGTGCTCGCGTTCAACGCCGCGCTGTTCGAGCAGCAGCCCGCGGAGGGCGGGCCCGGCCTGACCGACCAGCGGATCGCGGCGATCGCCACCGGCGCGGGCGTCCCCGCCGACGTCGCGGCGTCGTTCACCGAGCGCCGCTTCGAGCGCTGGGTCGCGACGTCCACCGACTGGGCGTTCCAGCACGGCGGCGTCACCGGCACGCCGACGGTCCTGGTCAACGGCAAGGTGTTCGAGGGCGACCTGTACACGGCCGGTCCGCTGGCCGCGGCCGTCGCGGCCGCGGCATGACCGCCCTGGAGCGGGTCCGGCGGCTGCGGCACAGCAACGGCTGGATCTACGGCACGATGCTCGTGTCGGCCGTGCTGAGCCTGGTCGCGTCATTCGTGCTGTCGGTCGACGCGGTCCGCCTCGCCGCCGACCCGGCCGCCGACCTGACCTGCAACATCAACGCCGTGCTGTCCTGCGGCACCGTCGGGCGGTCCTGGCAGGCGCAGCTGTTCGGCTTCCCGAACGCGTTCTTCGGCCTGGTCGCCGAGCCCGTCGTCATCACCATCGCGGTCGCGAGCCTCGGCGGCATGCGCTTCCCGCGCTGGTTCATGCTGGCGGCACAGGTCGTCTACACGCTCGGCGTCGGGTTCGCCTACTGGCTGTTCTACCAGTCGTCGTACGTCATCGGCGCGCTGTGCCCGTGGTGCCTGCTGGTCACGGTGTCCACCACGCTGGTCTTCGCCACCCTGACGCACGTGAACCTCCGCGACGGCCACCTGCCGCTCCCCCGCCGCGCCGGACCGGCCCTGCGCGCCGCGATCGACGCCGACCTCGACGCCGTCGCCGTCACGATCTGGCTGCTCGTCCTCGCGCTGCTGGTCGTCGTGAAGTACGGCAGCGCGCTGGTCGCCTGACCGAGCACCCGCCGAGGACGGAGCCGACCCATGACACACACGCTGATCGTCACCGCCGTCGTCCTGATGGTGTACGGCGCTGCCGCCGCCACCGTGCTGACGATCTACCGCACGGCCGACGTGAAGGCCCCGCGCCTGGCCCGGATGGAGTCCGACGCCGCCCGGCGCCTCGTCGCGGGTAGCCTCGACCAAGTCGGATACCGGCGGACCATGGCCGTCCTCGCCGCGCTGGACGACGTCGCCCATCCACTCGCCGTCCCCGGACCGCCCCGTCAGGACGACGGCCCGGCGACCAGGTGACCTTCGGCCCGTGCGGCCGCAACGGCCACGGAGCACCGTGGACCGTGAAGGGGGTAGGGCCATGAAAGACCTATGTGTCCGTGACGTGATGAACCCGTCGGTGGTGGTCGTGACGGCCGACTGCACCGATCGGCACGTCGCCGACGTCATCACCGAGTTCGGGGTGAGCGGCGTGCCGGTCGTCCGCGACGACGACCGGGTGATCGGGGTGATCTCCGAGGCGGATCTGCTGCCCCTGCTGCGCCCGGGCGCCGGCGACGCGCCGGCGGGCACCGCCGGCACGATGATGTCCACGCCGCCGGTCACGGTGACCGCCGGGGCGCTGGTGAGCGCCGCCGCCGGGCTGATGGAGCGGCACCGGGTGAAGCGGCTGCCGGTGCTCGACGACGACACCGGCACCCTCGTCGGGATCGTGACCCGCCGGGACCTGCTGCGCGGCGCGCTGCGCTCCGACGAGGCGATCGAACGGGAGCTCATGGACGAGCTGCTCATCCAAGGGCTGTGCCTCGGGGACGACGGCGTCACCGCCGACGTCCACGACGGCACGGTGACCTTGTGCGGCGGCGCCGCGCGGCGGCGGGACGCCGTGGTCGCGGCCAGGATCGCCGGCGGGCTCGACGGCGTGGTCTCCGTGGTCGACCACATCAGCGTGCCGGCCTCCCCGCAGCCCCGTGGATGACCGCCCGCCGGCTGGACGGCAGGGTCGTCCGCGCCCGGCCGGTCGCGGTCGCTGAAAGTTACAGTGGCGTTTGACTTCATCGATGCACTCCGATAGCTTCGCCGACACCCTTGGGAAAGCCCTTTCCCCGTGAGGAGTCGCGTCATGAAGCGTCGCTGGCGCATCAGTGTGCTCATCGGGACGGCGGTGACCACGCTGCTGGGCGTGGGCGTCGTCGTCGCCCTGCCGGCCGCGTCGGCGGCCACGGTCGACACGTCCGCCTGGTACGTGATCGTCAACCGCAACAGCGGCAAGGCGATGGACCTGTGGGAGTGGTCCACCGCCGACGGCGCCCCGGTCAACCAGTTCACCCGCAACGACCTCGCCGTCCAGCAGTGGCAGTTCGTGCCCACCGACAACGGCTACTACCAGATCAGGTCGCGGCACAGCGGCAAGGTCCTCGAGCTCGCCAACGCGAGCGACGGCGCCAACCTGTACCAGCAGACCGCCGCCGCCGGGAACAACCGGCAGCAGTTCACGCTGAAGGACTCCGCCGGCGGCTACGTGCGGCTGCTCAGCCGGCACAGCGGCAAGGCCCTCGACGTCTGGGAGTGGTCGACCGCCGACGGGGCCCGCATCTCGCAGTACACCGACACCGACGGCGCCAACCAGCAGTGGACGCTCGCCCGCGTCGGCAGCGGCACGCCGACGACGTCGCCGCCGGCCGGCGGGTGCGGCACCGGCGCCTTCAACGCCGAGGCGGTGCTCAACGGCGGCACGTGGACGGCGCGCAACGGCGGCACCACCGCGTACACGGGCACCGACATGCGCGCGGCCGTGCAGGCCGCCGTCAACAGCCTGCCGGCCGGGCGGACCTCGAAGCAGCGCGTCGTCGTCCGCGGCTCCGGCACGATCAGCGCCGGCGCCCGCATCTCGCTGCCCAGCTACACCACGATCGACGTCTGCGGCACGATCAACGTCACCGGCACGGGCTCGGGCGACCAGGCGCCGATCTACTCGCGCGGCACCACCGACGTCGAGGTGCAGCACCTCACGCTGACCGGCGCGCCGCTGTACGGCATCTTCATGCGCAACGTCACGAACGTCGTGCTCGGGCAGATCGACATGCGGCTGTCCGGCGGCCTCGGCGTGCGCATCGACAACCGCGGCGACACCAGCCAGTGGACCCGCAACGTCCGGATCGGCACGGTGTACGTGTCGGGCGCGAGCTCGCACGCGGTCGAGACGTACGGCGTCGACGGCATCACCATCGGCACGGTGACCGCGCGCAACGTCGGCGAGTCGGGCCTGCTGCTCAACCAGACCGTCAACGCGACGGTCGGCACCATCGATGCGGAGAACGCCGGGACGGGCACCGGGTACGCCGCGTTCCGGATGGCCAACCGCAACGGGCGCATCGGCAGTTCGTACACCACGAACATCCGCGTCGGGACGGTCCGTGCGCGCGGCGGCGGCCGGGGCATCTTCTGCGTCTCGGAGAGCGGCGGCGCCGTCGTCGACCGGGTCGACATCGCCGACACCGGCAACAACGCCGTCCTGATCGAGAACTGTTACAACGTCACCGTCGCCACGAACGGCGGCACGATCAGCGGCGGCGGCGAGGTCCGGCTGGCCGAGCGGACCGAGTTCCCCGGCAACACCGACATCACCCTGCGCAACTTCACGCTGACGAACAACCGGATCGTCGAGAACCCGTGCACGGACCGGCTCACGATCTCCAACGTGACGCTGAACAACTCGACGATCACCCGCTGCTGAACCCCACCTGGCGCCTGTCGGGTCATCGGTCGCCGCCGCGACCGAACCGCCGATACGTCCGGCGGGCGGCTGACAGGCGCCGGGTGCGGTTCGGTGGCGCTCCAGGTCCGGGCCCTGCCGTCCGGCGGCTCCGGCCCGAATGATGGGGCCAGGCCCGTCGATCACGGGCATCCGGAGGGAGTCCAGAGTGCGCAACACACGCAGGCGAGGCCTGCTTCGGGTGGCGGCCGCGGCGGCGCTGCTGCCGGTGGTCATCGGCGGCACGGCCTGCGGCACCCAGTCGGTCGCGTCGGCGGCGCACCCCGCGTCGAACGCCTGGGCGTCGAACATCTGGATGGGCACGGCCGCCTCGGGCGCGGGCCTCTCGCTGGCCGACGTGCGCAAGACCATCGGCGCGAGCACCGGCACGGCCGCCGGCCTCACCGGCGCCGGGGTCGGCGTCGCGCTGATCGACACCGGCATCGCGCCGGTACCCGGGATGCCCGCCGCACAGATCATCAACGGGCCGGACCTGTCGTTCGAGTCGCAGTCGTCGAACCTGCGCTACCTCGACACGTACGGGCACGGCACGCACATGGCCGGCATCATCGTCGCCAACGACCCGACCACCGGCACCGTCGGCCTGGCCCCCAAGGTGAAGCTCACCTCCGTCAAGGTCGGCACGTCCAACGGCGCCGTGGACGCGTCGCAGATGATCGCCGCGATCGACTGGGTGGTGGCACACCGCAACGACGACCCCGCCAACCCGATCCGGGTCATCAACCTGTCCTACGGCACCGGCGGCACGCCGAACTACTGGACCGACCCGGTGGCCTTCGCCGCGGAGCAGGCCTGGAAGGCCGGCATCGTCGTCGTCGCCGCCGTCGGCAACGACGGCAAGCAGATGACCGACCCGGCCACCGACCAGTTCATCCTCAACGTCGGCTCGGCCGACACCCGCGGCACATTGTCCACATCGGACGACACCATCTCCACGTTCACCAGCCTCACGTACAACGGCCCGTCCAACCGCCGCACCGACCTGCTGGCACCCGGCCAGTCGATCCTGTCGCTCGCCGACCCCGGCTCCAACATCGACGTGTCCTACACCTCCGCCCGGGTCGGGACGACCCTGTTCCGCGGCAGCGGCACCTCCCAGGCGACCGCGGTCACCAGCTCCGCCGTCGCGCTGCTGCTACAGGCCCGCCCGTCGCTCACGCCGGACCAGGTCAAGCACCTGCTGATGACCAACGGCGACGTCCTGACCAGTGGCAACGCGGCCGGGCTGGGATACCGCGAGCTCAACCTCGCCAAGGCCCTGACCGCGCCGACCCCGAACGTGAAGCAGAACTTCACCTGGTCCAACGGGTCCGGCCCGATCGAGGACGCCCGCGGCGGCAGCCACGTCGTCCGCGACAACGTCGCGCTCACCGGTGAGGCCACCATCTGGGGCACCCTCAGCACCGGCGCCTGGGCGTCCCGCAGCGCGACGCAGAGCTCGTGGTCGGGCGGGCAGTGGATGGGCCACCAGGTGACCGGCAGCGGCTGGACCGGGACGTCCTGGGCGTCGAAGACGTGGGCCGTCTCGGCCTGGTCCGGCACGCCGTGGGGCGCCGCCGCCACCTGGTCCGACCCGGGCTGGTCGGGCCACTACTGGTCCGGGCACTACTGGTCCAGCGGCACCTGGAGCGGCCACTACTGGTCCAGCGAGGACTGGTCCACCGCCAGCTGGGAGTGAACCCCGGCAACGAGGACGCCCAGGCGCTGCGCGCCTGGGCGTCCTCGCGCACCGGTCAGAACATCGCCGGGGCGCGGTAGGGCTTCGGCTGGTCGGCGGTGTCGTCCCGGTCGAACGACAGGTGGCTGACCACGTCGACGACGCCGTCGACGCGCTCGATCTGGCGGACGAGCGGCGGGACGAGCGAGCCGCGGTCGACCTCGCCGAGCAGGGTGACGACGCCGTCGTCGACCTCGACCCGCAGCTGCGAGCGATCGATGCCGACGAGGTCGTCGACGGCCTCGGTGAGGATCTCGCGGCGGATGTCCTCGTCGGAGCGCAGGAACACCTTCAGCAGGTCACGGCGGGTGACCATGCCGATGAGGCGGCCCAGGTCGTCGACGACCGGCAGGCGCTTCAACTCGTCGTTCTCCATGATGCGGGCGGCGGCGACCACGGACGTGGTGCTCAGCACGGTGACGGCCGGGGCGTTCATCAGCTCGCCCGCGGCGGTCGCGTGGGCCTTACCGCGCGCCTGGCGGGTGTGCCGGCCCTCGAACAGCCGCGGGTGGTCGTCGTCGCCGGCGAACTCGATCTTCGGCACCAGGTCGGCCGAGGACACGACGCCGACGACCCGGTCGTGCGCGTCGACCACCGGCACCGCGTTGATCTCGTGCGCCTCCAGGAGGTCGACGATCTCCTTGAACGGCGTGTCCTCCTGCACGGAAATCGCGCCGATCGTCATCACGTCGGCAACGTTCCAGCGTCCCATGGCCTGCCTCCTGCTCATTCCGTCGCTGTCTGCTGAGCCGAACGTATGGCCCGCCGGCACCCCGCGGCAGGGCACAACGGCACCTCCGCGGGTGCCGTTCGACCGGCCCGCGCCACCGGGTCCAACGGCCCTGTCCGCGACCGGAAACCGTGCCTACCGTCGAAACGGGAATCTCCTGGAGGTGCACCGTGACCGTGCCGACCATCGGCGACCGCGCCAGCCTGCAGCACCTCGTGGACGTCGTCGAGGCGTCCCGCGCGTCGCACGTCGCGGTCGTCGACGACTTCGGCCGGCTGCTCGGCGCCATCGACACCGCCGACCACCCCGACCTGTTCGCCGGCGCCGACGGTCCCCGTGTCGCGGGCACACCCCGGCACCGGCGCCGCCGGGACGCCAGGCGCCACACGGCGGCCGGCGACCTCATGGCCGACGCCGTCGTGGTCGGCGAGGACTGGTCGACGGCGCGGGCCGCGCACACGCTCACCACCGCCGGGGCGGACGTCGCGTACGTCGTCGACGACCTGGGCTGCGTCCGGGGCACCGTCACCATCCGCCAGTGCCGACCGGCGCCGGCGGCGCACACCGTGCCGAAGGAGGCCGGCCGTGACCAAGTACGTGTATGACTTCGCGGAGGGCAGCAAGGAGCTCAAGGACCTGCTCGGCGGCAAGGGCGGCAACCTCGCCGAGATGGCGAACCTCGGGCTGCCCGTGCCGCCCGGCTTCACCGTCACGACCGACGCCTGCCGGGCGTACCTGCGCGGCGGCGACGAGCCGTTCGGCCTGGCCGACGAGATCGGCCTGCACCTGGAGCGGCTCGAACGGCAGGCCGGCCGGCGGCTCGGCGACCCGGCCGATCCGCTGCTGGTGTCGGTGCGGTCCGGCGCGAAGTTCTCGATGCCGGGCATGATGGAGACCATCCTGAACGTCGGGCTGAGCGACGCGACCGTCGCCGGCCTCGCCGCGCAGACCGGCGGCGACGACCGGTTCGCCTGGGACTCCTACCGGCGGCTGATCCAGATGTTCGGCAGGACCGTGTGCGGAGTGCCCGGCGAGGCGTTCGAGCAGGCGCTCGACGACGCCAAACGCGCCGCGGGCACCACGGACGACCTGGGCCTCGACGCGGCCGCGCTGCGGGGGCTCGTCACGCGGTACCGCGAGATCTTCCGCGAGCACACCGGCCGCGACTTCCCGCAGGACGCACGGGAGCAGCTCGACCAGTCGATCCGCGCGGTCTTCAACTCGTGGAACGGCGAGCGGGCCGTGCTGTACCGCCGGCAGGAGCACATCCCGGCGGACCTCGGCACCGCCGTCAACATCGTCGCCATGGTCTTCGGCAACCTCGGCCCGGACTCCGGGACCGGCGTGGCGTTCACCCGCGACCCGGCCACCGGCGCGCCCGGCGTCTACGGCGACTACCTCGCCAACGCCCAGGGCGAGGACGTCGTCGCCGGCATCCGCAACACCGTGCCGCTGCAACAGCTCGCCGCCGACGACAAGCGCGCCTACGACGAGCTGATGGTCATCATGGCGAAGCTGGAGGCGCACTACCGCGACCTGTGCGACATCGAGTTCACCATCGAGCGCGGCAAGCTGTGGATGCTGCAGACGCGCGTCGGCAAGCGGACCGCGGCGGCCGCGTTCGTCATCGCCGCGCAGCTCGTCGACGAGGGCGTCATCGACCTCGACGAGGCGCTGCACCGGGTGACCGGCGCCCAGCTGGCCCAGCTGATGTTCCCGGCGTTCGACCTGACCCAGGCGCCCGAGCGGCTGGCCCGGGGCATCGCGGCGTCCCCGGGCGCCGCGGTCGGCGCGGTGGTCTTCGACGCGAAGCGGGCGGCGGCGCGGGCCGCACGGGGCGAGCGGGTCATCCTGGTGCGGCGCGAGACCAACCCCGACGACCTGCCCGGCATGATCGCCGCGCAGGGAATCCTGACCAGCCGCGGCGGCAAGACGTCACACGCGGCGGTGGTCGCCCGCGGCATGGGCAAGACGTGCGTGTGCGGCGCCGACCGCATCGAGGTCCACGATGGACACTTCACGGTGGACGGCCGGACCGTGGCCGAGGGCGACGTCGTCTCGATCGACGGCAGCACCGGCACCGTGTACCTCGGCGCCGTGCCGGTGCAGGAGTCGCCGGTCGTCCGGTACTTCGAAGGCACGCTCTCCCCCGACGCCGACCCGCTGGTCGCGGCCGTCGACCGGATCCTCGCCCACGCCGACAAGGTGCGGCGCCTCGGCGTGCGGGCCAACGCCGACACCGAGGACGACGCCGCCCGCGCCCGCCGGTTCGGCGCCCAGGGCATCGGGCTGTGCCGCACCGAGCACATGTTCCTCGGCGAGCGGCGGCCGCTGGTCGAGCGGCTCATCCTCGCCGGCACCGACGACGAACGCGACAAGGCCCTCGCCGATCTGCTGCCCCTGCAACGCGCCGACTTCGAGCGGCTGTTCGAGGCGATGAACGGGCTGCCGGTGACGATCCGGCTCATCGACCCGCCGCTGCACGAGTTCCTGCCGCCGCTGGACGAGCTGGCCGTGCGGGTCGCCCTCGAGGAGTCGCGCGGCGAGCCGGACGGGCACGACCGGGCGCTGCTCGACGCGGTCCAGCGGATGCACGAGGAGAACCCGATGCTCGGCCTGCGCGGGGTGCGGCTCGGCCTGGTCGTGCCCGGACTGTTCGCGATGCAGATCCGCGCCGTGGCCGAGGCGACGATCGCCTGCCGCGAACGCGGGATCACGGTCCGGCCGGAGATCATGGTGCCGCTCGTGGGCGCCGTGCAGGAGCTGGAGGCCGTCCGCGAGGAGGCGCTGCGGCTGCTCGGGTCGCTCGGCGTGCAGGCCCGGGTCGGCACGATGATCGAGGTGCCGCGCGCCGCCCTGACCGCCGGCGAGATCGCCCGCGCGGCCGACTTCTTCTCCTTCGGTACCAACGACCTCACACAGATGGGGTGGGGCTTCTCCCGCGACGACGTCGAGGGCGCGTTCTTCACCCGCTACCTGGAGCTGGGCATCTTCGGCGTCTCGCCGTTCGAGTCGATCGACCGCGACGGGGTCGGCAGGCTGGTCCGCATCGCGGTCGACGAGGGCCGCCGGGCCCGGCCGGACCTGCACATCGGGGTCTGCGGCGAGCACGGCGGCGACCCCGCCTCCATCCACTTCTTCCACGACGCCGGGCTCGACTACGTCTCCTGCTCGCCCTTCCGGGTGCCGGTCGCCCGGCTCGAGGCGGGCCGCTGCTCGGTCGTCGCGACCGGTTCCGACTCAAGGTAAGGAGCTGTCATGAACATCCAACGAGTCGTCGTCGGGTACGACGGATCCGACGAGGCCCGCAAGGCGGTCGACTGGGCCGCCGCCGAGGCCGTACGGGCGGGTGCCCGGCTGCAGATCGTGCACGGCTACCAGGTCTCGTGGCCCGGCGTGTACTACGACGTCACGGCCGAGCTGATCGAGGCGGCGGAGCGGGCCGGTGAGCAGCTCGTCGCCGAGGCCGTCGCACGCGTCCGCGACCGCCACGACGGGCTCGACGTCGTCGGCGTCGCCGTCCACGCGCCCGGCGCGGCGACGCTGCTCGACCTGGGCGAGGCCGCCGGCCTGCTGGTCGTCGGCAGCCGCGGCGCCGGCGGGGTCAGCAACCTGCTGCTGGGCTCGGTGAGCCAGCAGGTCGCCACGCACGCCCGCACGCCCGTCGCGGTCGTGCGCGGGCACTCCGACGCGGTCACCGGCCCGGTCGTGGTCGGGGTCGACGGCTCGCCGTCGGCGGAGGCGGCCGTGCGGCTGGCGTTCGAGGCGGCCGTCGCGCGCGGCACCGACCTCGTGGCGGTCCGCGCCTTCGTGCCGCCGTCACCGGTGCTGGTCCCGCGCGAGGCGGCCGAGGCGGCGGAGCGGGCGGCGCTGGAGTCGTCGCTGGCCGGGTGGCGCGAGCGGTACCCCGGCGTGAAGGTCGAGGCGCTGCTGGCCGCCGGACGGGCCGCCAAGGTGCTCATCGGCGTGTCGCACACGGCGCAGCTGGTGGTGGTCGGCAGCCGCGGGCACGGCGGGTTCGCCGGGCTGCTGCTGGGGTCGGTCGGGCAGCAGCTGATGCAGCACGCCGAGTGCCCGGTGCTGATCGCGCACGCGCCGTCGGCCACCTGAGCCGCTGGTCCTACATCGAAGGTCCCGCCTGAGGCGGGACCTTCGCCGCTGGGCGGCGGGGGTGGACGATGAGAGGGTCGAGGCATGACCACGACGTTGACGGACCCGGCCGGGCTCAGCGCCACGGAGGTCACCGCGCTGCGGGAGCGGCACGGGCGCAACGAGCTTCCGGCCGCGCCGCCACCGTCGATCGTCGCGCGGATCGGCGTGCAGCTGCGGGACCCGCTGATCGTCGTGCTGCTGGTCGCCATGGTCGTGACCGCGGCCCTGCGGGACGTCAGCGACCTGATCGTCATCGCGCTGGTGATCGTCCTCAACACCACTGTCGGCGTCGTGCAGGAGCTGCGCGCCGACCGGGCGGTGGCGGCGCTGCGCCGCATGGCCGCCCCGTCCGCCAGGGTCCGCCGCGACGGCGCCGACGTCTCCGTCCCCGCCGCTGAGCTGGTGCCCGGCGACGTCGTGCGGGTCGAGGCCGGCGACATCGTCCCCGCCGACCTGCGGGTCGTCGAGGCGGTCCGGCTGGCCCTGGACGAGTCGGCGCTCACCGGCGAGTCGATGACGGTGGCCCGGTCCGCCGGCGACGAGCTGTCCGCGGGCACCGTCACCGCCACGGGGCGCGCCACGGGTGTCGTCGTGCGCACCGGCCAGCACAGCGCGCTGGGCCGCATCGCCGCCCTGGTCGCCGGGCAGCCGCGGCGGCAGACGCCGCTGCAGCGCCGGCTCGTCGGGCTCGGCAAGGTCCTCGCCCTGACCGCGGTCGTGCTGTCCGGGGTGGTGTTCCTGGTCGGCGTGCTGCGCGGCCAGCCGGTCACCGAGATGCTGCTGGCCTCGGTGAGCCTCACCGTCGCCGCCGTGCCCGAGTCGCTGCCGGCGGTCGTGACCCTGGCCCTCGCTCTCGGCGCGCACCGGATGGCGCGGCGGTCGGCGATCGTGCGCCGCCTACCCGCCGTGGAGACCCTGGGCTCCGTCACCGTCCTCGCCACCGACAAGACCGGCACGCTCACCGAAGGGCTGATGAGCGTCGAGCGGCTCCTGCTGCCCGGCGGCGGCGAGATCACCCTGACCGGCACCGGCTACGCCCCTTCCGGGACCGCGACGCCAGAGCCGGGCGCCGCCGGGCTCGAGCTCGCCCGGGCGCTCGTGCTGTGCAACGACGCGGACCTCGACCACACCGGACCCGCGTGGGTGCCGGTCGGCGACCCGATGGAGGCCGCCCTGCTCGCCGCCGCCGGACGCTGCGGTGTCGACCTGACGGTGCGGCGGGAGTTCCCCCGCGTGGCCGAGGTGCCGTTCGATGCCGTGCGACGCCGCATGACCACCGTTCACGCCGACCCTGCCGGCGGATACCTGGTCGTGTCCAAGGGCGCACCCGACGTGCTGCTCGCCGCCACACCGCCGGCCCCCACCACCGACGACCACCGGGCGCCTGCCACCGACGGCCACCAGGCGCTCGCCGCCAAGGACCATCAGGCACTCGCCGCGGAGCGCTACCAGACGCTTGCCGCCGACGGCCACCAGGTGTCTGCCGTCGAGGGCTACCGTGCGCTTGCCGCCGAGGGCTACCGGGTGCTTGCCGTCGCGGGTGCGCACCGGGACTCCGTACCGACGCCGGAGGACGCCGAACGGGACCTGCGGCCGCTCGGGCTGGTCGCTCTCATCGACCCGGTGCGGAAGGCGGCGCCGGCGGCCGTGGCCGCGTTGCGGGACGCGGGCATCGAGGTCATCCTCATCACCGGGGACCACCCGGCGACGGCTGCGGCGATCGCCGAGCGGGTCGGCCTGGCCACCCCTGGCGCAAGGGTCGCGCTCGGCACCGACCCGACCAGCCTCGCCGCGGCACCCAGCAACGACCCGGCCGCCGCTACTCGTCCCCACAGCCCGGACGGGGCCACGCCTCCCCATGCTCTTGACGGCACCGCGCCACCTCACGGTCTGGCCGGCGCCACGCATCCTCACGGCCCAGGCATCGCCGCGCCAACTCACGGCCCTGACGGCACTGCGCCACCCCACAGCCTGGGCATCGACGCGCGGCAGAACGGGGCGGGCGGTGCGGTGCCAGTCGTGTATGCGCGGACCAGTCCCGAGCAGAAGCTGACCATCATCGAGGGGCTCCAGCGCGGCGGTGCTGTCGTGGCCATGACCGGTGACGGTGTGAACGACGCGCCGGCCCTGCGCCGGGCCGACATCGGGGTCGCGATGGGCCGTGGCGGCACCGAGGCCGCTCGCCAGGCCGCGGACCTCGTCCTCGCCGACGACAACCTCGCCACCGTCGCCACCGCGGTGCGCGAAGGGCGGCGCATCTACGCCAACATCCGCCGCTTCCTCGTGTACGCGCTGTCCGGTGGCGCCGCCGAGGTGCTCGTCATGCTCGCCGGACCGTGGCTGGGCATGCCTGTGCCGTTGCTGCCGGCGCAGATCCTGTGGATCAACATGATCACGCACGGGTTGCCGGGCGTCGCGCTCGGCGGGGAGCCAGCCGACCCTGGCCTGATGCGGCGGCCGCCGCGCCGCCCGGACCAGGCGATCCTCGGTGGGCTGGCCGCGCCGATCGCCGTCACGAGCGCGCTGATCACCGCCACGGTGCTGGCCGCGGCGCTGTGGACGCGGCACGCCGGCGGGCCGTGGCAGAGTGTGCTGTTCCTGGTGCTCGGCCTCGCGCAGCTCGGCGTCGCCCTCGCCCTGCGGGCCCGTGGCGGCGGGCAGCGCAACTGGAGCCTGGACGCCGCCGTCGGGCTGTCCCTCGTCCTGCAGCTCGCCGCCGTCTGGCTCCCGCCGCTGCAGTCCCTGCTCGGCACGACGCCGCTGACCCTGCACCAGGCGCTGGCCTGCGCCGCGGCGGCCGCCGTCCCGGGCCTGGCGACCTTCCTTCTCGGCTATCACGTCCGGCGGGCCGCTCCGGCCAGATGACCGCTGGGTACGGCCGGACCGCCCGCTACGCCGGTCCGGCAGGCGCCACGACGGGCGACGGCACGACCGGCGACGGCACGGCGGGCGAGGGCACGGCGGCGGGCGCGCTGTCGGACGGCTGGGTGCCGGTGCAGCAGGTCTCCACGACGATGGGTTTGTCCCCCACGTCGGAGTCTCCCTTGACCACGTACACCTCCCATGGCTCGTCGCCCGGGCCCCGCACCCAGACCTTGTCCTGCAGCGCGTAGCAGCACTCGGTGTCGCCCTCGGTCAGGGTGATGAGTCCCGCCCCGGTCAGCCGGCCGGTCGCGGCGTCGACGGCCTCGGTGGTCTCGACCTCGACGCCGAGGTGATCCAGTGCGGTCGGCCGGCCGGGTTCGCCTTCCAGCAGGACGAGCTTCAGCGGGGGTTCCGCGATCGCGAAGTTCGCATAGCCGGGGCGGCGCTTGGCCGGTTCGGTGCCGAACAGCTCCGAGTAGAACGCCACTGACGCTTCCAGGTCCGGGACCCGGAGCGCGAGCTGGACACGGGACATCGCACACCTCCACACGGTTGGCTCAGGCCTTCCTCCAAGCAGCATGCCCCACCGCGCCGGCGGGATGGCGGCCGCCACACCAGCCGGTCCTGCGCCTCGCCGCGTTCGAATCGCGTTGCGCGCCGGGGCGTCGATGGTTACGGTCGGCCAACCGAGTGCCCCAGGAGTTGAGATGCCCGGTCGTTCGAGCACGCGTTGACGTTTGGGCCGTGAGCGGCCCCGGTCATCGCGTGCTGCCTTCGAAAGCGCGGCACAGCGAGCACCCCCGCCTGAACCCGTTCACGCTTCTGCGGAACGGGTGGCGGGCCGTTGTTCTCGGCAACCCGAGGGGTCTTCCGTGCCGTCCACGTCTTCCGCTGTGCCCGACTCCGCGCTCTGGCGCGACGCCGACTTCCGCAGGCTCTGGGTGGGGCAGAGCGCCTCGCAGCTCGGCGAGCACGCGAGCCTGGTGGTCCTGCCGCTGATCGCGGTGCTGACGCTGCATCTCGACGTCGGCGGGCTCGGTGCGCTCCGGGCCGTCGGGCAGGCGCCGTTGCTGCTGCTGTCGTTGTTCATCGGCGCCTGGGTGGACCGGTGGCGTGCCCGGAACGTCATGATGCTGGCGGACCTCGGCCGGGCGTCGGTGCTGGCCGGGGTCGCCGCGGCCGCCCTCGCCGGCGGCCTCGACCTGCCGGTCCTGCTGGTCGCGGGCTTCGCGCTGGGGACGATGTCGGTGTTCTTCGACGTGGCGTACCAGGCGTTGCTCGTACGGATGCTGCGGCGCGACCAGTTGCTGCGCGGCAACAGCGCGCTCGAGGGCAGCCGGTCCGCGGCGCAGGTCGGTGGTCCGGCGCTCGGTGGGGCGTTGGTGTCGCTGCCGTCGGCGTCGATCGCGGCGGTGGCCAACGGGCTGTTGTTCGTGCTGTCGTTCGGGTCGGTCTCGCGGATCCGGCACCGCGAGCCGGCCCCGAAGCGCGCCGGCCGGGCCCCGCACGTGTGGCGGGAGGTCAGGGAGGGCGTCCGCTTCGTCGCCGGTGAGGCGTCGCTGCGGGCGGTGTGCCTGGCCTCCGGTGCGTTCCAGTTCTCGTTCGCGGCCGTGATGACCGCGTATCTGGTCTACCTCACCGAAGACCTGCGCCTGCCGGGCGGCGCGGTCGGGCTGGTGCTCGCGGCGACCGGACCGGGGGCGCTCGCCGGGGCGCTGCTCGCCGCCCGCCTGCCCGGCAGGTTCGGCCACGGCGTGGTGCTGGTGTCCGCGGCGACGATCGGCAACGGCGTGCTGCTGCTCGTGCCGGCGGTGCAGGGCGCCCCCGCGGTGACGGTGCCGGCGCTCGTTGCGATCAACCTCGTGGTCGGAGCCTTCGGGCAGCTGGTCAACGTCACCGTCATGGCCATCCGGCAGGCCCTGACCCCGGACAGGATGCAGGGCCGCGCCGCCGCGACCATCACGTTCGCCGGCATGGGCCTGACCCCGCTGGGCTCGCTGCTCGGCGGCTTCCTCGCGGGCGAGCTGGGGCTGCGCACCGCGATCGTCGTGGCGGGCGCCGGCATGATGCTGTCACCCTTGGTGATGGTCCTGTCCCCGCTCGTACGTCTCGGACGGGAGCTACCCGTGCCGGAGGACCGCTGAGCCGCGGCCGGCAACGGTCCGAGACGCCGCCGCTACGGCCGGGCCGTGCGGCGGCGGCGACGACGGACCAGCCGGATGACGAGGGCGGCGATCAGCAGCACCGGTGACAGCACGCAGAACGCGAGCACGCCTGCCTGCGCGATTACCGACCAGCGGGCGGGCAGCGCCGCCGGCGCTGGCACCGGGCCACCGAACCGCCCGTCGCGGAGCAGGTCCTGCGCGATGTCGATGGAGCTGACGTCGCCCGGCGGGTCCAGCACGACGCTCACGGTGCCGTCTGGTCGCAGCGCCAGCACGCGGACGTGCCGGGTCTCTGACCAGCCCGTATCGTCCGATTCCAGCAGGACTTCGTCTTCGAGTTCGTATTGCACGACGACGAGGGTGTCGCCGTGCCAGCCGAGCGCTCGCACCGCCGGACCGGTCACCGTCGGCAGCGCCGGCCCTTCGCGGTCCGCGCCGGTGGCGGCGTCCACGTAGGAGACGCGCCATCGCCGGGCGGCGAGCCGATCGTGGTCGCACTCCTTGGTGTTCGTGCAGCCGTCGATGGTCAGCAGTGCCACGGCCGAACTGTCCGGTGTGTAGGCGCCCGCGCCGGCCAGCCGCCGGTCGCCGAGGTCGCGGGTCCACAGCCGCCGGCCGGCGGCGTCGTAACCGCGCAACTCGGTGCCGCCCGCGGAGGGCCTCGTCGCGACGAACCCGTGGCCGTCCGGCGCGAACGCCGCCACCCATGCCGAGGCGACGGGGTCGCGCGGGAACACGTCGTCGACCGGGACCAGCGCGCCGCTGGCCAGGTCGACCAGGATGTACTGTGCCCGTGGGCGGTCGGTTGCTGGGTCATAGTCGTTGTTGTCGCCGTGCAGCACCAGGACGGCGCCGCTGTCCGGCCGCCACGCCGCGACCTCGAAGCAGCAGGCCGGCGGCCCGTCGCCGTAGCCGCGGCTGCGGCCGGTGCGCAGGTCGGTGACCACCAGCCACCCGGGCGGACCGCCGGTCAGCATGCTCTGCGCGACGAGGTTGCCGTCCGGAGACAGCCGCACGTCCTGCCCGGCACGCAGCATGTCGTCCGGATAGCGCAGCA
Organism: Dactylosporangium sp. NPDC049742; assembly: GCF_040674675.1. NCBI lineage: Bacteria > Bacillati > Actinomycetota > Actinomycetes > Micromonosporales > Micromonosporaceae > Dactylosporangium > Dactylosporangium sp. NPDC049742. Next base: position 9,943 of record NZ_JBFANF010000081.1, on the reverse strand, counting down.
TGCGGTAGGCGCCGTTACGCCCGACAACGGCGAGCTTGCCACCCTCCTCCTCGAAGGGGTAGGGGTCGCTGGACAGCCCCCAGCTGTAGCCGCCGAACAGGACCGTGGCCGGGCCGGGCGGCGCCATGCCGACCGTCGCCTGGAAGAAGTACGGCAGCTCGATGCCGGCGGGGACGGCCGGGTCGCCCCCGGACGGCTGGGGTTCCAGGTGTACGCCGGGCAGGACGGCCACGGCCGCGCACAGCAGCGCCACGACGACGGCCGCGACGACCCGGCTCCGGCGCCGCTGCCGGCGGCCGCGCCGCCACGGGTCCTCGGGCAGCCGGGCGGGCGGCATCCGCTCCCCCAGCTCACGCAGCGTGTCACGCAACGGCACGGTCATGACATCACCTCGGCCAGTTCGGGCGCTTTGACACGGAGGGCGGCGAGGGCGTCGCGGGTCTGGCTCTTCACGGTCGAGACCGAGCAGCGCAGCACGTCGGCGGTCGCGGCCTCGGTCAGGTCCTCGAAGTACCGCAGGACCAGCACGGCCCGCTGCCGGGGCGCCAGCTTCGCCAGCGCGGCCTGGACCGCGAGCGCGGTCGTGACGGCGTCGGCCCGGTCCGGCACCGCGCGGTCCGGCAGCTGATCGCTCACGTGCACCTGCCGCCAGCGCCGCCGCCACAGCGACACGTGCTGGCTGACCATCACCCGCCGCACGTACGGGTCCGGGTCCCCGCCGGCCACCACCCGCTCCCAGTGCCGGGCGACCCGGACCAGCGTCACCTGCACGAGGTCCTCGGCGGCGTGCCGGTCACCGCACAGCAGAAACGCCATGCGGGACAACGCCGCCAACCGGCCCGCCACGTACGCACGGAACGACTCCTCAGCCTCCACGACACCTCCCTACCGGGACACACGCCCGCAGTCCCGCGCGCGGACGGGTGCGTGGGGGGATGCATCGTAACCACGACACCGCCGCCGCGGCAGAAGTGCCGGTCCGCTCCGCTATGTCATCGAAAAATCCTGGCCGTCCGCTGAGACGGACGGCCAGGATGCTGAGACGGGCGGCGGTGCTGTCAGTCGACGATCTCGACGACCTGCTCGACGGGCAGGCGCGGCGTGTGGGCCGGGCCGGCGTGGTCGGGGTCCGTGGTGCCGAGGCGCAGGACCAGGTACGGGTAGCCGACCTCGCCCAGCATGCGCCGCAGCGCCTGGCGGGTGAAGTCGAGCTCGACGGGGCTGCTCAGCGGCAGGACCGCGGCGCCGTGCTCGGTCGCGGCGAGCCAGATCTCGCTGAGGGCCTCGCCGGCGCGGAGCCAGTCGGAGGGTTCGTCGCCGTCGCCGTACAGAACGGCGTAGGCGGCGGCCTCGTCGTGGCCGGAGCCGGCCGGGAGGTTGCCGCTGACGCCGAAGTCGCGTTCGGCGACCGTGGTGAGCGGCAGCTCGGCGGGGATCACGGTGTCGGGCAGGCCGGTGCCCGACGGGCGGTCGCCGCCGACCCACTCGGCCGTCTCGGCACGCATCCGTTCGTCGTGCCGCTCCGCGTCGCCGGCGTGCTCGATGACGACGGCGAGCTGGAGGACCTGGTCGCGGGTGAGCAGGTGCAGGCGGGCGCCCTCCTGCCCGGCCGCGGCGACGAGCGCCTCGCGCACGGCCGCGGACACCGGCTCGTCGCTGACCACCCGCCGGTCGGTGCGCCGGACCTGCAGCAGCTGCAGGCGCCGCATCGCGCCTGGGTCGGCGGGTCCGGCCTGCGCGGCGTGCACGACCGCGAGCGGCGTCGCGGCGTCGGCAGCGGTGGACCCGTCGTCGGCGGATCGCGAGACGTCGTACGTCCAGCCGGAGGCGTCCAGGGCGACCCGCGCGTGGTGCAGCGCCGCGCCGCAGCTGACCAGCAGGAGGCGCCCCGCCGGGTCCTGCTCGTGCAGCTGGCGGCCGGGCACGGCGAACAGCGACAGGGACGAGCCCTGCACGACCCACCGCCACGGCTGGGTGTTGTGCACGGAGGGCGCCAGCCGGGCGGTGTCCGCCGCCCGGGCCAGCGTTTCGGTCGCCGTGCTCATCCCTGTGCCGCCCAGTCGCCGAGGGTCCAGTCGCGGACCTCGGGCATGTCCTCGAGGTGCTCCACGACGTAGGTCTCGTGCTCGGCGAGCTTCTGCTCGCACCACGCCTTCAGCTCGGCGGCGCCGCGCGGCAGCCGCTTCGCGTTGTTGATGGCGTCGATGACGAGGTGGTAGCGGGAGGCGCGGTTGCGGACGGTCATGTCGAACGGGGTCGTGGTGGTGCCCTCCTCGATGAAGCCGCGCACCCGGAACCGGTCGGCGTCGGGGCGGCCGTGGACGAGCTGGTGGATGGCGCCCGGGTAGCCGTGGAAGGCGAAGACGACGTCGACGTGGTCGGTGAACAGCTCGGTGAACCGGGTCGTGCTCATCCCGTGCGGGTGGTCCTTCGGGCGGGGCAGCGTCATGAGGTCCACGACGTTGACGACCCGGACCTTGAGCTTCGGCAGCCGCTCCCGGAGGATCTGTGCGGCGGCGACGGTCTCCATCGTGACGACGTCGCCCGCGCAGGCCAGCACGATGTCGGGGTCGCTGGAGCCGTCGTCGGTGCCGGCCCAGTCCCAGATCCCCGCGCCCGCCGCGCAGTGCTCGATGGCCTGGTCCATGCTCAGCCACTGCAGCTGCGGCTGCTTGTCGATGACGATGAGGTTGATGTACGAGCGGGAGCGCAGGCAGTGGTCCGCGACGGACAGCAGCGTGTTGGCGTCCGGCGGCAGGTACACGCGGGCCACGTCGCCGCGCTGGGTGAGCACGACCTGGATGAGCCCGGGGCCCTGGTGCGAGAAGCCGTTGTGGTCGTTGCGCCACGCGGTCGAGGTGAGCAGCACGTTCAGCGACGGCACCTTCGCCCGCCAGTCGAGCCGCTTCGCCTCCTGCAGCCACTTGCCGTGCTGCACCGTCTGCGACGCGGAGACCATCGCGAACGCCTCGTACGTGGCGAACATGCCGTGCCGTCCCGTGAGGGTGTAACCCTCCAGCCAGCCGTGGCAGTTGTGCTCGGAGAGCACCTCCATGACCCGCCCGTCGCGGCCGATGGCGACGTCGGCGGGGGTGACCCGCTCCATGAAGGCGCGGTCGGAGACCTCGAAGACGGCGCCGAGCCGGTTGCTGTTGGTCTCGTCGGGGCAGAAGAGGCGGAAGCGGTCGGGGTTGCCGCTGTACACGTCGCGCAGCATCTCGCCGAGGCGCCGGGTCGACTCCGCGCGGGAGTCGCCGGGCTCGTCGACGTCGACGGCGTACTTGCGGAAGTCGGGGATGTCGAGGTCGCGGGTGAGCAGGCCGCCGTTGGCGTGCGGGCTGGCGCTCATCCGCAGGTCACCGCTGGGGGCGAGGCCGGACACGAGGGCGACGGGTGCTCCGGCGTCGTCGAAGAGCTCCTCCGGCCGGTACGAACGCAGCCAGCGCTCCAGGATCGCCAGGTGCTCCGGGTTGTCCTTGACGCCCGACAGCGGCACCTGGTGGGACCGCCACGTGCCGGTGACCTTGATGCCGTCGACCTCCTCGGGCCCGGTCCAGCCCTTCGGCGACCGGAGGATGATCATCGGCCAGCGGGGCCGGGTGCCGTCCCAGTCGGTGCTGCGGGCGGCGGTCTGGATGGCGTGGATCTTGCCCCACGCCTCGGCGAGGGTGGCGGCGAATCGGTGGTGCATGCCGGGCAGGTCCGAGCCGCTGACCTCGAGGACCTCGTAGCCGTGGCCCTCCAGCAGCGAGCGCACCTCGGCGGGGTTCTTGCGGCCGAGCACCGTCGGGCCGGCGATCTTCGCGTCGTTGAGGTGCAGGATCGGCAGGACGGCGCCGTCGCGGGCCGGGTTGATGAACGAGACGCCCTTCCACGACCCTTCGAGGGGGCCGGTCTCGGCCTCGCCGTCGCCGACGACCGCGACGGTCAGCAGGTCGGGGTTGTCCATGACGGAGCCGAACGCGTGGACGAGGACGTAGCCGAGCTCGCCGCCCTCGTGGATGGAGCCGGGCGTGGTGACGGAGACGTGGCTGGGGATGCCGCCGGGGCTGGAGAACTGCCGGAACAGCCGCAGCAGGCCCTCCTCGTCCTGCGACACCGCCGGGTAGACCTCGCTGTAGGTGCCCTCCAGGTAGCCGGCGGCGACGAGCGCGGGGCCGCCGTGGCCGGGGCCGGCGAGGTAGATCGCCTGCTGGCCGGTGAGCCGGATGAGCCGCGACACGTGCGCGTAGATCAGCGACAGGCCGGGGCTGGTGCCCCAGTGACCGAGCAGGCGGGGTTTGATGTCCTCGGGAGCTAGGGGGCGGCGCAGCAGCGGGTTGCCCTGCAGGTAGATCTGGCCGATGGTGAGGTAGTTGTTCGCTCGCCACCACGCGTCCAGCTGGGCGATCTCGTCGTCAGTGGGCCGGCCGAGGGCAGTGGTGCGGTCCGCGACAGTGGTCACCGGACGTCCTTTCTCCGATATGCGTGTTCAGGTTTGCGGGTTGCAATGTCAACAATCCATCCCGGGCATATGAGGCCGAGGCTACGCGAGCCGTCGCCGCCGTGCAGGCGGGACGCGCCAGAAGATCACGGTTGGCCGGGCAGGCCGATGGTGTCGGTGCCCGAGCGGCGGATGGACGGCGGGGCCGGGTCCAGGTCGTCGACGGGCACGCCGACCCGCATCGCGATCGCCGGGTGGCCCACGCCGCCGAGCAGCCGCCGCAGCGCCACCCGGACCGCCGGCACCTCGACGACCTCGCTGATCGGCGAGGCGGCCAGCCCGCGGGCGGTGAGGGTGAGCCAGACGTCGGAGAGCGCCTCGCCGGCGGCGACCCAGTCGGAGGGCTCCTCCTCCTCGACGGTGAGGATGACGTACGCGGTGCCGCGGTCCGACCCGGTGCCTGGTTCGAGCGCCGCCGGGCGTGCCACGTTGAAGTCCCGGGGCGCGATGGTGCGGTGGGTGTCCGGGACGGTGCTGCGGGGCGAGACGCCGTCACGTTCGTCCCGGGCGCGGGTCGTCCAGGCGAGCAGGTCCTCACGGATCCGCGCGTCGCCGTGCTCCACCTCCCCCGCGTGCGCGACCGCGGAGGCGAAGGCCGTCACCTGGTCGTCGCGCACCACGTGCAGGTGGGTGCCGTGCCGCTCGGCCGCGGCCCGCAGCTCGTCGAGCACGGCGTCGCCGGGGCGGGTGTCGCTGAACGGCCGGCGGTCCGTGCGGCGCTGGTAGATCGCCCGGTAGAGGAAGGCGTCCGCGGTGCACTGCCGCCCCTGGCGGATCCTGGCGACCAGGTCCGGCCGGTCCGGGTCCGGCAGCCGGACGATGCCGGCGTCGTAGCCGGCGGCGAGCAGCGCCACGGTCGCGTGGTGCAGCGCGGTGCCGCAGCTGAGCAGCAGAAGCCTGCCGTCGGGGTCGATGCCGTCCAGGCGGCGGGACCGGTCGGCCCACAGCTCGGCGTGGTTGCCGGCGAGCCGCCACCGCCACGGCTGCGTGTTCAGGATCGACGGGGCGCGCAGCGCCGCGATCGAGGCCTCGGCGACCTGGTCGATCTCGGCTCGCAGGTGCGGTGTCATGGCGGCCTCCCGTTCAATGGGCTCACATCGACTCTCGCCCACGCCCGGGTTCCGTGGCAGGGCCGGTGGTCCCGTCCCGGCGGGACCCCCGACCCTCACGGCCGTCAGCCGGTCATTGCACGAGCCTGAGGCTGGTGCTGGGGTAGCCCCAGGTCGGCGCGTCCCACACCTGCTGCAGCCCGAGGTTCCACTGACCGCCGTAGATCCGGTGCTCGCGCAGCACCCCGCCGGTGAGGTCGGTGAAGACGGCGATGTCGGTGGTGCCGTCGCCGTTGTAGTCGCCCGTGGTCAGCCGGGAGTTGGCGATGGGACGGTTCCAGGTGGGTGCCTGGATCGGGTGGATCGGCGCGCCCAGGCTGCTGCCCTGCCACACCCAGACGCCGAGCTGGCCGTTGCCGTAGTCCAGGAACCCGGCGATGTCGCTGCCGGCGCTGTACCCGAAGTGGCCGGCGACGATGCGCAGGCTGGTGATCGGGTAGCCCCAGGTCGGCGCGTCCCACACCTGCTGGAACCCGAGGTTCCACTGCTGGCCGTAGACGGCGTGGACGCGCAGCTGGCCGCTGCCGCCGTCGGTGAAGACGGCGATGTCGGTGTACCCGTCGGCGTTGTAGTCGCCGACGGCGAACCGGGAGCTGGTGATCGGCCGGTTCCAGGTGGGTGCCTGGATCGGGTGGATCGGCGCGCCCAGGCTGTCGCCCTGCCACACCCACACGCCGAGCTGGCCGTTGCCGTAGTCCAGGAACCCGGCGATGTCGCTGCCGGCGCTGTACCCGAAGTGCCCGGCACCGATCCGCAGGCTGGTGATCGGGTAGCCCCAGGTCGGCGCGTCCCACACCTGCTGGAACCCGAGGTTCCACTGCTGGCCGTAGATGACGTGCATGCGCAGGTGGCCGTTGTTGACCTCGGTGAACAGGGCGACGTCGCTGTAGCCGTCGGCGTTGTAGTCGCCCACGGCGAACCGCGAGTTGGCGATCGGCCGGTTCCACGTCGGGGCGTGGATCGGGTGGAACGGCGAGCCCAGGTTGTTGCCCTGCCACACCCACACGCCGAGCTGGCCGTTGCCGTAGTCCAGGAACCCGACGATGTCGCTGCCGGGGCTGTAACCGAGGTGCCCGGCGACGAACCGCATGCTGGTGATCGGGTAGCCCCAGGTCGGCGCGGTCCACACCTGCTGCATCGCCGTCTGGCCGCCGTACTGGACGAACAGCCGCAGGCCGCCGTTGCCCATGTCGTTGAAGACGGCGAGGTCCTCCTTGCCGTCGGCGTCGAAGTCGGCCTTCACCGACGGGGTGCCGGCGGGATCGTCGTCGATCTGGCTGTACGTCGCGGCGGTGGGGCTCGACGTGGTGCCGGCCGGGTGCACGGCACCGGTGAACGCCGCCACCTCGTCGATGTCGCCGGCGAAGAACTCGGCGGCGGTGCCGGCCTGCTGGGTGCGGCCGACGTTGAACGTGCCGCCCGCGTTCCAGGTCGCCGGGACGGGCGCCTCGCGCTGGAGCAGCCCGTCGACGAACAGGCGGATCCGGCCGGCCTGGGCGTCGTACACGGCCTCCAGGTAGGTCCAGCTGTTGACCACCGGGGCGGCGAGCGAGGTCACCTTGACCACGGTCGGTGCGTCGGCGTCGGTACCGGTCACCGCGTACGACCAGCGGTTGACTGCCTGGTCGTACCGGACTGTGAAGGCCGCGCCCCGGCTGCCCTGCTGGGACAGCACGGCCCGCGACACGCTGGTGTCGGTGATCCGGACCCACGCGCTGACGGTGTACGACTGGTCCGTACGCACGACCGGCCCGGTCGTCGCGGCGCCGGACACGCCGTCGAAGCACAGGCCGCCGCCGAGCTCGTAGCCGTCGCACCAGGTCGTGCCCGGCGCGTCGGTGATGGTCAGCGGTCGCAGGTAGCCGGAGTCGTCGGTGACCTGCCGGGGCACGTCCTCGTCGTAGTCGGCCATGCTCCAGGCGCCCGAGCGGACGGGGGTGACCAGCGGGTTCAGGTCGACCCGCGGGTCGATCACCCGGTCCCAGACCCGGACCTCGGCGACGTCGCCCAGGAACCGGCCGGTGCGGGAGCCGTTCTCCTTGCCCTGGCCGATGAGCAGGGCACCGGTGGCGTTCCAGTTCGACGCCCGGGCCATGGAGGCGGCGAGGGTGCCGTTGACGTACAGGTTCGCGGTCTTCGTGCCCGCGTCCCACGAGACCGCCAGGTGGGTCCACTGGTTGAGCACGGGTGCGGCGCTCGACGGGGCTCGCGTGACGGTCGTGTTCGCCGCGTCCGCGCCGTACATGGTGAGCGTCCAGCGGTTGACCGGGGTGGGGGCGTAGGTGACCGCGAACCCGCAGGCGGCGGTGCCTTCCTGGCACAGGACGGTGCGGGTGGTGTCGAGGCCGCCGGTCGGGCGGACCCAGGCGGCGGCGCCGAAGCTGCGGGACGTGTCGAGCACCGGGCCGGCGGTGGCGGCGAGGTCGTCGACGCCGTCGAAGCGCACCGCCCGGTCCGTGCCGGTGGTCGCGTGGGTGCCCGGGACGCGGCCGTCGGTCCAGGCGGGACCGTTGGACAGGGTGGCGTTCGGCCCGCCGGCCGGCGTGGTGGCCAGGGCGGTGCCGGCGCCCTCGTCCATCCGCCACACGGCGGTGGGCGCGGACGGGCTGTCGACGAGGAACCGGTAGTCCTTCGGCGGCGAGGCGTTGCCGGCGGCGTCGCGGGAGCGGACGGTCAGCACGTGCTCGCCGACGTGGGTCGGGGTGACCCAGACGGTGGCCGGGCCGCCGGTGCCGGTGGCGTTGACGTAGGTCTTGGCGCCGCCGTCGAGCTGGTACTCGTAGTCGACGATGTCGGTCTCGCCGTTGGCGCCGAAGGTGAACCGGCCGCTGCGGCCGACGGACCCGCGCATGGTGTCGTTGGGCGGCGACTCCAGGTACAGGCCGTCGGCGGTGGTCGCGGTCGGCACGACGCCCGGCGGTGTGGTGTCGAGCGAGAACTCGCACCACGGCGACCAGCCGGACGTGCCGCCGAGGCCGTCGGCGGCCTGCACCTGCCAGCGCATCATCTGGCCGGTCGGCGTGCCGGCCGGGACCTGCACCTCGGCGAGTGTTCCGGACGGGACGCCGGTGTCGCCCTTGGGCCAGCCGGCGACGGCGGTCCAGGCGGTGCCGTTCCACTGCTGGAGCGCGAACGACGCGGACAGCTGCCCGCTGTTGTTGCCGTCGGGGTCGGAGATGTTGGCCTTGAGCCACGGTGTGGTGGAGCGCAGGACCGGCCGGGTCGCGCCGGTGACGCAGGGCTGCCCGGCGGCGGTGTAGTCGGTGTGCGTCGACAGCGCCGCGGCGGCCGGCGTGTCGGGCAGGGTGTTGTACTCGATGGACATGGCGGTGGAGGCCTGGTCGAACTTCTTCCACCGGTTGCCGGTGCTCTCGTCGGTGCCGTCGCTGTCGCGGGCGGACAGGCCGAGGGTGTAGCTGCCGCGGCCCTGGCCGAAGTTGATGATGTCGTTGACGAGGGTCTGGTTGGAGAACTCCATGTACATGTTCGGTTGTGGGTCGTTGGTGCAGCCGGCGCCGGTCGACGGTTTGTGGGCGTTGCCGGACTTGGTCTCGACGAACAGGTTGAGGGCGGGCCCGGACCAGGTCTGCTTGCCGCTCGTGGTGAGGTCGCCGGTGCGGTACAGGCTGACCGGGGTGGCGGTGCAGGACCAGGAGTGGGTCATGGTGGTGATGAACTTGGCGCCGCGGATCTGTTTGCCGGGCAGCCAGGTCAGGTCGAACGCGAAGAACGACCGGTAGGTGCCGGACCCGTCGGTGTTGACGCCGACGCGGACGATGCCGTCGTCGCGGTTGGCGTTGGTGGAGTTGGTGTACCCCCAGCGGGCGCGGCCGACGCCGGTCCACGGGTCGATCACCACCGGATACGTGACGCTCGGGTCGGCGAGCATCGCGGCGTCCGGGACGATGACGAGCGACCCGCCCTCCACCGTGGTGGGCAGGTCGGCCTTGCGGGCGTTGTCGGGCACGTGCCGCAGCGCCGACTGCTTGCCAGCGGTGAGGGACCGCTGCGCACTGGGTACGCCGGCGGAGTCCCACATGAGCGCCTGCCCGGCGGACGCGGTGACCTTCCCGGCGCTGTCACGGGCCTCGTAGCCGCCGCCCGGCCTGTTCCGCAGCGACCACCCGGTGCTGCTCAGCCCGAACTTCAGCTTGGCCAGGGCCGGGTTCGCCGCGGCCTGCCGGGACTTGACGATCAGCGAGTACCCGAAGCCCTCCACTGTGGACTGCACCTGCAGGTCGACGTCCGGCAGGACCGACTCGTAGACGGCGGTGTCGCCCTCGATGCGGGGCGCGGGCAGCTTCGACGGCCAGGTCAGCTTGAGCGCACCGCCGGCACCGTTGAGGGTGAC
>NZ_JBFANF010000080.1:0-52089 GCF_040674675.1 Dactylosporangium sp. NPDC049742 | reverse complement strand
AAGCTGTACCGCGCCTGCGGCAACTGCACGAACTCCTACCAGCGCAACGTCGTGGTGGACAACATCATCGCGAAGTCCACGAAGGTGATCGCCGGGATCAACATCAACTGGGGCGACACGGCCCGGTTCACCCGGATCACCGTCTACGGCTCGGCGACCATCTGCGACAAGTACAAGGGCGCCCCGAAGGGCAGCGAACCGACCCACGTCGGCTCCGGCGCGGACGGCGTCAACTGCTTCTACAGCGCGAGCGACATCACGTACCGCTAACCTCCAACCGCACGACGACCCACTTCGACGTGGGGGTGCCGCTGACCGCAGCCTGCGAGTCCAGCGGCACCAGCGGGTTGGTCTCCGGGTAGTACGCGGCGACGCAGCCCTTCGGCGTGTCGTATGAGACGAGCCGGAACCGCGGGGCGCGACGCTCGACGCCGTCGGAGAACTCCGACACGAGGTCGACCAGGTCCCCGTCGGCGAAGCCGAGCTCGGCCAGGTCGAGCGCGTTGATGAACACGACCCGCCGCCCGGAGCGGATGCCGCGGTACCGGTCGTCCAGGCCGTAGATGGTCGTGTTGAACTGGTCGTGGCTGCGGATCGTCTGCAGCACCAGCCGCCCCGGCGGCACCTCCAGCACGACCAGCGGGCTGACCGTGAACACGGCCTTGCCCTGCGGGGTCGGGAACGTGCGGGAGTCCCGCGGCCCGTGCGGCATCGTGAAGCCGCCGTCGGCGATGCGGGCGTTGTAGTCGGCGCAGCCGGGCACCACGCGGGAGATGCGGTCGCGGATCCGGTCGTAGTCGACGGTGAACGACGCCCACGGGATGCCGTGCCGGTCACCCAGGACGGCCGCCGCGAGACCGCACACGATGTCGACCTCCGAGCGCAGCAGCGGGCCCGCCGGCGCGGAGCGGCCCCGTGACGCGTGCACCTCCGACATCGAGTCCTCGACGGTGACCCGCTGCACCTTCCCGCCGGTCATGTCCTGCTCGGAGCGGCCGAGCGTCGGCAGGATCAGCGCCGTGTGGCCGGCGGCGACGTGGCTGCGGTTGAGCTTCGTGGACACCTGGACGGTGAGCGCCGCACCCTGCATGGCCGCGGTGGTGACGTCGGTGTCGGACATGGCGGCGACGAAGTTGCCGCCGAGCGCGACGAACACCTTGGCCCGCCGGTCCCGGAACGCCTTCACGGCGTCGACGGCGTCGTGACCGGGAAGCCGCGGCGGCGCGAAGCCGAACTCGGCGCCGAGCGCGTCGAGGAACCAGGCGGGCGGCTTCTCCCAGATGCCCATCGTGCGGTCGCCCTGCACGTTGGAGTGGCCGCGCACCGGGCACAGTCCGGCGCCCGGCTTGCCGATGTTGCCCTGCAGCAGCGCGACGTTGACGAACTCCTTGATGGTGGCGACCGCGTTGTGGTGCTGGGTGATGCCCATCGCCCAGCAGTGCACGGTGCGCTTGGAGGCGGCCAGCATCGCCGCGGCGGTCTCGATCTGCGACCAGGTCAGGCCGGTCGCGGCGAGCACCGCGGCCCGGTCGACGGTGCGGGCCTGGCGCTCCCATTCGTCGAAGCCGGTGGTGTACCGGTCGACGAAGTCACGGTCGACCGCCCCGGGCGCCTGCAGGAGCAGGTGGCCGATGGCCTGCCACAGCGCGAGGTCGCCGTTGGAGCGGATCTGCAGCAGCTCGTCGGCGAGTCCGGTGCCCCGCCCGGCGAGCCCGCGCGCCTTCTGCGGGTTGTCGAAGCGCAGCAGCCCCGCCTCGGGCAGCGGGTTGATCGCGAGGATCTTCGCGCCGTTGCGCTTGGCGGTCTCCAGCGCGGTGAGCATCCGCGGGTGGTTGGTGCCGGGGTTCTGCCCCGACACGACGATGAGCTCGGCCTCGTGCAGGTCCTGGAGCGACACCGACCCCTTGCCGATGCCGATCGTGGCGGCCAGCCCGGCCGACGTCGACTCGTGGCACATGTTGGAGCAGTCGGGCAGGTTGTTGGTGCCGTACGCGCGGGCGAAGAGCTGGTAGAGGAACGCCGCCTCGTTGCTGGCCCGGCCGGACGTGTAGAACACCGCCTCGTCGGGGCCGTCCAGGGCGTTGAGGTGGGTGGCGACGAGCGCGAACGCCTCGTCCCAGGAGATCGGCTCGTAGTGGGTGCCGCCGTCGCGGCGGACCATCGGGTGGGTGAGCCGGCCCTGCGCCTCCAACCAGTGGTCGGTGCGCCCGGCGAGGTCCTCCAGGGAGTGCGCGGCGAAGAACGCGGGCTCGACGGTCTCCCGCACGGCCTCCCACGAGATGGCCTTCGCCCCGTTCTCGCAGAACTCGGCGGTGTGCCGCTTGCCCTGCGGGTCGGGCCACGCGCAGCTCATGCAGTCGACGCCGTCGACCTGGTTGAGCGCGAGCAGGTTGCGGGTCGCCCTGACGATCCCCATCCGCCGCACCGCGTTGGTGACGCTGAGCCGCACCGCCGGCAGTCCCGCCGCGTGGTCGGCGGGCGGCCGGACCCGCAGCCGCTCCTCGGCTTCGTCGATCGGCATCGCGGCGGCTCCTGCGGTAGATGAGACCACCGAGCGTAGCCCGTCCCCGGCGCCTGCGTCAGACGCGGAACTGGCCGACCAGGGCGTGCAGCTCGCGGCTCATCGCCGACAGCTCCTCCGCGGCGGTGCGGGTCTCCTCGACCCCGCTGGTGGTGATGCGGGCCGCGTCGGAGATGGTGGCGATGTTCGCGGCGATGTCGGCCGAGCCGGCCGCGGCCTGGGAGATGTTGCGCCCGATCTCGGTCGTGGTGGCGTTCTGCTGCTCGACGGCCGCCGCGATGGTGTTCTGGTAGTCGCCGAGCCGCCCGGTGATCTCGACGATCTGGGTGATCGCCTCGGTCGCGGCCATCGTGTCGGCCTGGATGCTCTGCACCTTCGACGCGATGTCGCTGGTCGCCCGGCCGGTCTCCTGGGCGAGGTCCTTCACCTCGGTGGCCACGACGGCGAAGCCCTTGCCGGCCTCGCCGGCCCGGGCCGCCTCGATGGTCGCGTTGAGCGCCAGCAGGTTGGTCTGCGCCGCGATGTCGTTGATGACCGTGACGACGTTGCCGATCTGCTGGCTCGACCCGCTCAGCCGGCCGATCAGGTCGTGCGCCGACTGGGTCAGCTCGGTGGTCTGCCCGCCGATGCGGGCCGCGTCGGCGGCGGTGCCGGCGATCTCCTGGATCGAGGCGCTCATGTGCTCCGCGCCGGTCGCGACGGTGCGGACGTTGTCGGACACCTCGTCGGCCGACGCCACGATCAGCCCTGACCGGGTCGAGGTCTGCTGGGCGCTGGTCATGATCCGGGTCGAGGTGTCGCTGAGCCGCTCGCTGGCGATCGCGACCGTGGACGCCGACCCGCTGATCGCCCGTACCGTCGCGGCGATCTTCTCCACGAACGTGTTGAACTCGCGGCTCACGGTGGTGAACTCGTCGTTGCCGCTGACCATCAGCCGGTGGGTCAGGTCGCCGTCACCCTCGGCGATGTCCGACAGGCGCTCGTGCAGGGCCCGCAGCGGCCGCAGGATCGAGACCGACAGCGCCAGCGCCATGGCGACGGCAAGCACGAGCGCGCTGCTGCCCACGATGTTGGCCAGCCTGCCGGTGCTGCTCGCCGTCGACCGGGCGGACTTCTCGGCCGCGGCCGACCGCTGCTTGGCGCCGGCGAGCAGCTGGTCGACCGGGTCGCTGATGCGCGCGTACACCTCCAGGCCCTCGCCGACGACGAGGTCGTTGGCCGCTTTGACCTGTTCCGGGGTCCCCGCCCGGTACGCCGCGATGACCCGGTCGTCGAGGGCCTTGAAGTCGTCGAACGCCTGGCGGATCGCCCGCACGGCGGCCTGGTCGGCGGCCGGCAGCGGCAGGCCCGCCATCGTGTCCAGCTCGCTGCTGAAATCCTGCATGGCCTGCAGGAACGCCGCCCGCGTGTCGGCCGTGTCGTCGGTGCTGCCGGGCTCGCCGCGCTCGACGTCGAACGCGTAGCCGACCTGCCAGCCGGAGATGTCGGTGATGCGGAACTTCAGCTGCTCGGCCGCGTCGAGCTGGGCCTGGGCGGCGGACAGGTGCCCGGCCGTGTCGCGGGTGCCGCGGGAGGCCGAGACCGCCGCCACCCAGATGGCCACCACGCACAGCGCGATGACGAGGAAGCCGATCGCCAGCCGCGTGACCACCCGCGTCCGCCGCAGCGCGTCCATGTCTGCCACCCCTCGCCGACCGTTCTCGCGAAGCTCGCACCCCACCGATCGGCCCCACCGTCCCGCTCCTGAGAAATCCCGCGGCGCGTAAAGCCGCCAGGAGCCGTCAGGCGGCGAAGATCCGGGTGTAGATGGCGTCGATGACGTCGTTCTTCGCCAGGCTGTAGTCGCCGGGCCGGTCCGCGGTCTCGCCGGCCAGGCGCCGCTTCGTGCCGGCGTACAGGTCCCGGTCCGAGGGGTGCTCGCGCAGCCAGTCGCGGAAGAGCAGGTGCCGGATCGGCTCCGGGGCGCCCGGCGGCCACACGTGCAGGTGCACGTCGTCGGCCGCGCTGACCAGCATGCGGTGCCCGTGCCACCACGGCTCGCGCAGCACGATCCGGTAGCCGAGCGGGGCCAGGACGGGCACGTACGACGACTCGTCGTCGCTGTCGGGCACGGTGAGGTCCACGTCGATGACCGGCTTCGCGGGCAGGCCGGGGACGGCCGTGGAGCCGACGTGCTCGACGGCCAGCACGAGGTCGCCGAGCGCCTCGGTCAGGGCGGCGCGGGTCGTCTCGTACCGCAGCGGCCACGACGGGTCGTAGTCGTCGACGACGACGGCGGACCAGCGGCGGGGCGGGTCGCCGACCAACCCCGCCGCCAGCTGCTCCGGCGTGCCGTGAAACCGCTCGGTGATGCTCTTCGGATACCTGGCCATTCGATACCTCCTGTGACAGCAAAGTCGGCCAGGATACGACACCTACGCCGGCAGCGGTGCCCCGCTGAGGTCGGCGAGGTGCGCGAGCAGCGCCTCCAGCAGCGCCGCGTCGAGGTGGGCGTCGCTCGGCCGCCAGTCGCGGTCGCTGAAGTACCGCCCGGTGACCAGCACCTCCGGGTCGGTGCCGGCGGCGAGCCGCACCTGCGCCCGCGCGGCGTCCGCGGGGTCCGTCGGGGCGCTGTCGCCGCCCATCTTGGTGCGCACCCAGCCCGGGTCGAGGGCGTTGCTGTGCGTCTCGGGCCAGCGCCGGGCGATCGCGACGGCCAGCATCAGGTCGAGCAGCTTCGACGTGGAGTAGGCCGCGAACCCGTTCCAGGGACGCCGGTCGTACTGCAGGTCGGCCAGGTCGACGGCGCCGTCCGCGGCCATCGCGGACGACACGAACACCAGCCGCTCCGGGCGCGGCAGCAGCGCCGTCAGCAGGTACGGGGCGAGCACGTTCACCTGGAACATCGACTCCAGGCCGTCGCCGGTCACCTCCCGCTCGGTGCTGTCCAGCCGGGCGATCCCGGCGTTGTGCACGACGGCGTCGAGGTGGCCGTACCCCGACAGCGACGCGGCCAGGGCCCGGGTGTCGTCGAGCGAGCGCAGGTCGCCGACGACGACCGCGGCCGCGCCGGGCAGCGCGGCCTTCGCGGCGGCGGCGCGCTCCTCGTTGCGGGCGTGCAGGATGACCCGGTGCCCGCCGTCGACGAGCTGGGTCGCGGCGTGCAGGCCGATGCCGTCGGCCGATCCGGTGACAAGAATGGTGCGCAAGTTGTGTCCTTTCCATCGTGTGCCGCACCACGATGGAACGCCCCGATTGCAGCGCAATTGCAGCCGACTTGCCCCGGTGCACGCGTCGCGCACGCACCGGGGCAAGCGGGTGGTCGCAGGCCGATGCCGGCCTGCGGGTGGCTTCCTAGACCGGGTTCCAGCCGTCGGTGCCGGCCAGGTACTTCTGCGGGGTGTAGTTCGCCGCGGCCGAGTCGCTCAGCTGCGGGCGGTTGCTGTTCGTCCCGGCGCCGGCACCGGTGTTGCGGTACTCCAGGAACCGCGCGTTCTTCCACGAGTTGCCGGACATGTCGGTCCACGGCTGCGCGGTCTTCATGGTCGCGCTGAGGTTCGACTCGCGGTAGAGCACCTGCGCGGCCGGGCCCCACGGGCGGCCGAGCTGCGTCACGTTGTTCGCGGCGCCGGTGATGGTGCACCTGTAGACGAGGATGCCGTAGGTCTTGGCCGCGTCGGTGTTCGCCGCGGTGATCGGCCCGCCGCTGCTGCGCTTCTCGTGGATGGTGCTCGCGTTGAACACCGCGGTCGCGCCGCCGAAGATGAAGTCGACGGTGCCCTCGACGTAGGAGTTCACGTAGTACTGGCGGGAGTTGTTGACCAGCAGCGTGTCCTGGTTGCCGAGGAACCGCACGTTGTCGAACACCGACCGGTCGGCGTTGACGTTCGCCGCGACCGCCTGGCTGCCTTCGCCGTAGTCGTTGGACATGGTCAGGTTCGTCGCGACGAAGTCGTGGCCGTTGACGAAGACGGTGGCGCTGCCGCTCGTACCGTAGCCGCCGGCGCTGCTGTGGTTGTTGACGATGACCGTCGCCGACGCCGACGAACCCAGCCCCTGCAGGGTGACGAAGGGCTTGTTCGACGGGATCGTGACGATCTCGCGGTAGGTGCCGGCCTTGATGGTGATGACCCGGCGGGTGCTGTTGTTCGCCGGCACCGCGTCGACCGCCGCCTGCACGGTGGTGTACTGCCCGGTCCCGTCCTTGGCGACGGTGGCGGGCCCGGTGCCGCCGACGGCGTTGAAGGCCCACTGCTTGTTGCTGTTGGCGGTGCACGTCTCCTGGATCACCGCGGCGCCCGACGCGGTGCTGGCGTCCTTGTCGCTGACGCACAGGCCGCTGTTCACGTTGATGATCTGGAAGGTGTCGGTACCGGACGCGACGAGTCGCCACTGCTGGTTGGCCTGGCTCGCCACGCACGTGTACTGCTGCAGCTGCACCCCCGAGGCCGTCGACCAGCCCGGCACGTCGACGCACTTGCCGCTGCTCACGTTCACCAGCTGGTAGTTCGAGCCCGCGGCGGTGAGCCTGAACTGCTGCCAGGCCGCGCCGCTCGTGCAGCCCCACTGCTGCAGCAGCGCGCCGTTCGCCGTCGACGCGGACGGCACGTCGATGCACATGCCGCTCTTCCTGACCGCCAGCTGATAGGTGCCGCCCGTGGGTGGCAGGGTCGCCGCGTCGGACGGCAGCGTCGACACCCCGGTCACCACGGCGGGCACCGCGACGGCGAGCGCGGCGTAGAGCAGATGTCGCCTCGACCAACTCGATCTGGACATGAACCCGGTCCCTTCCGGTCACGCTGAGCTACGAACCGCCGGGGCGGTCCGGCGGGCACCCAGGTAGATGCGAGGGCGTGGCCGGGCATAACAGGAATCGGGCGAAGAGATTCCGGAGGGCCGCTACTCGTACAGCGCGGACACCCACAGGTGGGTCAGCGTGTCGACCAGGACCGTCCGGTCGTCGAACGGCGGCACGCCGCACGCCGCCAGGTAGTACAGCCGCTCGCCGGTCCAGGTCAGCGAGGCGGCGAGCGCGCGCACGTCGATGCCCTCCAGCCGGGCCGCGACGGCGGGGTCGGACTGGATGTCGGCCTCGATCCGGGTGGCCGCGACGTCGGTGTACGACGCCATCTGCTCCAGCCACAGCTCGCGCAGCTGCGGGTCGGACGCCCAGCTCTCCACGATCGCGCGCAGGACTGCGGCGTTGGCGAGCCACAGCCCGGCGCCTGCGTCGACGCCGGCTCGCAGGGTCTCGCGCGGGCCCGCCGCCGCCTCCGCCCACGGCCGCGCCGCCTCGTGGCCCGCGCCGACCGCGCGGCGCACCAGCTCGGCCAGCACGGCCTGCTTACCGGCGAAGTAGAAGTAGAAGCTCGCCCGGGAGACCCCCGCGGCGGTGATGATCTCGGCCACGCTGAGCGTGTCGAAGGTGCGCTCCCGCAGCAGTCCGTGCAGCCCGTCGAGGATGCGTTCGCGCAGCTCGGCGCCGCTCTGCTGGGGTCCGTCACGTCGTGCTGCCACGTGCGGCAGCATACCGCATGGCATGTCTGGACAGCATGACCAGACACTATGTATGGTCGCCGCATGAGGTACACGACATTCGGGCGGACCGGCCTGCGGGTGTCCGAGCTGGTGCTCGGCGCGATGACCTTCGGCGAGCAGGGTGGGGTCGGCGCGCCGATCGAGGAGTGCCGGCGCATCCTCGACGCCTACGCCGATGCCGGCGGCAACACCGTCGACACCGCCGTCAACTACCGCGGCGGCGCCAGCGAGGAGATCCTGGGCGAGCTGCTCGCCGGGCGGCGCGACAGGTTCGTGGTGGCCACGAAGTACACCGTCACCCGCGACGCGACCGACCCCAACGGCGGCGGCAACCATCGCAAGAACCTCAGGCTGTCGCTGGAGACCAGCCTGCGCCGCCTCCGCACCGACCACGTCGACGTCTACTGGGTGCACATCTGGGACCGGCACACGCCGATCGAGGAGACCATGCGGGCGCTCGACGACGCGGTCACCGCCGGCAAGGTGCTGTATGTCGGCGTATCGGACACCCCCGCCTGGGTGGTGTCCCGGGCCAACACCCTGGCCGAGTGGCGCGGCTGGACCCCGTTCGCCGGCCTGCAGGTCCCGTACAGCCTGGTCAACCGCGACGCCGAGCGGGAGCTCCTGCCCATGGCCGACGCCTACGGCCTCGCCGTGACCGCCTGGAGCCCGCTCGGCGGCGGCGTGCTGTCCGGCAAGTACAACGCCGGCGCGCCCGGCGCCAGGAGCCGCCTGAGCCGGGACGCGATCAGCGACCGCGACCTCGGCGTCGCCCAGGCCGTCGAAGTGGTCGCCGGCGAGCTCGGCGTCACGCCGGCGCAGGTGGCCCTCGCCTGGACCCGCCGGCGCGACGGCGTGCTGCCCATCGTCGGCGCCCGGACCGTCGAGCAGCTGCGCGACAACCTGGGCTGCACGGAGGTCACGTTGCCGCCCGAGCTGGTCACGCGGCTGGAGGCGGCGACCGGGTTCACCCCCGGCTTCCCGGCCGACTTCATCGACCAGACCCGCTCGTGGGTGCTCGGCGCCGCCGCCGTCTGACCCACCGCGCACGTCAGCAGTTGCGGCTGGTCCGGTTCTGGGGCGGGGAGACCGGGCCGGCCGTGCGGAGGGGGCCGGTGCCGGCGCTGCCGTCGCTGGTGATGCCCGAGGGGACGCCGTCGAAGACGGACTCGACCTTGTCGGCGTTGCCGCGGGTGTGGCCGGGGTCCCGGGTGTCGTCGTGCTGCTCGTAGTGCAGGTGCTCGATGCTGGTGGAGCCGGTCTTGCCGACGTGGCCGAGCAGCCGGCCCCGCGGCACCACCTGGCCCTGCTTCACCTCCGGCCAGGTCTGCAGGTGACCGTACGAGGTGAACCAGCCGCCGCCGTGGTCGATGATCACGCCGAAGCCGAGGCCGCCGCGGGTGCCGACGGTGCCGGGCGCGGCCGGCGCGCCGCCCTCCAGGGTCGCCTGCCAGCCGGCCCAGGCGACGGTGCCGGCGGCCGAGGCGAGGACCGCCCGGCCGCCGCTCGGGCCGCCGTTGTAGAAGAAGTCGATGTCGTAGTCGTCGTGGCCCGCATACGTGGTCAGGCTCCACGACTCCCCGCACGGGAACGGCAGCTGGAACGCGGGCCGCGGTCCCGGCTTCTGCGGGTGCCCCTCGGCGCGCCGCGCCAGCGTCACCCAGGACACGATCACGCAGGCGACGATGACGCCCAGCACCGTCAGCCGATAGATCCCCCGCGCGCTCACCGGCACCCAATGTACCTGTTCGCGGCAACGCCCCGTCCCGGGACAAAGCGTGAAACGTACACGGTTTGTCCCGGCCGGGAGTGACCGCGCCGTCCGCGTCCGTACCAGCGCAAACACCGCCACCGCGAAGGCCGCGGCGCGGCTCGTGCGCGTTGACAGCCGTCGACGGCCGAACCTAGTGTCCGGCCCGCCCAGCTCCCATCGATGTCTCGAGGTAGGCCATGAGGAGAAAACTCAGCGTTCTCGGCGGCGCGCTGCTGCTCGCCGTCACCGCGTCGGTGGTGATGTTCATGCAGCCCGCGTCCGCCGCGGTCGGCCTGCACATCAGCGGCCGCAACATCGTGGAGGCCAACGGCCAGAACCTGATCATGCGCGGGGTCAACCACCCGCACGTGTGGTACACCGGCCAGACGTCCTCGTTCGCGGCCATCAAGGCCGCCGGCGCCAACACGATCCGGGTGGTGCTGGGCACCGGCAAGCGCTGGGGCCCCTCCAACGACGTGCCCGCCGTCATCAGCCTGTGCAAGCAGAACAAGCTGATCTGCGTCCTCGAGGTCCACGACACCACCGGCTACGGCGAGGAGGGCGCGGCCGCGTCGCTGGACGAGGCCGCCAACTACTGGATCAGCCAGAAGGCGAACCTGGTCGGCCAGGAGAACTACGTCGTCATCAACATCGGCAACGAGCCGATCGGCAACACCAACCCCGCGCAGTGGACCGCCGCCACCGCCGCCGCGATCCAGAAGCTGCGCAGCAACGGCTTCGAGCACCTCATCATGGTCGACGCCCCGAACTGGGGCCAGGACTGGCAGAACGTCATGCGTGACACGGGCCAGACCGTGCTGGACGCGGACACCAAGCACAACACGGTGCTGTCGATCCACATGTACGCCGTGTACGCCAACGCCTCCACGATCGTCGCCTACTTCGACGCGTTCAAGAACAAGGGCTGGCCGCTCGTCGTCGGCGAGTTCGGCTGGAAGTTCAACTCCGGCGAGGTCGACCACGAGACGATCCTGTCCGAGGCGCAGGCCCGCGGGCTGGGCTGGATCGCCTGGTCGTGGAGCGGCAACAGCGACCCGATCCTCGACATGACGGTCAACTTCAACCCGGCGCAGCTGACCACGTTCGGCGACCGGATCGTCAACGGCGCCAACGGCCTGAAGGCGACCTCCCGCGAGGCGTCGATCTACAGTGGACAGACCACGTCGCCGTCCGTGTCGGTCTCCCCGTCGGCGTCGCGCAGCCCGTCGGCGTCGCCGTCCGCGTCGCGCAGCCCGTCCTCCTCGCCCCCGCCGCCCGGCGGCAAGACCTGCACCGCCACCTACGCGATCGTCGGCCAGTGGCCCGGCGGGTTCCAGGCCGAGGTCCGCGTCACCGCCGGCGGCTCGGCGATCTCCGGGTGGACGGTCGGCTGGTCGTACGCCAACGGCCAGACCGTCACGAACGGCTGGAGCGCGACGATCACCAGCTCCGGCGCGGCCGTGACCGCCGGCAACGTCAGCTACAACGGCTCCGTCGGCGCCGGCGCGACCACGTCGTTCGGCTTCCTCGGCACCTGGAACGGCACGAACGCCGTCCCGTCCCCGCTCACCTGCACGGCCAGCTGACCTCTTTCGTTCACCCGCCGGTCGGACCTTCCCGGTCCGGCCGGCGTTCTCATGCGCTGAGCATCTTCTGGACGGCCTGGCGGGTGACGCCCATCTCGCGGGCGATGTCGGCCTGGGAGTGTCCGTTTCCGATCAGCTGCTGGAGGATCTCGCGGCGCTCGGCGGACAGCTGCTGGGCCCTCCTGGCGTGGTCCAGCGCCTCGGCGCGGACGCTGTCGAGGCGGTGGAACAGCGACTGGTCGGTCATGCCCTCATGCTGGGCCGCCGCCGATGGCGTGTCAACCCCATGTTGTCGCGCGCGGGGGTCGACGTTGGCGGTCAGGGCGGCCAGGAGGGCGGGGAGCGCCGCCACCGTTCCGGCGGGAAGGCCGGCGACGGTCTCCTCCTCGAGGGCGGACCACAGGCGGGTGACCTGGCCGGCGAGGTCGCGGCCGCGGTCGGTGAGGGCGACGACGCTGGCCCGCTTGTCGGTGGGGGCGGGCTCGCGCCGGACGTGCCCGGCCTCCTCCAGCTTGCGGGTCATGAGCGTGACGCTGGGCGGCTCGACGCCGAGGGCGTCGCTGAGCTGCGCCTGGATCATCGGCCCGGTCCGCGCCAGCTCGAGCAGCAGCGCCTCCTGGCCCGGGTGCAGCCCGAGCGGGGCGAGGAGCGCCGCCGCCCTGGCCCGGTGGCGCAGGCTCAGCGCCCGGATCGCCTGGTTGACGGCGTGCCCCACGGTGCCCCCTCGACGAGTTCGTTATGCGCATAATATTATGCGCATAACTAATCCTACTCCTGAGGAAGCTCACGTGCCCCGCCGGCTGGCCGCCGGGCTCGCCACGACCCCGGCGGCCCCCCGGACAGCACGGCCGACCGCCCGCGGCGCTTGACGGGCGGAGACGGCATCCGTGCTCAATACTGACGGAATGGCGAATCCGGATCTTGACCCCGAGGACTACCCGCCGATCGACCCTCGGGAGCCCGTGCCCGACGACCCGGGTGAGCTGCTGCCCGGGACGCCCGGCGACCTGCCGGAGGCCCCGGCCGAGCCGATGCCCGGCGACGACGAGGGCGGCGCCGACCCCGGCGGCGTGCGCGAACCCGCGTAAGGAAGCGGCGTGACCGGGAACACGGCCGAGCGGATCACCCGCCGGTGGGACGTACTCTCGACCGGGTGAGCATCGCAACGGCCGTCACCCTCGGCAACCGCTTCGCCCGTGAGCTGCCCGAGATGGCGGTGCCGTGGCAGGCCGAGCAGTTCCCCGAGCCGCGGCTGCTCGTGCTCGACGAGGTGCTGGCGGCCGAGCTGGGCCTCGACCCCGCGTGGCTGCGCTCACCCGCCGGGGTCCGGCTGCTGGTCGGCGCGGCCGTGCCCGACGGCGCCACGCCCGTCGCGCAGGCCTACGCCGGGCACCAGTTCGGCGGGTTCAACCCGCGCCTCGGCGACGGCCGGGCGCTGCTGCTGGGCGAGCTCGACGCCGGCGGGCGGCTCCGCGACCTGCACCTGAAGGGCTCCGGCAGGACCCCGTTCGCCCGCGGCGGCGACGGGCTCGCCGTGGTCGGGCCGATGCTGCGCGAGCACGTGGTCAGCGGGGCCATGCACGCGCTCGGCATCCCCACGACCCGCTCGCTCGCCGTCACCGCGACCGGCCGGCCCGTCCGCCGGGAGACGATGCTGCCCGGTGCCGTCCTCGCCCGGGTGGCGGCCAGCCACCTGCGGGTGGGCAGCTTCCAGTACGCCACCGGCACCGGCGACACCGACCTGCTGCGGCGCCTCGCCGACCACGCGATCACCCGCCACCACCCGGCCGCGGCCGGCGGCGCCGACCCGCACCTGGCGCTGTTCGAGGCGGTCGTCGCGGCGCAGGCCGCCCTCGTCGCACGATGGATGCTCGTCGGGTTCGTGCACGGCGTCATGAACACCGACAACATGACGATCTCCGGCGAGACCATCGACTACGGGCCGTGCGCGTTCATGGACGCCTACGACCCGGCGACAGTCTACAGCTCGATCGACCACGGCGGCCGGTACGCCTACGGCAACCAGCCGATCGTCGCGGAGTGGAACCTCGCCCGGCTCGCCGAGGCGATGCTGCCGCTGTTCGACGAGGTGCAGGACCGCGCCGTCGAGCTGGCCGTGGCCGCCCTCGGGGAGTTCCGGCGCCGGTACGACACCGCCTGGTCCGCCGGCATGCGCGCCAAGCTCGGCCTGCCGGCGGGACTCGCCGACGACGTGGCCGCGCCGCTGGTCGAGGACCTGCTCACGCTGCTGCAGACCAAGGGCGTCGACTACACGTCGGCGTTCCGCGCCCTCGCCGCGGCCGCCCGCGGCAACGCCGGCCGGTTCCGCGGCCTCCTGCCCGACCCCCTCGCCGGCGCGTGGCTGGCACGGTGGCAGGCGCTCGCCCCCGACGCCGACGCGATGGACCGCGTCAACCCGGTCTACATCCCGCGCAACCACCTGGTCGAGGACGCCCTGGCCGCCGCGACCGGCGGGGACCTGACGCCGCTCACCCAGCTCGTCGAGGTCCTCGCCGACCCGTACACCGAGCGGCCCGGCCTGGAGCGCTACGCCGCTCCCGCGCCCGAGGGCTTCGGCGCCTCGTTCCAGACCTTCTGCGGCGCCTGAGCCCTACCGGGCGTGCCAGTCGGCCCGGTGCTCGGCGAGGACGTCGGCGCCGAAGTCCGAGTCGGGGCGGCGCAGCACGGTGTGGGCGTGGTTGAGGTCGTCGGCGGTGTTGTCGTACTCGATGAGCAGGTCGGGGCCCTGCACACGGTAGTAGTGCCGGCCGGTGCGCCCGGTCGCGCCCTCCCACGCGAACGACAGCCGGTCCCGGTCCACGGCCGGCGCGACGTCCTCCGGCAGCCGGTCCAGGTAGACGGCGACGAGCTCGTCCAGCAGCAGCCGCGCCGGATCGGGCAGCTCGACCGCAGGGACGCCTTCCGGCACCGGCGGGACCGCCGCCCGCGGTCCACTGTGGATGTCCGGCGGCGCCGCCGGCCGCAGCACGACGCGCGGCAGGAGGTCCCGCGGGACCGCGTCCAGCACCGCCCAGCCGAGCTCCTCCTCCGGCGCGAGCGGCCGCACCACGGGCCGGCCGCGGTACCAGGTAGCGAGCGGGTTCGCACCGAGGAACACCGGCGCCGGCGAGACCGTGTCACCGTCGAGCGTCATCGTCACCGACAGGTGGTGCCCCTCGAACCGCCACCCCCAGCGCCCCGTGCCGTCCGGCGTGCCGAACACGACGATCGTGTAGTCGTTGCTGTGCCGGCCGCGCCGGTACCCTTCCTCGCGGTCGAGCACCTCCTCGAGCGCGAGGATCACGGTCGCCTGCGCGAACGCGTGCGGTCGCAGCCCCGTGGCGAGCAGCCGGTGCGCGGCCTTGCGCCCCTCCGGGTCCAGCGCGCCGAGGCTCACGCCCGGCCGTGGCCGCGGCCGGTACTCGATCCAGCGCCGGTGCGCGTCGTCCTCGAACGCCAGCCCCGCCTTCGGTGCGAGGGCCAGGAGCGCGGCCGCCTCGGCCCGCATCGCCGCAGCTGTCGTCATGCTCCCGTTGTACCAGCAGCCATCCGCCACGACCTGCGGTGGTGGACACTCAGCCCGTGCGCCGCGACCCCGTCGACGTGCTCGGCCGCACCCCCGTACCCGGCGTTGCGCTCCCACCCGTACTGCGGGAACTCGGCCGAGAGCGCCGCCATGTACAGGTCCCGGTGCGACTTCGCCAGGATCGACGCCGCCGCGACGACCGCGCACCGCGCGTCGCCCTTCACCTCGGTGCGCACCGGCGGGATGCTGCGCTCCGGGCAGAACAGCGTCTCCTCCATCGGGTCGCTGAGGTAGTCGTGCGCGCCGTCGAGAATGATCACGTCCGGGTGCTCGGGCAGCGCCGCGAGGGCCCGCCACCCCGCCTTCCGCAGTGCCGCCGTCACCCCCAGCTCGTCGACCTCCTCGGCGCTGGCCTCCCCCACCGCCCAGTGCCGCACCCACTCCCGCACGACGGGCACCATCCGCTCCCGCTGCGCCTCCGACAGGAACTTCGAGTCGGCCAGCCCCTCCGGCACGGGCGGGCAGTCCCCGGCGACCACCGCGATCCCGACGGCGATCGGCCCGGCCCACGCCCCACGCCCGACCTCGTCCATCCCGGCGACCGTCAGGTGCCCGCGCCCCCACAGCTCGCCCTCCACGTCGAGGGTCGGGGTCACCCTGCGGGTCACTCGTGCGGCCACGGCGCGGCTCCTCGTACGACGGCGATCGGGTGCCCCAGTCAACCAGACGCCACCGAGCCGCCCACGGAGCCACCCACGGGGCTTCCGCCCGCTCAGAACGAGGTGCCGAAGGTCCCCGGGCTGAAGTAGCTGCTCGACGGGCCGTAGCCGCGGCTCGGCCGCGACGCGCGCAGCGCCTCGAGCTCGCCGGGCCGCCACACGATCGGCTCGACGGCCACGCCGGTCAGCGCCGCCCACGCCCTGACGTCGCCGGCGAGCCGCTCACCGCCGGCCGGACCCCCGCCGTCCTCGAGCCACTCCTGCATGGCCGTGCCGGTCGCCTCCCGCCAGCCGATCCACAGGTACGGGTCCCGGCCGCGCCGCTCCTCGATCATCTTCTGCACCTGCCGGGCCGTCAGGCCGCGTACGACGGCACCGCGTTCGTCGCCGTCGCCGCGCTCGACGGCGGGCAGCCAGATCAGCACCCGGCGGTGGCCGCCGTGGTCCCCGATCCGGTAGGTCCAGACGGCACCGTCGGCGCCTTCCCGCACCGCCGCCACCCGCTCCGCCCGCGACCGCTCCGCCCGCTCCCGCTCCTCCCGCGCCCAGCGCTCCCGCCATGCCGCGATGTGGTCGGTGAGGTCGCCGGCCTCGGCCCGGTAGGCGCGGTACGCCGCCCGCACCTCGACCTCCAGCGCCGCCTTCCGCACCTCGTAGTCCCGGTGCAACCGGTCGCGGCGCAGCCCCCACCACACTCCCTGCCAGGCCTGGTCCGGCCGGTGCAGCTGCCGGCGCGCCGCGCGGTCCCGCTCCTCCACCGACCCCAGGGCCGCGAGCACCGCCTCCGTCGCCGCCCGCCATCGCGCCGCGTCCTCCGCCGGCGCCGGGACCCGCCCGTCGTCGGAGCCGGACGGCTGGTTCCCGGGGCTGACGCAGTAGAGCTGCCCGGCCGCCTCGATCTCGGCGTCGTGCAGGTGCAGCACGTACGTCCCGACCGCCATCCTCAGTTTTCGATACCAGACGTCGACGTCCATCGACCCATTCTCGCGGAACGGCATCGATCGGGGCGAGCGGGTGCCGGGGCCCGTCCCGGCTACCCGAGCAGCCGCTCGCCGATCCAGCCGCCGGGGGCGCAGCCGGGCGGGACGGCGAACACCGCGGACCCGATCGGGGTGATCCACTCGTTCATCAGGTCGGCCTCGGCGAGCCTGCGCTGGATGGGGACGAACTGCTCGCCGACGTCGCGCTGGAACGAGGCGAAGACGAGCCCGCTGTCGGCGGTGCCGTCCGGGGCGGGCGGCTCGTCGTAGTTGTACGCGCGGCGGAAGATCCGCAGCCGGTCCGAGCCCACCCGGGCGCGGGCGACGTGCGAGAGCTCCGGGATGACCGGGCGCCCGTGCGCGTCCTTCGCGGTGAGGTCCGGCTCGTCCAGCTCGTGCCGCCCGGTGAGCGGCGCGCCGTCGGACAGCCGCCGGCCGACGGCGGACTCCTTGCCGGCGGTGTCGGTGGCGTCCCACGCCTCCAGCTCCGCACGGATCCGGCGCACCACCACCGTCGTCCCGCCGTGCAGCCAGGCCGGTCCGGCGTCGGTCCACACCGCCCCCGCGAAGGCCGGGGTGCCCGGAGCCGGGTTGCCGGTGCCGTCGAGCTGGCCGAGGACGTTGCGCTGGGTCACCCCGTCGCCCTGCATGCCGCGACCCCGGCGGAACCCGCGTTGCACCCATCGTACGGTGGCGAACGACCGCGCCTCCTTCACCAGCATGCGCTGCGCGTGGGCGACGGTCAGCGGGTCGTCGGCGCAGAGCTGCAGCAGCACGTCGCCGCCGCTCCACCGCTCCTGCAGCCGGTCGATGCCGAACGCGGGCAGCTGCTCCAGCGACGCCGGCCGCCGCCCGGCGAGGCCGTCGACGTCGAACAGCCGCGGCCCGAACCCGAACGTGACGGTCAGCCGGGACGGCAGGTGCGCCAGCTCCGGCTGGCCGTCCGCGAGCGGCGCGCGGCCCTGGGTCAGCCGCGCCGCGGCGTCGGTGAGCAGCAGCATCATCCGGCGCAGCGCCGCCCGGTCCACGCCGCCGGCGAGATCGAGCGCGACGAACGCGGCGTGCGCCTGCGCCGGCGTCGCCACGCCCGCCTGGTGCACCCCGTAGAACGGCACCATCAGCCCGCCCAGCTCCGTGGCCGGCGCGGGCGCCGGGCCGGGCCAGTCGCCGGTGCTGCCGCGCACGGCCGCCACGCCGGCGGCGACCACCCCACCCGCGGTCAGCGCGCCACCGGCCAGCAGGGCACGCCTGCTGAGCGGCCCGCCGACCGGCGCCGCCGGACGGTCGCCCGGTGTCGGCCGCTCCATCACCGGACGGTGCAGGTGACGCCGTTGCCGGCGACGGTGCGGGAGCCGCTGGGCCCGGGCTGTGGCTGGGTGACGCCGTTGGTGACGTTGTCCTTGACGATGCGGGACAGGTCGATGCTGCGGGCGACCTTGAACGCGGTGGCGTCGTCGGGTTCGCACAGGAACCGCTGGTACTGGCCGACCTGCCCCCAGTCGACGTCGGCGACGGCGAGCGCGCCGGGCCGGCCGGGCGGCGCGTCCGACAGCTGCACGGTCGGCCCGGCACCGGACGCCGGCTTCCAGTCCTCGATGGTGACCTTCCGGCCCAGCTGCGGCGACTGGTACCCGCCGGTCATCGTGCGCTGGTAGCCGAGCTTGCCGAGCTCGGCGACGACGGGGTCGGCCGAGCCGGCGCCACCGGTGCCACCGGTGCCTCTGGTGCCGCTGGGCGCCGCCGTGCTCCCGGCGGGCGACCGGCCCGCGGCGGCGGTGTCGGGGAAGTGCACCTCGGTGCCGTAGACCGACCGCATCGCCGCCGCGGCGAGGCGCAGGAACGCCGGGCGGCGGTCCGCCGGGACGTCGAGCCCGGCCTGGTGGCCGCCGGTGTCGGTGAGCCAGACGACGAGGTACGTGCTGCCCCGCTCGACGATGAGCGTCCCGGTCTCGGCCTGGCCGGTGCTGGTCTTGTCGACGCACCGCACGCCCCCGCCCGCGGTGCACCGCTGGGGTTCGGGTGCCGCCGCGTACAGCTGCTCGAACGTGGCCGCGTGCGGGCCGCCCGCGACGCCGACGGAGACCCGCCTGCCGTCGGCGGCGGTCCACACCGCGACGCCGAGCATGCCCGCCGTGGAATCCGCCGCGCAGGGCCGGTGCTCGGCGGGCGGCCCGCCGAGCACCTCGGCGGGCTGGAGCCGCTCGATCGGGCCGCACACGTCCTGCGGCGCGCCCGCCTCGGACCGTCCGCCCGCCGGTTCGTCGGCACATCCGGCCGACGCGGCGAGCAGGACGGCGGCGGCGATCGTCGCGAGACGCTTCAGGGCGGGCTCCTTCGTGGTCACAGTTGATCTGTAACCAGCGCCCCGATCCTGGTCAATACCCGTGCCGGCGATTCCACCGGCCCGCCGACGCGCACCTGCCCGATCGTCGCGCGCCACCGGCCCGTTCGAGCGCGGACCGCCCGCGTCCGGCCCGGCCTGCCAGGTCCCGCCGGACGGGCCTCCGTCGAGCCCGCACGGTGGCCGTGCGTCAGCCGGTGCGACGGCGGGTGCGGCGCAGGGCCAGCCCGCCGAGGACGGCGGCGGTCAGGCCGAGGACGATGGCGACGACGCCGCCGGCCAGGCCGTTGCCGGTGCCCACGCCGCCGTCGGCGGTCGCTACGACGACGGTGCCGAGGGCCACCGCGAACGCGCCCAGGACGGGCGCGGCGAAGGTCCAGCGCAGCAGGTTGCCGGGATCGTCGGCGCGCGAGGTGCGGTTCAGGGTCGCGGCGCCGATGGCGATGCCGAGCAGGGCGATCACGCCGGCCAGGATCGCCGTGCCGCGTCCGGCGCTCATCATGGCCACGGTGGCCGCCGTTGGGTCGACGGAAACGAGCATTGGAGGGCTCCTCTCGAGCGCATGTGGGAGGTACATGCGACACGGTAGGAACCGGAGAGGGTCGCGGTCGTCGTGCTCAGGGCGCGACCGGCTACGACCGGCGGCGTAGTCGGCGGTGGGCGGGCTACGGCGGGCGTTGCGCTCAGTGGGCGGCGACGGCCGACGTGGCGGCGGCCAGCAGCGTGTCGATGGCCTCCGCGGGCTGCGGCTTCGCGAAGTGGTAGCCCTGGCCGTGGGGGTAGCCGAGCTCGCGCAGCCGCTGGGCCTGCGCCGGTGTCTCGATGCCCTCGGCGACGGCGTCGAGACGCAGGGCGCGGGCCATCTGGATGACGGCGGCGGCGACGGTACGACCGTCCGGGGCCGTACAGGTGCCGGTGAAGGCCCGGTCGAGCTTGATCTCGTCGACGGGGCAGGTCTGCAGGGTGCTGAGACTGGAGTGGCCGGTGCCGAAGTCGTCGAGCGAGATGCGCACCCCGAGCGCGCGCAGGGCGTGCACGGACTGGACGCAGGACGGGTGCAGGGTGGCGGTCTCCGTGATCTCGACGGTGAGCCGGTGCGGGGCGAGGCCGGACGCCGTCAGCAGCCGCGCCACGTCGGTGGCGAAGTCCGCCTCCTGCAGCTGACGGGCCGAGACGTTGACGCTCATCCGTGGGGCGGCGTCGCCGTACAGCTGATGCCAGCGCACCGCCTGACGGCAGGTCTGCGCGAGAATCCACCGGCCGAGGGGCACGATGAGGCCGGACGCCTCGGCCACCGGGATGAAGTCGGCCGGGGAGACCGTGCCGAGGTCCGGGTGCTCCCAGCGGACCAGCGCCTCGACCATGGCCGGGACCACGGCCGGTGCCGCGCCCGGGTCGGTGCCCGGATCCGCGTCCGATGCGGCGGCGGCCCCGAGCGCCACGATCGGCTGGTACACGACGGAGAACCGCTCCTCGTCGATGCCGGTGCGCAGGTCGCGTTCGAGCGTGGCGCGGGCCTGGACCTGGACGTCCAGGGGTGCGGCGTAGTCGACGTGGCGGATGCGGGGGCCGTCGCGGTCGGCCTTCGCCGCGTACATCGCGACGTCGGCGCGGCGCAGCAGCTCCTGGGGCGTGGCGGCGACGGTGCCGAGCGCCACGCCGATGCTGGCGGCCAGCCGCAGCCGGTGGCCGTCGACGTGGACTGGTTCATCGAAGGCGGCGGCGATGCGGGCGATGACCGCGAGGGCGGCCTCGTCGTCGGCGTGCTCCAGCAGCACCGCGAACTCGTCGCCGCCCAGCCTGGCGACGGTGTCGGCGCGCCGGACGGCGGCGCGGAGGCGGTTGGCGGCGGCGATCAGCAGCGCGTCGCCGACCGCGTGGCCCAGGGTGTCGTTGACGGTCTTGAACTCGTTGAGGTCGATGAGCAGCACGCGGAGCCGCTCGGGCGGGCCGGCGGCGAGCGCCTCGGAGATCCGCTCGCCGAAGAGGCTGCGGTTGGCGAGGTCGGTGAGCGCGTCGTGGCTGGCCTGGTGGCGCAGCCGCTGCTGGAAGTCCCGGGCGTCGGTGATGTCGCGGGAGTTGCAGACGATGCCGGCGACGCCGGGGTCGTGCAGGAGGTTGGCCATCGTGATCTCGGCCCAGCGCCAGCTGCCGTCGGCGTGCGCGAGACGGGCCTGGAAGACGGCCGGGGTCCCCGGGTCGTCGATGACGCGTTGGTACGCCGTGAGCACGAGGTCCACGTCGTCGACGTAGAGCATGTCGGCGGCGGGCCGGCCCGGCCACTGCTCGGCCGGGAGCCCGAGCAGGCGGGTCGCGCCGGGGCTGACGTAGGTCAGGACGCCGTCGGCGTCGGTGACGGTGATGAGGTCGGAGGCGTTCTGCACGAGGGAGCGGAAGCGGCGCTCCCGGTCGCCGAGCTCGACCATGCCCGCGTCGAGCCGGGCGACGAGCCGGGTGTTGTCCTGGAACGTGAGCATCTGCCGGGCGATGACCAGCACGGCGAGGATCACCACGCCGACGGCGACGCCGAGCCGCTCGCCGGGGTCGTCGGAGGACATGACGAACAGCAGCAGCACGTTGCAGGCGGCGACGGCGACGTACGGCATGACGCTGAACGGCCGGCGGCGCCCTCCCGTGACCGCCGGGTCCGGTGCGGTCCGGCCACGCCGCTCCAGGCGGGCCGCGAACACGGCGAACAGACAGCTCAGCGGCACCGCGAGCTGGCTCGGGCTGGGCGCGCCGGGCGGCAGCAGCGCCTCCGGCGCCGACGCGAGCGCCCCGACGACGATCGCGAGGCCGAACCACTGCAGCGCGGCCTTGTCGACGGTCGACGTGCCGGTCAGCGCCACCTTCACGATCGCGAACAGCGCCAGCATCGACACGACCAGCGTGACCAGCCCCGTGACGAACGCGGCCTGGTTGCCGCTGTCGCGCTCCAGCGACGGGCGCAGCCAGAACTGCCACAGGAACAGCCCGCCGGCGACGACGACCGTGCACGCGTCGAGCAGGAACGTGACCCGCCGCCGGCCGCGCTCCAGCCCGAGCGGCAGGCGCAGCAGCGCCCACCCTTCCAGCAGCACCGCGACCAGGTAGATCGCGCCGTCCACCGGGCCGATGCTGGTCTTCGGCTCGTGGAGCGCCTGGATCCCGCGGACCACGGAGCCGACACCCACGAGGAGGGTGCCGGCGCCCATGAACCGCCAGAACCGGGCCGCGGCCGGGTTCACCCGCGGGCCGGTGCCGACGGTCCAGAGTGCGGCGCCGGCCAGCGCGGCGGAGCACAGGTTCGGCACCCAGCCGAGCACCGGGGAGCCGACGGGGCCCTGGACGTTGACCGCGAACCACACCCACGCGATCAGGACGATCCCGGCCTGAAGGGCGACATCGGCGCGAGAAGCCCCGAACACGGCGTCACGGAGCCGCGCCACCGGGCTCGGCTGTCCCGATCCGGTCATCTGCCGCCCGCCCTTACTACCAGCCCCGTCCCAGATGCTCATCGACCGCGACCCGCGGAACCTGAGCGCCAACCACCTGCCGAGGCACCGTACCCGCTCCGCCGCGCGCCCGCGACTATCCGTTCGTCCCCGGGTACACCGGGCCGATCAGCATGCCGTTGACGCCGTCGGTCGAGCACACCGTCGACCGCCACGGCACGAACACGGACGCCGTCTCGTCGGGGACGTACACCCGGTACCCGGCCGCCTCGACAGGATGGCACGTGTCCGGGTACGCACTGGATTGTCCCGTGCGCACCTGGGCGTGGGCGCCCTGCCCCGGAGCGAGGTCGACCCGCACCGGGGCGGTGCCCTCCCGCGTTGCCGGCTCGTTGATCTGGGTGCCGGACGCCCCCGTCACGTATGACACGCCCGGGAACCCGTACAACGAGCACGTCCGCCCGGACGTGTTGGTGAAGACGAGCCACGTGTACACGCCGCCCGCCGCGCCGCCGCCGGGCGCGATCCTGGCGGTCACCCGCAGGTCGCCGGCCCGGCAGCGGCCGGTCACCTGCGTCGTCGCGCTCCCGGCGGGTGCGGCAGCTCCGGTGCTGCCCGCCGCGGTCGGCCCGTCCGTCGACGCTGTCGTCGGCGCCTCTGTCGGCCCTGCGGTCGGCCCTGCGGTCGGCGTCGCCGCGGGCAGGTCCGGCGGCGGGGCCGCGTTCATGAACTGGTGCACGGCGCCCGCGGCAACCGCGACGGCGAGGGTCGCGGCGGCCACCCCGGCGACCGCCCGGCCGGCCCGCCGGCGCCGCGCGGACCGGGCGATGCTCGGATACGCGCCCGGCGGCGGAGCGAGGAGCTCGACCTGCTGCTCGTCCAACCACGTCTCGAAACGGTCAGTCATCATTGTCACCCAACTCCACTCGAATGCGCGCCCGCGCCTGAAACAGATCCGACTTGACCGTCCCTTCGGCCCGGCCGACGATCGCCGACACCTCCCGGATCGAGAACCCGGCGAGGTAGTGCAGCAGCACCGCGGTGCGCTGGTGCTCGGGCAGCGGCTCGAGCAGCCCCCGCAGGTCGCTGGCCCGGTCGGGCCGGCCGTCCGGGCCGTGGTCCTGCTCGGCCGCCACGAGGCTCAGCGCGCGCCGCTCCTTGCGGGTCCGCCGCCAGTGGTCCTTCAGCAGATTGACCGCCGTCTTGTACAGGTAGGCGTGCGGCTCCTGCGCCGCCGACCACCGCGACATCAGGCGGGTGAACGCCTCGGCCGCGACGTCGTGCGCCGTGTCGTCGTCGCCGACCTGCCTGCGCACCCATCCCGCGAGCCGCGGATACTCGGCCGCGAAGAACTCCTGCCGGGCGTCCGTCTCGGCCACCGCCGGGCCCGCCTCCCACATAGTCATCGACATCTGTCTCCCCACCATCCGGTCATGCACCCTAAGACGCCGCGATCGCCGTCCGGTTGGAGCGGACTGAGGCGGGAACCCGACAGCGGTGGTCCGGCCGGCACCGCAAACGCCTTTGACCGTGGCGCCGCGGGTGCGGGACCCTCACGGGCGTGCAACGAGTCCTGATCGCCCGCGACCTCATCGCCATGCCCGCACCGGCGCCGCGGACCGCCCCGGCGGCGGCGCTCGCGACCGTGACCGCGAACATCGCCCACTACGGCTTCGCGCTGTCCGCCCGCGCGTACACCATGCTGAGCGGGACAGGCGAGGACGAGCTGCGGCGGTGGTGGGCCGGCGTCGAGCCGGTGCTCGCCGCGCTGACCGGTGCCGACAAGCGCATGGCCGACTTCGTCGTCTACAAGAACTTCCCGGCCGAGGTCCTCGCCATGGACGAGGCGGAGTACTGGCTGCGGCAGATCCTCATGTACTGGGGGCTGCCCAACGACCTGGTGACCCAGGAGGAAGCGGCCCGGGCGCCGCTGCGGGACCTGCCCGCGCCGCGGGTGCTGCACCCGGCCGACGACGCCGCGCTGCCGCGGATCCTCGCCGGGCTGCACGCGCTGCCGGCGCGCTGGACCGACGACCAGTGGCGCGACGTCACCGACCTCACCGAGGGGCCGGTCGACCTCGCCGGGGTGTCCTTTGTGGAGAACCGGGTCCGGCTCGCCGTGCGGCTGCTCGAGACCGGCGTCGAGGCGCGCGTCTCGACCGCGACCGACGTGCTGCGCCTCGCGGCCGCGCTCTCCGGCGGCGACCCCGGCCTGCGCGCCACCCAGCGGCTGCGCCGCTTCACGCGGGCGGAGCGGCGGCACCTGCTCGGCCTGCTGGAGAGCGCCCCGCACCTGCTCGACGACATCGCCCGGCGCCGGGAGCCCTTCAAGCGCCTGCTCTTCGCGCTGCACCCCGGCGACTACCGGGCCGCGTTCCCGCGGGTCGTGGCGGCGTACGACGCGCTGTACACCGGCCGCCCGGTGCGCGGGTTCGCCTCCGACGTGGAGCGGCTGCTCGCCGCCCGCGACCCGGCCGTGGCGGGCCTGCTCGCCACCCGGCCGGGCGAGTACGCGCGCCGGCTGCGGCAGCTCCTCGTCACGTTCGGCGAGGCGCCCGGCGTCGAGACCGTCGTCCGGGACCTCACGACCCTGCGGCTGCTCCAGCTGCGGCGGCACCTGGAGACCGTCGACGCGCGGCAGTGGCGCATGTTCCCGCCGCGCGGCAACTGGTCGAGGGCGCAGGTCGTCGCGGCCGGCGGGGACCGTCGGCTGCCGGCCGGCCCGCGCGACGCCGTGCTGGCCGCGATCGACGCCGAGCTGACCCGCCGCCTCGCCGGCGCCGGACCCGTGGCGCTGGATCCAGCGACGGAGAAGGTGAAGCTGCCGACGAACGACGCCGAGCTCGCACCGTACGGGCGCGGCACGGTCTTCGGCATCCCCGCCGGGGTGCGGTTCGTGCGCAGCGCGTCCTACTGGGCGACGGGTCCCACGGTGGGCAACATCTGGTACGACAACAGCTGGAACTTCTTCGACGACGCCTGGCAGCCGGTCGGCGCCTGCTGCTGGGACCACGTCCGGTTCGGCGACGCGGCGGTGTTCTCCGGCGACCCGACGAACTCCAAGGACCTCGACGGCCGCGCCTGCCAGCTCATCGACCTCTACCTCGACGAGCTCGCCGCCGCCGGCGTCCGCTACGCGGTGTGGAGCCTGCTGTGCTACTCCCGCCGCTCGTTCGACGCCGCCAGCGACGTGCACGCCGCGCTGCAGTGGGGTTCGGAGCCGCAGGAGGGCCGACTGTTCGAGCCGAGCCGCGTCCAGCTGTCGTTCCCGGTCCGCGGCGCCGGGCTGACGAAGTTCGTCGCCCACCTCGACCTGTCCCGCCGCGAGCTCGTGTACCTCGACGCGAACCTGCCCTCCCGCGTCCAGTCGGCGTCGCTCAACGGGGCGCTGCTGGCCGGGACGCTGCCGCCGTACGTCGAGTACCTGGCGAGCCTGCCGAGCGTGCACGACCTGTTCCGGCATGCCCCGGCGGCCGGGGACGGCATGCCGGTCCGCTACGACGACACGGACGCCGCCGTCACCGGCGGCCCCGCCTACGTCTTCCGACCGTCCAACCAGGACAGTCAATTCGATCCCGTGGATCTGGGGCAGCTGCTAGCATCGAAGGGCGAGGCCATGGTGGTCCTTCCTTCTCCTTAAGAATCGCCACGGCGATTTTTGCCAACCAGGATCACCGCCTTCCTCGCCTAAACCCTTTGCACGCCGGCACGGTGCGTTCCTACGCTCCTGCGGATGGGACGCACCGTCGTCGTCGGCGACATCCACGGCTGTTTCACCGAGCTGCTCGAGCTCTGCGACGCCGTCGCGCTGCGCCCCGACGACCTGCTCGTCAGCGTCGGTGACGTGGTCGACCGCGGCCCGTCACCCGCCGAGGTCGTCGGCTTCTTCCGCGCCCGGCCCAACTCCGTCGTCGTCATGGGCAACCACGAGCGCAAGCACGTCCGCGGCGTCCTCTCCTACGCGCAGGAGATCACCCGCCTGCAGCTCGGCGCCGGCTACGCCGACGCGGTCGCGTGGATGCGGACCCTGCCGTACTTCTTCGAGAACGAGCACGTCCGGGTCGTGCATGCCGCGCTGGTCCCGGGCGTGCCGCTGGACGAGCAGCGGGAAGAGATCCTGTGCGGCTCGACCGGCGGCGAGAAGGCCCTCGCCGGGATCGTCCCGACCGGCCACTGGCACGAGCACTACACCGACCCTCAGCCGGTCGCCTTCGGCCACCACGTCACCGGCCGCGAGCCGCTCGTGCGCGACGGCCGCGTCTTCGGCCTGGACACCGGCGCCTGCCACGGCTGGAACCTGACCGCCCTGGTCCTGCCGGACCGCACCGTCCACGCGGTCCCCGCCCACGCCGACCACTGGTCCGTCACCCGCCGCGAGTGGCAGCTCCCGGTCCTGCGCACCCGCCCCTGGCGCGACTACACCTGGCCCGACCTGACCGCCGCCCTGTCCCGCGCCGAGGACCCGTGGCTGGACGAGGTCGGAGCGTGGGCCGCGCTGCTGCGCTCGTCGCTGCCCGCCCTGGTTGCTGCCGCCCAGGCGCTCGCCCATGAGCTCCCGGACGCGGCCCTGCGCGCCCACCCGGCTGCCCCGGTGCTCTACCAGGCCCGGGCCGGACGGCTCGACGAGGCCGCCCTGGCCCGGCGCTGCGTCACGCCACGCCGGACCCTCGACCTGGCCGCCGCCCTCGGCGTGCCCCTGCCCGACCTGCCGGGCGCTCAGTCCTCGACGCCGTAGCCGGTGTAGGCGTAGACCCCGGGCGCGTGGCGGTCGACCTCGGCGGCGACGCGGGTGGTCTCCGCGGTCCAGGCATCGTCCTGGTCCTGCTGGATCTCCTCCGGCATCTGCCCGTACGCGTAGCCGGAGTACAGCAGCACGCCGAGGGCGAGCGGCTCGTACTCGTCGTAGTCGTAGACGCGGGGGTCGGCGGGCGCGCCCTGCTCGTCCTTCAGGCGGACGGTGGCGACGGCGGCGCGGACCAGGTGCAGGATCGTCTCCTGTTCCTCCGGCGGGACCGCCGCGCCGTCGTTCCTGGACACGAACAGCGCTGGGCCATAGGCGGACACGCGGGGCAGCCTACCGTTCTGCTCATGCCCGCACGCCGAAGGACGATCTCTCCGGGGTGGTGATCCTGCATCGAGCCTACGCGCTGGCCGTCGTCGTGACGGTGACGGCGCTGCTGGCGTTCGACGGGCCCGCCGAGGCGTTCGTCATGCTGCTCAGCGGGCTGGCCCCGGCCGCCGCGATCGGCTGGCACCTGCGCCGCCGCCGGCCGGGAGGGCCGCTGCCCTGGCACCTGGCGCTCGTCGGGCTGGGGCTGCTGACCGGCACCAACCTGCTCGGGCTCGGCGCCGACCTCGGCGTCGTGGTGCCGGGCGGCGGGCTCGTCGCGCCGGTCCTGATGGCCGCCGGGTTCCTCGGGCTGCTGTCGGCCAGCGCGGTCGTCGTGACCCGGCACACGCCCGGCGACGGCGGCGGGGTCATCGACGCGGCGCTGATCGGCGTCGGCGCCGCGGGCCCGCTGTGGGAGTTCGTGCTGCGGCCGCGGCTGGCCGCCGGGCACGCGCCCGCGGCGGTGCAGCTGCTGGCGCTGGCCAACCTCCTGGCGCTGCTGGCCACGCTCGGCTCGATGCGGCGCATCGCCCGGACGATGGGCACGGGGTCGCTGCGCTACCTCTACGTGTCGATCGCGCTGGGACTCGCCGGGGTCGTCGCGTCGGTACTGGCCGCGGACCTGCCCCACCCGGTGGCCGCGAAGCTCGTGCCGGCGTTGTGGGCGGTGGCGTACCTGAGCTTCGGCGCCGCGGCGCTGCACCCGGCGGCGGTCACGCTCACCGAGCCGGTCGGGCGGCAGCCGGAGCGCCCCACGCTGCGCCTGGCGCACCTCGGCGCGGTCCTCTCGATCAACCCGGTCGTCGGCGCGCTGCCCGTCCTGTGGGGCGGCAAGGCCGACGCGCCGCTGCTCAGCGTCGGGACGCTCGTCGTCATCGGGCTCGTCCTCGCCCGGATCGGCCAGCTGCTGCGCCAGCGCGCCGAGGCCGAGTCGGCGCTGGCGCACCGGGCCAGCCACGACGAGCTCACCGGCCTGCTCAACCGGCACGGCGTCCTGGCCAGGCTGGAGGAGTCCTTCGGCGCCGGCGTCGGGGTGCTGTACTGCGACCTCGACCGCTTCAAGCCGATCAACGACACGCTCGGCCACCTCGCCGGCGACGAGGTCCTGCGGCAGGTCGCGGCCCGGCTGCGCGCCGCGGTGCGCCCGGGCGACCTGGTCGGCCGGATCGGCGGCGACGAGTTCCTGATCGTCTGCCACGGCGTCGACGCCACGCGGGCCGACGCGCTGCGGCGGCGGCTGACCGCCGCCGTCGGCGCGCCGATGACGGTCGCCGGCCACCAGGTCGACGTCGGGGTGACGATCGGCACCGCCCTCACCGGGTCGGGCCCCGCCCTCGACAGGTCAGGCCCGAGCCGCGACAGGCGGGGCGCCGCGTCCGGCAAGGCAGGCACCACCCTCGACCATGCAGGCACCGCGCTCGACGAGGCAGGCGGTGCTTCCGCCACGGCAGGCAGCGCCCTCGACAGGGCAGGCAATGCTCTCGACGCGGCAGGCACAGCGCTCGCCGGGCCGGGCACGGCGGAGCAGCTCGTCGCCGAGGCGGACCGGAAGATGTACGACCGCAAGCGCCGCCCGGTCACCGTCTGAGCGGGCGTCAGGCGACTTCCTGCTCGACGAAGTCGCCGAGCTCGACGCCTTCCTCGCGCAGCACGTCGGCGAGCTTCGCCACGCTCGGCACCGCCCGCGACACGCCCGGGCCGATCAGCCTGTACCACGCGACGGAGCCCACCCCGCCGACCTCGACGCGCCACCGCCCGTCGGGTGTCTGCATCATGGCCGCGCTCACCACCCGACGCTACGACAGCCCCGTCACCAGCGGGAAGCAATGATCGATAAGTACACCCATGTAGTTCGGGCCCCCTGCGGCGGCGGGTGCTGTGGCAAGATCCGGCGGTGCGCCTGTCCTTGCTCGTGTCGATGTTCGCGGTGACCGGGGTGCTGGCGGTGTCGGCGGCGGCGCTCTCGGCGACGCAGGTGTCGCTGCGGTGCACGGCGGCGGCGCTGGTCGTGCTGGCGGTGCTCGCCGTCCGGTGGAGCCGGTCGCGGTGGGCGCTGGCGGCAGGATGCCTGGTGTTCGCGGCCGCCGCGTTGGTACGGGACGCCGCGGTCGACGACGCGGGACAGGACGCCGGCTGGTTCGGGTACGGGCCGTCGCAGACGGTCGCGCTGCCGGCCATGCTGGACGCCGCGGGCCGGGCGTACCGGCGGGAGTCCATCGCGACGCTGGTCCAGCTGGGCGCGGTGGTCCTGCTCGTGGCCGCCGTGCTCGGGCTGCCCCGCGCCCACCGGCGGGTGCGGATCGTGGCCACCACGGTCGCGGCCGTCGCGGTGGGCGTCGGCGTCCTGGCCGGCCTCTGGCTCGACGTCGACCTGGACGAGATGGCCGGGGTGGCCCGCTGCGCGTGGCCCGGGCTGCTCGCCGTCGCGGCCGGTCTCGGGCTGCTGCTCCTGGCCGGCCGGCGCGAGGACCGCCGGTGGCTGGTGGCGGCGGGTGCGGGGCTCGTCGCGGTGCAGGCGGCCGTGACGCAGTCCGACCTGACCGGCGCGTGGCTCACCGTGGCCGCGCTCACCGACGCCCTGTGCGGGGACGGGGACGCCTACACGGCGATCGCCTGGAGCACCGCGGTGGACGAGGGCGTGGAGTACGGGTCGGCGCTGACCGCCGCGCTCACGATCGCCGGCCCGGCGCTGATCGTGCTCGGCACCCCACGCCCCGGCACCCGCACCGCGGGCGGCGACGACACACCACCACCGGCCCCAGGCGGCGACGACGCTGCACCACCACCGGTCACGGGCGGCGACGACCCTGCACCGCCGCCGGCAATGGGCGGCGACGAGGGGCAGCCGCCCGCGCCGGACGGGAAGGACTGAGCGGCGTCACCCGCCCGGCCTGCCCGCGGGTGCTTCAGTTCGCGTTCGGGCGGCCGATAGAACGATGTGTCCCGACTGCGCGCGGTGGCAGACGTCTGCGTCCGCATGTTGGACGCACCGCCCGACGACGGCCACCTTCTGGAGCGTCTGGTCTCCGCCGTCGGCGCGGAGCTGCCGGACTGCTGCGTCGTGGGAGCGCTCACCACGGGCGCCGCGCCGGTGGTGCGGACCGCCGGTGAGGCCGGCCCCGCCCTGGCCGGAGCGCTGCTCGACGCGGTCGCCGGGCCACCCCGTACAGACGCGGAAAACGCCATCAGTGTGGCGCACATTCTCGCCCGGGGCGCGGTCATCGGCGCGCTCGGCGTGCTGGGGCGCGAGGGCGACCCCGTCCAGCCCGCGGAGCTGGCCTTCGTCGAGGCGGCCGCGACCGTCGCCGGCGGGGTGATCGAGCACAGCCACGCGTTCGCCGCGACGCTGGAGCTGCTCGAGGACGCCCGCCGCCAGGGCGACCTGCTGGACGCGATCTCCGACGCCATCGTCTCCTGCGACGCCGAGGGCGTGATCGTCAGCTGGAACTCCGGGGCCGAGCGCCTGTACGGGTACTCCTCCGGCGACGCGGTCGGCTGCGACCTGCTCGCGCTGCTCGCCACCGCCTGCGTCACCGACGACACCGAGGTCCCCGCGGCGCAGATGCTGCAGGACGTGGCCGCGTCCGGGCGGTGGGAGGGCGAGCTGCGCGAGCGGCGCTCCGACGCGGCGCCGCTCACCGTGCTGTCGTCCGTTTCGGCGCTGCACGCGTCC
This sequence comes from Dactylosporangium sp. NPDC049742, assembly GCF_040674675.1. Lineage (NCBI taxonomy): Bacteria > Bacillati > Actinomycetota > Actinomycetes > Micromonosporales > Micromonosporaceae > Dactylosporangium > Dactylosporangium sp. NPDC049742. Next base: position 20,929 of record NZ_JBFANF010000080.1, on the reverse strand, counting down.
GACGACGGCACGCCCGCCGGGTACGTCTTCGTCAACCGGGACGTCACCGAGCAGCGGCGGCAGGAGCACGAGGCGGCGCACGACGTCCTCACCGGCCTGCCCAACCGGCGCCGGCTCGTCGGGCGGATCCGCGACGCCACCGAACGGGTCCGCCGCGGCGGCGGGCCGATCGCCGTGCTGTTCCTCGACCTCAACGGCTTCAAACCCGTCAACGACAAGTACGGCCACGCCGTCGGCGACGAGCTGCTCATCCGCATCGCGGGCCGGCTCGCCGGCACCGTCCGCAGCACCGACTTCGTGGCCCGCATCGGCGGCGACGAGTTCGTGGTGGTGCTGGAGCAGTTCGGGCCGGTCGACCGGGTCACGCCCGTGCTCCAGCGCATCCTGGCCGCGGTCGAGGAGCCGCTGGTGCTGTCCCTGGCGACGGTCACGGTCTCCACCAGCATCGGCGTGGCGGTCGCCGGCGACCCGGAGACCGCCGTCGACCCCGAGGAGCTGGTGCGCGCCGCGGACGAGGCGATGTACCGGGCGAAGCGCCGGCCGCGCCGGGTCGCGTTCGCCGACCCGGCGCTGGACCACTGCTGGCTGGCGCTCCCCTCGGATCCGGACCAGGGCGCCGCCTGACCCGGGCCGCCGCGGCGCCGTTGACGCAACCTCCGAGTTGCGATACGTTCCTGCAACCGGACGGTTGCGACAAGGGAGCGGGCAATGCATCCGTGGCAGTACGTGGTGCTGGCCGGGCTCGGCGCCTTCCATGGGCTGAACCCGGGCATGGGGTGGCTCTTCGCCCTCGCCGGCGGGGTGCGGGAGCGGCGGCGCGCGGCGATCGCAGCGACGCTCGGGCCGATCGCGCTCGGCCACGCCGCGTCGGTGTTCGTGATCGCGACGCTGGTCGCGGCGCTCATGTCGGTGACCGGCGCGCGGCTCGTCGCGACCGCGGGCGGGGTCGCGCTGACCGCGTTCGGCGTCTGGCGGCTGCTGTCCCCGAGCCACCACCGGACCGGCCCGCGCCCGGCCGACCTGCTCACGTGGTCGTTCCTGATGTCCTCCGCGCACGGCGCCGGGCTCGTCCTGCTGCCGTTGCTCGCCGCGGCTCCGGCGGCCGCCCACCATGGCCACGCCGTCGGCGCCGCCGGCCGTACATCGGCGATGACCGGCATCCTCGCCACGACGGTCCACACGGCGGCGATGGTCGCGGCGGCGGGCCTGGTCGCGCTGGTGGCCTACGAGGTGCTGCGGCTGCGCCCGGTGCGGGTCAGGGCGAGGCTCGACGTCGACCGGGTGTGGGCGTTCGCCCTGGGGGGCTCCGGCGTGGCGACGCTCGCGCTCACGCTCTGGGGCGGCTGACCGGCCCCTTCCCGGGGTGCATGACCAGCCGCTTCACGGAGGCGTGACGGCCGCCGCGGCAGCACCGGGCGGGCGGCGCGGGCCGCTTCCCGGGGGTGCACGACCGGCCGCCGCGGCAGCCCCCGGGCGGGCGGGGCACGGCCGGGGAGCCGGATGCGTCGAGCGGGTGCGGCCGTCCAGGTACGGTAGATCGCCACGCCGCGACCGCAGGAGCCGACCATGCCGACGACCTCGAGCCATGCCGTCTGAACCCGAGGAAACGGCGGTCGCCGTCTTCACCGCCCTCGCCGACCCCAACCGCCGGGCGATCCTCGCCTCGCTCGCCGAGCACGGCCCGAGCACCGCCACCGACCTGTCCGGCCGGCTGTCGATCACCCGCCAGGGCGTCGCCAAGCACCTCGCCCTCCTCGCCGACGCCGGCCTGGTCACCAGCGACGCCGGCACCGGCCGCCGGGTCCTGTTCCGCCACCGCTCCGAGCCGATCAAGCTCGCCCAGGGCTACCTGGCCGCCCTCGCCGCCGACTGGGACGACCGTCTCGGCCGCCTCTCGTCCTTCCTGGCCGACCCGCCCGGCTGACAGGCGGCGGCGCGAAACCTGACGGGACCGCGACGGCACCCGGGCCGCAACCCTGGTCGGGGACGCTACCGGTTCCGGCACACCATCAGGAGGCAGGAACCTTGTCACGACGTCATCACCGCACCGCGGGTCTGATCGCTGCCGTGGTCGCCGGAAGCCAGCTCATGACGCCGGCGGAAGCCCGGGCCGCGGCGGTGACGCCGGCACCGGGTGCGGTGTCCGTGGTCGGGACCGTCGCGTCGGTCCGCACCGCCGACGCGTCGCTGGTGGTGACCCGCGCCTACAAGTTCCGCGACAGCCGGCCCAGGACGGTCAGGTTCACGCTGACGTCCGGCACCGCCGTCGTGGTCAACGGCGTCCCGGCCGGGCCCGGTGCGCTCGGCGGGGTGAGGACCGGCATGCAGGTCACCGTCACCGGCACCGTGCGCGGCGGAAACAACCTGGCCACGAGGGTGGTGGCGGGCACCGCCCGGCGGTGAAAGGCGCTGAAAGTCCCGTGAAACCGCGGTGAAGGTCGCGGCCCGCACGATCGTCGCAGTCGTGGCGCACCAGCGTCACAGCGGCGGTTGGGAGGGAGGGACGTGGCTACCACCCCGTCCCCGTCGGCGATCGTGGCTACCGGGTTGCGCAAGTCGTTCGGTGACCACGTCGTGCTCGACGGAATCGACCTGGAGGTCCCGCGCGGGACGGTCTTCTCGTTGCTGGGCCCGAACGGGTCCGGCAAGACGACGACGGTGCGCATCCTGTCGACGCTCATCGGCGCCGACGGCGGGCAGGCGTCCGTCGCCGGGCACGACGTGGCCCGCGAGGCCGGCGCGGTGCGCGCCGCGATCGGGGTCACCGGGCAGTTCTCGGCGGTCGACGGGCTGCTCACCGGCGAGGAGAACCTCGCGCTCATGGCGGCCCTGCACCACCTCGGCCGGGCCGGCGGCCGGCGGCGGGTCGCCGACCTGCTGGAGCGGTTCGACCTGGTCGACGCGGCGAAGAAGGCCGCCGCGACCTACTCCGGCGGCATGCGGCGCCGGCTCGACCTGGCGATGACGCTGGTCGGCGACCCGAGCGTCATCTTCCTCGACGAGCCCACCACCGGGCTCGACCCGCGCAGCCGCCGGACCATGTGGCAGATCATCCGCAGGCTCGTCGCCGACGGGGTCACGGTGTTCCTGACCACGCAGTACCTCGACGAGGCCGACCAGCTCGCCGACCGCATCGCGGTGCTCGACGGCGGCCGGATCGTGGCCACCGGCACCGCCGAGCAGCTCAAGCGGCAGATCCCCGGCGGGCACATCCGGGTGCGGTTCGACACCGCCGAGGACCTGGACACCGCCGCGCGGCTGTTCGCGGGCTCGGCGCGGGACGACGAGGAGCTGGCGCTGCGCGTGCCGGGCGACGGCGGCGTCTCGTCGCTGCGGGCCCTGCTCGACCGGCTCGACGCCGCCTCCGTGCCCGTCGCCGACCTGTCCGTGCACACGCCGGACCTCGACGACGTGTTCTTCGCCCTGACCGGCCAGCAGAGCGGCCGGACCGGGGACCAGACCACCGCAACCACCGCCGCGAAGGAAGGCGCCCGATGAGCACCATGACCACCGCCGTCACCGACTCCGCCACGATGCTGCGCCGCAGCCTGCTGCACACGGTGCGGTACCCCGCCTCGATGGTCACGTCCCTGCTCGTGCCGGTGCTGCTCCTGCTGCTGTTCGTCGGGGTCTTCGGCGGCGCGATCAACGCGGGCATCGCCGGCGGCAGCACCTACATCAACTACATCGTGCCCGGCATCCTGCTGGTGACCGCCGGGTACGGCGCCTCGACCACGGCGCTGGCGGTCAACAAGGACATGACCGAGGGCATCATCGACCGGTTCCGCACCATGCCGATCGCCCGGCAGTCGGTGCTGACCGGGCACGTCCTGGCCGCCACGATCCGCACGTTCCTGAGCCTGGCGCTCGTCGTCGGGGTGGCGCTGCTGATGGGGTTCCGGCCCACCACCGACCCGGTGCGGTGGCTCGGCGCGGCCGGCCTCGTGCTGCTGCTGGTCCTCGCGCTGACCTGGCTGGCGGTCGCGATCGGGCTGGTCTCCCCCACCCCCGAGGGCACCACGGGCTTCCTGCTGCTCGTGCAGGTGCTGCCGTTCGTCAGCAGCGCGTTCGTCACGACGGAGTCGATGTCGGGGGCGGTGCGCTGGTTCGCCGCCAACGAGCCCTTCACGCCGATCATCGACACGCTGCGGGCGCTGCTGATGGACACGCCCGTCGGCAACAGCGGCGGCATCGCGGTCGCCTGGTGCGTGGGGCTCTCCGCCGTCGGCTACCTGTGGGCGAGGTCCGTGTTCAACCGCGCTCCGCGCCGATGAGCGCGCGGCGCGCCAGCAGGACCGCGGACGCGGCCTCCCGCAGCGCGTCGCGCTCCAGCGCCGCGTAGTCCGACGCCGCCGAGACGTACTCGGCGGCGTCGGCCTGTTCCGCGAGGTCGCGGGCGTAGCCGGCGTGCATCGTCGGCTGGAAGCCCATCGTGAACCGGAACGCCTCCGCCAGGGCGATCATCCGCGCCGCGCACGCGGCGACCCGGGTGTCGCCGGTGCGCCGCCCGCGGTCCAGGTCGGCGACGGCCAGGGCGAGCAGCAGCGCGCCGTACACGGGGGCGCCGACCGCGTTGACGGTGCCGGTGCTCGCGAGCAGGCGCGCCAGGATGTCCGGCAGGCCATCGGCGATGGCCACGACGAGGTCCAACCGGCCGCGCTGGGCGTGCGCGATCACCGTCGTGGCCCGCACCTCCATCGCCCAGCCCGCCGAGCCCGGCAGCTCCTGCCTTTCGGCGGCGTCGAGCCGGGCCACGACCTCGCGCCACAGCGCGAGGCCCGCGTCGACGTCGCCGCGGGCGATCAGGATCTCCGCGCGGACCCCGGAGCCGAACATCATCGGGTCGTCGCCCGGGTCGTGGGCGCTCTGCACCGCCTGCTCGATCAGGTCCTCCGCCTCGTCCAGCGCGCCGCGCTGCAGGCTCGCGAGGGCCATCGCACCGCGGACGCGCGACGCGCTGGACGGCACGCCGGGCCGGCGCAGCTGGTCCAGCACCGCCAGCGTCTCCGCGAGGTGCGCCGCCGCCTCCTCGCCGCGGCCGACCTCCACGAGCAGCTCACCGATGCGGGAGTGCGCGACGGCCCGCATCAGCGGGGTCGTGCGGGTGCCGAGCACGGCGAGCATCCTCCTGGCCGCCCGCAGCGCGCCGTCGGTGTCCTGCCGCTGCTCGCACAGGTAGCTGGCGGCGCCGTTCGCGATCCCGGCCAGCAACGGCTCGTCGCTGTCGCAGAGCGCCCACAGCGCGGCCTCGTCGTGCGTCATGGCGCGCCGGACCGCGTCGGCCGCGCCGATCAGCGTGTCCGGCGTCGTGGGCGGCAGCCGGCGCAGGGCGACCAGGAACCGGCCCGGCATCGGCCCGCGCATCAGGAAGTCGTTCATCGCGCACAGCAGCGCCGCGGTGCGGGCCACCTCGACCAGCGCGGGTGCGGGCCGCACGTGCGACATGACCCACTCGACGTCGCGGGCCAGAGCCGTCATCCGCACGAAGCTGCCCTCGACGGTCCACAGCGCCGCCAGTACACCTGCCGCGGCGGCGACGGCGGGACCATCGGCTCGGTCGACGGCGTGGCGCAGGGCGACGACGAGATTGTCCTGCTCGGCGCGGACCCGCTCGACCTCCCTGAGAAGGTCCGCGCCGAAGACCGCCCCGGCGTGCGCGACGCCGAACTCCCCCGCCCACGCGAGCAGTCCGTCGACGGCGCGGCCGGTCCCGCCGGCCCGCTCCCGGTGCGCGGTGCTGAACTCCCGCACGGTCTCCAGCATCCGGAACCTGGTGCCGAACGGCGTGTCGGTGACCTTCAGCAGCGACTGGTCGGCGAGCTGCGTGAGCGCCAGCAGGACGTCGTCGCCTTCGCCTTCGTCGTCGCCTTCGTCGAGGACGTGCCGGGCCGCGCCGGCGGTGAACCCGCCGGGGAACACCGACAGGGCGCGCATCGCCGCCCGGTCGGGCTCGTCGAGGAGGTTCCAGCTCCAGTCGATGACGGCGTGCAGCGTGTGGTGCCGCGGCGGCGAGTCCCTCGCCCCGCCGCGCAGCAGGGCCAGCCGGTCGTCGAGGCGGCGGGCCATCTCGGTCACGGACATGACCCGCACGCGGGCGGCGGCGAGCTCGACCGCGAGCGGCAGCCCGTCCAGGCGCGCGCACAGCTGCCGCACCACGTCGCCGGGCACGTCCGCGCCGGGCCGGGCGGCCCTCGCCCGCTGCCGGAACAGCTCGACGGTGGTGGCCAGGTCGAGCTCCGGCAGCGGGTACACCACCTCCGAGGACAACCCGAGCGGCGCCCGGCTGGTGGTCAGCACCCGCAGGTCGCTCGTCGCGGCCACGAGGTCCCGGACCAGGTCGGCGGCGCCACGGATCACGTGCTCGCAGTTGTCCAGCACCAGCAGCGCCGGCCCGGCGCCGAGGGCGGCGGCGATCGCGGCGGCCGCACCGGGACCGTCGGCGGGTGCGGCGACGCCGAGCGCCGACGCGACCGCCGGGGCGACGTCCGCGTCGGTGGCGACGCCCGCGAGCGCGACGAGCTGCACGACCGGCTGGCCGGCCTGGCGGCTGACCGCGTACGCGAGCCGGGTCTTGCCGAGCCCGCCGGTGCCGACGACCGACGCGACCCGGGACGTGGCGAGCAGGTCCGTGACCGCGGCGATGTCGTCGTCGCGGCCGAGCAGCGGGTTGGGGTCGTGCGGGACGCCGCGCCGCACCGCGGGCGCCTCGTCGCGCAGCAGCCGCCGGTGCGCGTCCTGCAGGGCGGGGCCCGGGTCGGCGCCGAGCTCGTCGCGCAGCGTGGCCCGGTAGGTCTCGTACCGCTCCAGCGCCGCCGCGGTGCCGGCCGTCGCCGCCTCGGCGCGCAGCAGTTCGAGCAGCACCGCCTCGTCCTTCGGGCGCAGCGCGGCCGCCTCGGTCAGCGGGCCGACGGCCTCGGCGTGCCGGCCGAGCCGCGACAGCGCGACGGCCCGCGCGGCGAGCAGCGCGTGGCGCGTCCGGTCCCGCTCCGCACGCAGGACGGACAGCGGGTCGGGCAGGCCCGGGTCGGCCGGCTCGGCCCCGTCCCACAGCGCGAGCCCTTCCTCCGCGCGGGCGAGCGCCCCGGCATGGTCCCCGCCCCGGGCCAGGTCCGCCGCGGCGGCCGCGTGCAGCAGCACCGCCTCGGTGTCCAGCAGCGGCGCCGGTACTGCCAGCCGGTACCCGCCCGCGGTCCTGGCCACGATGTCGGCGCCCGCCTGCGCCCGCACCCGCGACACGACGACCTGCAGCGCCTTCGCCGGGTGCTCCGGCTGCTCGTCGGGCCACAGCCCGTCGACGAGCCTGGCGGTGCCGCAGCCGGTCCGCGGCTCCGCCGCCAGCAACGCGAGCAGCCCGCACTGCCGCGGCCCGACGATGTCCCGGCCACGGTAGGCGACCCGCGACAGCAGGCGCAGCTCGACGCTCACGGCCCCCAGGCTAGTGCCCGCGCCACCCGGCGATTTCGCCGTGCCCGGGGGCCGCAACGCGGGTCACTGGACGTAGCAGGTCTTCTGGGTGCCGGAGATCGGGTCGCCGAAGACCGCGTTGGTGCACGGGGTGCCGCCGGTGACGGTGCGGTACGCGTACCGCCCGGCGGCGCCGTACGCGACCTGGCGGGTCCCGGTGAACGCGCACGTCGTCGATTCGGCCGCGCACGGGCTCCACGTGGTGGCCGACGGCGGTGGGGCGATCAGGAAGCACGCCTTCTGCACGCCGGGGACCGGGTCGCCGAAGACCGCGTTCGTGCAGGCCGTCCCGCCGGTGACGGTCAGGTGGCGGAACTGCCCCTGCGCCCCGAACGCCACCGTCGAGGTCCCCGCGAACGAGCACGTCCCGGTCTCCGCCGCGCACTGCTGCCAGCCGTTCCCGGCGGCGGGCAGGCCCAGCGTGGAGCAGGCCTTCGACACGTTCGGGACCGGGTCGCCGAAGACCGTGTTCGTGCACGGCGTCGAGCCGGTGACGGTCAGGTACCGGAACTGCCCCTGCGCGCCGAACGCGACGGTCGCGGTGCCCGTGACCTGGCACGTCCCGGTCTCGGCGGCGCACGGCGTCCACGTCCCGGGCAGCGCCGGACCGGCGGCCGGGCCGAGGTTGCCGGTGAACTGCCACCGTCCCGAACCGACCGAGTACACCGTTTCCGTGCCCGTGGTGGTGACGACCGTCCCGCCGCCGGTGGTCGTGCCGCGGCCGAAGTTCGGGACGTGCACCGTCGCCGCCGACCCGACCGGCACGGTCACGTCCATCGTGATCTGCTGGCCCGACACCGTCCACGACGAGGCGACGACGCCGCGCACCGTGTCGATGGACGCGCTGACGGCCTGCAGCCCGGCCGGGACCCGCGGGTCGATGACGACGGTGCGGTACGCCGGTGACCCCGGGCGGATGCCGGCGAGGACGGTGTAGAGCGACGCGTTGATGCCCGCGAACATCGCGTGGTCGTGGGTCTCCATCGACGACCGGTACATCCACTGCTCCCAGGGGCTCGTCGCCCCCATCCCGATCTCGAACCCGAAGCCCGGGTAGGTCGTCTGGTTCAGGATCGTCATCGCCACGTCGGTGCGGCCGATGCCGGCGAGGGCGTCCATGAGGTACCGCGTGCCGAAGATCCCCGTGTCGAGATGCCCCCCGTTGCGGTTGAGGACCGTGTCGACGAGCCGGGCCCCGACCGCGGTGACGTTCGCGTCCGGGACCAGCCCGAAGGCGAGCGGCAGCACGCTGGTCGTCTGCCGGCCGCTGCTGTAGGAGGCGCCGTCGGCGTTGAGGAACCGCGCGTTGAAGGCCGTCTTGATGTCGCCGGCGAGCTGGGTGTACCGGGTCGCGTCGCCGGTCTGCCCGAGTGCGGTCGCCGCCTTCGCGACGGTGAGCGCCTGCCGGTACGCCAGCGCCGTGTTCACCAGCGAGACCTCGCTGGTGCAGGCGCCGGCGCTTGGGCTGCCCAGGCCGCCGTTGGCATTGGCGCTGAGGTCGGGCGGGCACCAGTCGCCGAAGCCGGTCGTCCAGATGTGGCCGGGCAGGTTGCGGGCGTTCGTGTCGACGAACGTCTTCATCAGCGGATAGTTTGCGGCCAGGACGGCCCGGTTGCCGTACTGCTCGTACAGCGTCCACGCCAGGGTGATCTGGTTGCCGCCCATGTCGGGCTGCTGCGCGTTGTGGGCGTCGCTGGGCAGCGCGGTGCCGGGCGGCATGTCCGCGAGGTACTTGGCGTAGAAGGCGTCCATCCCGAACTCCCGGGTCGACGCGTCGGAGTACGCCTGGACGTCCATGCCGGGCGGGGTCCGTTCGTCGCGGACGGGGGTGTCGGTCGGGACGCTCATCGAGTTGTTGAGGATGCCCCAGCGGTTGTTCTGCCAGATGCGGTTCAGCAGCGCGTTCGACGACGAGAACGTGCCGGTGGACGCGACGTCCGCGTGCGCGACCCGCCCGTCGAGGCTGTCCAGGGCCGGGGTCCCCGGGAAGCCGGTCACCTCGACGTACCGGAAACCGTGGTAGGTGAACCTCGGCTCGTAGGTCTCGACGCCACCGGTGCCGGCCAGGACGAACGTGTCCGTGCTCGCGGCGCTGCGGTTCGTCGCGGTGTCGAGGGTCCCGTCGGCGTTCACCTCCTCGGCCGTTCGCATCCGAACGGACGCGCCGGCCGCGCCCTGCACCCGCAGGCGTTGCCAGCCGGCGATGTTCTGCCCGAGGTCGTAGACGTACACGCCGGGCTGCGGCTGGGTGAGCCGCACCGGGCGGACGGTGCCCACGACCCGGACCGGCGGCAGGGTCGCGGCGGCCAGGCGGCTCGACGGCGCGGCGACCGTCCGCACCGGCCGCCAGCCCGCGTCCTGGTAGCCGGCCCGGTCCCAGCCGGGCTTCTCCAGCCGGGCGTCGTAGGTCTCGCCGGCGTACAGGTCGTTGGCGGTGATCGGCCCGGTCGACCACTTCCACGCCGGGTCGCTGGTGACGGCCTGCCGGGTCCCGTCGGCGAACGTGACGTCGAGCAGCACGATCGCCTGCTTCGGCCCGGTCCAGCGGAAGCCGTACTGGCTGAACCGCGGGCCGTAGCCGTTGCCGAGCCACACGCCGACGGCGTTGGCACCGGCCTGCACGGATCCCGTGACGTCGAAGGTCGTGTAGAGGTTGCGCTGGGTGTACGGCGTGCTGGCGGGGCTCAGCACGTGGTCGCCGACCTTGCCGCCGTTGAGCCGCAACTCGAAGAAGCCGAGGCCGTAGACGTGCGCCCGGGCCTTGGCGACGGGCTTCGCCGGCAGGGTGAAGCCGGTCCTGAGGATCGGCGCGTCCGGTGTACCGGTGTCCGGGCTGATCCACTGCGCCCCCTGCCAGTCCGCGGCGGTGAGCAGGCCCATCTCCCATCGCCCGGGGGCGCTCCACGCCGACGGTGCTCCCGCCGCGTCCCAGACCTGCACGCTCCAGTGGTAGGTCTGGGTGGACCGCAGCGCCGGCCCGCCGTAGGGGATCGCGACCGACTCGCCGCTGCCGACCGTGCCGCTGTCCCAGACGTCGGCGGCGCCCGGGGTCAGCCTGCCCGCGGTGGTGGCCACGAGGGAGCACACATGCGAGACGTCCTCCGCAGGCTGCTGCTGTCGCTCGTCGTCGCCGTCGCGGTGTTCGGGGTCGCGCCGGTCGCCCCGGCGGCCGCGGCGCCGGACCCGCCGGTGACGACCGGCGGCAACCTCCGCAACGCGCACACGGGCAAGTGCCTGGGCGTCGCCAACGGCCTGGCCGGCTCGTGGACCTGCACCAAGGGCAGGGACCAGCTGTGGCACCAGGGCAACTGCCCTCTGGAGAAGCCCGGCTACTGCCAGGTCGTCAACGGCAACGGCCAGTGCCTGGCCGTCGACGGCGGCGAGGTCACGGAGGGGCGCCGCGTCTGGGGCTTCCCGTGCAGCGGCACCGACGACCAGTACTGGACGGCGCTGGAGATGATGGCCGGCCAGATCGTCAACTTCGTCAACTACCGCGGCACCTGGCAGGACGGGGAGCCCGACTACGTGCTCGCCGTCTACGGCAGGAGCATGGACAACGGCGCCCCCGTCGTCATCTGGCGGTACCACCCGGAGTTCCCCGACCACACGTGGTCGCCCGAGTTCCCCTGGCAGTAGCGGACCGGGCCGTGAGGGGTGCCGGCGCACCCCTCACGGGTCTCAGACGAGCAGTTCCAGCGGGCCGCGGAGGAAGTAGACGATGAACATGACCGCGACGCCGTAGAGGAGCGGGTGGACGTCGCGGGCCTTGCCGGCGGCGAGCTTGATGACGACGAAGGAGACGACGCCGGCGCCGATGCCGTTGGAGATGGAGTACGTGAACGGCATGAGGATGATGGTGAGGAACGCCGGCAGCGCGATCTCGTAGTCCGACCAGTCGATGGAGCGGACCGTGGTCATCATGAGGAAGCCGACGACGACGAGGGCGACCGACGCCGCCTCGAAGGGCACCACCGTCACCAGCGGCGCGAAGAACATCGCGACGAGGAACAGCGCGCCGGTGACCAGGCTCGCCACGCCGGTGCGGGCGCCCTCGGCGACGCCGGCGGCGCTCTCGATGTAGGTGGTGTTGCTGGACGTGCTCGCCGCGCCGCCCGCGGCGGCGGCGACGGAGTCGACGATCAGGATCTCGCGGGTGCGCGGCGGCATGCCCTGCTCGTCGAGCATGTCACCCTCCTGGGCGACCGCGACCATCGTGCCCATCGTGTCGAAGAAGTCGGTGATCATCAGGGTGAACACGAACATGATCACGATCAGGACGCCGGCGGTCTGCCAGGAGTGCAGGACGTTGAAGTGGCCCAGCAGGGACAGGTCGGGCTTGTCGATGATCTTGTCCGGCACGACGGGGACGTTGAGGCTCCAGCCCTTCGGGTTGGGCTTGTCGTCCACGAACGCCGGGCCGGCCTTCGCGATCGCCTCGATGACGATGGCGAGGACCGTGGAGGCGAGGATGCCGATGAGGATCGCGCCGCGCACCTTGCGCACCACCAGCACGACGGTGAGCAGCAGACCGACGCCGAACGCGAGCGCGGGCCAGCTGATCAGCTTGCCGCCGATGCCGAGGCCGACGGGGACGGTGGTGTTGGCCGCGTCCGGCACGCGCCGCACGAAGCCCGCGTCGACGAAGCCGATGAGCGCCAGGAACAGCCCGATGCCGACGCCGATGGCGGTCTTCAGCTGCGTCGGTACGGCCCGGAACACCGCCTCCCGCAGCCCGGTCAGCACCAGGATGCCGATGAGCACGCCCTCGATCACGACCAGGCCCATCGCGTCGGCCCAGGTCATGTGGGGTGCGATCTCGAAGGCCACGAGCGCGTTGACGCCCAGGCCGGCGGCGAGCGCGAGGGGGAAGCGGGCGACGACGCCCATCAGGATCGTCACGACCCCGGCGACCAGCGCCGTCGCCGAGGCGACCGCGGCGATGGCGAGCTTGCCGCCGGTGCTGTCGACACCGCTGCCGAGGATGAGGGGGTTGAGCACGACGATGTAGGCCATCGTGAAGAACGTGGCGAGACCGCCCCGGATCTCGCGGCTCATCGTCGAGCCTCGCGCACTGATGTCGAAGAACCGGTCGAAGCCGTTGCGCGGCTCCGCGCGGGTCGTGTCCATGTATTCCTCCCTGGAACTGGTCCTTGCCCCCCGACGCGCGATGATCCCACCCGTACGGCCGGAATCAAGGTCGGGCATGTTTCGTGCGTGCGACGGCGGTCAGATGCGCGCGTGCGCACTTCTCTGAACCGCTCCGCCCTGGTCCTGCCGCCGTTCGCCCTCGCGGTCCTCGTCGCGGTGTGGGGACGTGGCATACCGGTCCCCGTCGAGGTCGTCGTGGTGGCGCTCCTGGCCGGGTCGGTACTGGCCGCGGTGCATCATGCGGAGGTCGTCGCCCACCGGGTCGGGGAGCCGTTCGGCGCGCTCATCCTCGCCGTCGCGGTCACCGTCATCGAGGTCGGCCTGATCATCACCCTGATGGTGACCGGCGGTTCCGGCACGGAGACCCTGGCCCGCGACACCGTCTTCGCCGCCGTGATGATCACCTGCAACGGCATCGTGGGGCTGTCGTTGCTGGTCGCGGCACTGCGCACCCGCATCGCGGTGTTCAACGCCGAGGGGACGGGCGCCGCGCTCGCCGCGGTCATCACGCTCGCGACCCTCAGCCTGGTCCTGCCGACGTTCACCACCAGCGCGCCGGCGCCGCAGTTCACCGGTCCGCAGCTGGCGTTCGCGGCGGTCGCGTCGCTCGCCCTGTACGCGCTGTTCGTGCTGGTCCAGAACGTGCGGCACCGCGAGAGCTTCCTGCCGGTCAACGACGCCGAGGAGGAGCACGCGGCGGTTCCGGCGCCGCGTCAGGCGCTCGTCAGCCTCGTGCTGCTGATCGTCGCGCTGGTGTCGGTGGTCGGCCTGGCGAAGGTGGAGTCGGGCACGATCGAGGCCGGCGTCGCGCGGGCCGGGCTCCCCCAGTCGTTCGTCGGGGTCGTCATCGCCGTGCTGATCTTGCTGCCGGAGACCCTCGCGGCGGTCCGCAACGCCCGCCGCGACCTGGTGCAGATCAGCCTCAACCTGGCCCTCGGCTCGGCGATCGCCAGCATCGGGCTGACCATCCCGGCGATCGCGCTCGCCTCGATCTGGCTCAGCGGGCCGCTGGTCCTCGGCCTCGGCGCCACCCAGATCGTGCTGCTCACCCTCACCGCGGGTGTCGGCGTCCTCACCGTCATGCCGGGCCGCGCGACCCTGCTGCAGGCGGCGGTGCACCTGTCGATCTGTGCCGCCTTCCTCTTCCTCGCGGCCAGCCCATGACGACCGGCCAGGGGCCGGTGCACGGGCGGTGGGTCGGACGCGGATACCCTCTTGTCTGACATTGTCAGTAATCGAGGAAGGTCGGGAATGATCGAACCAGTGCGGCTGCCGTCTCCGTGGTGTGACGAGCCCCTGACCGTCGTCGTCCCGACCTACAACGAGGCGGGCAACCTGCCACGGCTGGTCGAGCGGCTGCTCGCCCTGCCGCTGCCGGGGCTGAGCATCCTCGTCGCCGACGACAACTCCCCGGACGGCACCGGCGAGGTGGCGGAGAAGCTCGCCGCCGAGCACCCCGGGCGGATCCGGGTGCTGCACCGGCCCGGCAAGGAGGGCCTCGGCAGGGCGTACGTCGACGGCATCGGCCGCGCGATCGAGGACGGCGCCAAGTTCGTGGCGCAGATGGACGCCGACCTGTCGCACCCGCCGGAGGCGCTGCCCGGCATGCTCGGGGCGCTGCTGTCCACCAACGCCGGTGTGGTCATCGGCTCACGCTACGTGCCCGGCGGGCAGCTCGACGAGAAGTGGCCGCTGTATCGGCGGGCGCTCAGCGGCTGGGCCAACCTGTACGTGCACACCCTGCTGCAGGTGCGGATCCGGGACCTGACCGCCGGCTTCAAGATCTGGCGGAAGGACGCGCTGGAGGCGATCGGCCTGGACCGGGTCCAGTCCAACGGCTACAGCTTCCAGGTCGAGATGCACTTCCTGGCGACCAAGCTCGGGCAGACCATCATCGAGGTGCCGATCCGCTTCGAGGAGCGCACCGACGGCGTGTCGAAGATGACCACGGCCACGAAGGTCGAGAGCGCGACGATGCCGTTCAAGCTGCGCCTGCGGCACCGCAAGATCCAGCGCCGCAGGCCGGCCGGCTGACCTAGGCGGACACCGGGAGCGAGCTGGTCTTCAGCCATGCGGTCAGCTCGCCCGGTGGCATCGGGCGGGCGTAGTGGTAGCCCTGGGCGACGTCACAGCCGAGCTCCTGCAGCGCGGCGACGTGCGCGGCGCCCTCGACGCCCTCCGCGACGACCGACATGCCCAGGTTGTGGCCGAGCTCGATCGCGCCGCGGACCAGCACCGCGTCCTCCGGGTCGGCGTCCATGTGCATGACGAACGTGCGGTCGACCTTCAGCTCGTCGACGGGCAGGCTCTTGAGGTACGCCATCGAGGAGTACCCGGTGCCGTAGTCGTCGATCGACAGCCGCACGCCGATGCGGTGCAGGGCGACGAGCGTCTCGGTGGCGAGGGCCGGGTTCGCCATGACGGCGGTCTCGGTCACCTCGAGGCGCAGCAGGCCGGCGGGCAGGTCGTGCTCGTCCAGCAGCCGCGTCACGTGGCCGACCAGGTCGGGGTCCAGCAGGCAGCGCGGCGACAGGTTGACCGCGATCGGCACGACGAGACCGTCGTCGAGCCAGGCGCGGGCCTGCACGACGGCGAGGCGCAGCACGTACAGGGTGAGCCGGGTGATGAGACCGGTGCTCTCCGCGACCGGGATGAACTCCGCGGGCGGGATCTGCCCGCGCGTCGGGTGCGTCCAGCGCACGAGCGCCTCCGCGCCCGACGGGCGGCCGTCGTCCAGCCGGATCTTCGGCTGGTAGTGCAGGGTGAGCTGGTCGGTGACGTCGAGGGCGCGGCGCAGGTCGCCGAGCAGCAGCAGCCGGTTGCCGTCCTCGATGTGCATGTTCGGCCGGTACAGGGTGGCGCCGGTCTTGCTGTCCTTCGCCGCGTACATGGCGATGTCGGCGCAGCGCAGCAGCGCGTCGGTGTCGCTCGCGTGCTCGGGCGCCACGGCGATGCCGATGCTGACCTCCACGTCGACGGCGACGTCGTCGAGCGTGAAGGTGCGGTGCAGCTCGCCCTGCAGCCGGGTGGCCAGCGCCGCGGCGTCGGCGGCGGACGCGCCGGGCAGCAGCACCGCGAACTCGTCGCCGGACAGCCGCGCGACGACGTCCCCGGCGCGCAGCGCCCCGGTGGTGCGGACCGCGACCTGCCGTAGCAGCTCGTCGCCGTACTGGTGACCGAGGGTGTCGTTGACCTCCTTGAACCGGTCGAGGTCCAGCAGCAGGACGGCGAGCGCCGAGCCGGGCGAGCGCAGCGCGTCGCCGGTGCGTTCGGTGAAGAGCGTCCGGTTGGGCAGGCCGGTCAGCGCGTCGTGCGACGCGTGGTACTTGTGCTCGGCGGCGTGCCGCACGAGGCGGCGCTGGTAGCCGCCGGCGATGACGCCGAACACGACCAGCAGCGCCAGCCCGACGCCGAACGCGCCGGTCGTGGCGGTGAAGACGACGCCCTCGACGCGGTGCAGGTCGCGCATCGCCTGCGCCGCCTCGGCCGCGCTGGCGGTGGTGGCGGTGTGGACGAGGGCACCGATCTGGTCCGCGACCGGGTCGACCTCCGCCTCGTCGATGCGGCTCGCACCCGCGGCGTCGCCACGGTCGACGGCCTCGAACACCCGCTCGACCGCGGTCAGGTAGGTCGCGTGCAGCTCCCGGACCCGGGCGGCGAGCGCCCGGTCCGCGGCCCCGCCGCGCTGCTCGACGTCGTGCAGCGCCACGTCGAGCGCGCCGGCCGCGCCGTGGTGCAGCTCCCGGGGCGCCACGCCGGGCTCGAGGCGGTACTGCTGCTCGGCGATCTCCTCCAGCGCGACGGCGTCGTCGGCCAGGTCGTATGCCGCGGCGAGCGCCGTGGCATGGACCGCGGCGTTCGCGGAGGCCCGGGTGCGGTTCGTGCCGACGACGCTGACGCCGGTCAGGCCGAGCAGGACGGCCGCGAGGCCGACCACGGCACCGTGCCGGAGCAGTCCGGTTGGTCGTCGCACGCCACGGTCCCCCTGTCCAACGGTCCGGCTGCTCCATCGCCCGAAGCGCCGATCCTGCCATCGGCACCCGGCGCCCGCACCTGATCCATAGGGCCAGGAGCAAACCGGTTGCGCGGCCGGGGCCGTGTCCTACTGCATGGAGAGGTGCACGTGGTTGTAGTGGTCGCCGGCGGGGGTGCCGTCGCCGCCGTAGGACTTCCAGCCGCTGCTGGGCTGCCAGATCCGCTTGTACCAGATGACGTACTTGACGCCGAGGTTCTTGGCGTTGGCGACGCACCAGGCCGCCAGGGCGTCGCCGTACTGCTGGTCGGCGCCGGTGGCACGGGCGTTGACGAAGGTCTTGGCGTTGGCGGAGAAGTCGCAGGCCTTGCCGGCCGGGTGGTCGCCGCCCCCGCCGCTGCGGAAGCAGGACGTGTAGTGGGTGTAGCCGGCCTTGCGCGCCTCGTTGTAGGCGTTGAGCATCCGCGGGCTGATGCACCCGGTCGTGGTCGGGTCGTCCTGGGTGCAGCCCTGGCTGGCGTAGGAGCCGTCGCCGTTGCGGCCGACCGGGTTGGTGGTGACCTTGCCGCCGCCCGGCGCGCCGGTGGTCGCTCCGCCGCCGCCCGCCTTCTTCAGCGCGTCCTCGGCGGCCTTCTTGTTCGTCTCCATGATCTTCAGCTGGGCCTGCTGGTTGGCGATCGCCGCGGCGAGCTCCGCCTTCTGCTGCTCCAGCCGCTTGCGCGTCTCGGCCAGATCGCGCAGTGACTTGTCGTCGCGGTACAGCATGTACTGCACCGTGGTCATGCCGTGGATGGTGGCCTCCGGCGTGTCGCCGGCGAGGACCACGCTGGTCAGGCTGATCCGGCGCCCGCGGTAGGCGGCGTTGGCCACCAACCCGGCCGACGCCTCCAGCTCGCCGACCTGGGTCTGCGTCGCCGCCAGCTGCCCGTTGACGGCGGCCTCGTCGGCGACGGACTTGTCGAGGCGGCCCTTGGCGTCGTTGTACTCGGCGTTGGCCTTGTCGAGCGCCTGGCGGACGGTGAGATTCTGCCCGCCGTCCTCGCCCGGCTCCGCCGAAGCGGGGTCGGCGACCCAGACCACCCCCACGATCACGGTGGCCAGCAGCAGCATCAGAAACCTGGGCAGGCGCCCGGTCGGAAGCGTCAGCATCGTCGCCAGCATAGCCATCCGCCCGGACGGCGCCACTCGGCGCAAAAACACCGAAATGTCGGTCATGCAGCGGTTTTACGGCCGCCGCCCGGGGGTCGTCCGGGTGGACGCGCCAGGGTAACGTGCCCCTCGATGACGCACACCACACTCCCGCGCCTGCGGTCGGCCGCGGCGCTGGTCGCCGCGGCGGCGCTGCTGTTGACCGCCTGCACCGACAACGCGTCCCCGGGCAAGACGCAGCAGCAGGCCTCGGCCTCGGCGAGCCCGAAGGCGCCGGCGCTGCCGGTGGAGCTCGCGATCAGCGGGCCGGCCGACGGCGCCGCCAACGTGCCCACCGCCGTCGACCTGGCGTACACCGCGACCAACGCGGCGGACGTCACCGTGAAGCTCACCGACGCGGGCGGGGCGGAGGTCGCCGGCGCGCTCCGCGCCGACGGCAAGGCGTGGCAGCCGGCCGCGCAGCTCAAGTACGGCACCAAGTACACCGCGACGGTCACCGCCACCTCGACGGACGGCAAGCCGACGACGGCGACGACGGCGTTCACGACCATGGCGAAGCCGTCGAAGCTGGGCAAGGTCACCAGCATCATCAACGACAAGCAGGTCGTCGGCGTCGGGATGCCGGTCATCATCACGTTCGGCGTCGACGTCGCGCCGGCCCAGCGCGCCGCGGTGCAGCAGCGCATCCAGGTGACCAGCGACCCGCCGCAGGAGGGCGCCTTCAACTGGTTCACCGGCAAGGAGCTGCACTTCCGCCCGAAGGAGTACTGGCAGACCGGCACGAAGCTCCAGGTCAACGCGCGCACCGGTGGCACGAACCTGGACGGCAAGTGGTGGGGCGAGCGCGACGTGTCGTTCACCGCGACGGTCGGGCCGAAGTTCGTCATGGAGGTCGACAACGCCACCAAGCAGATGACCGTCACGCAGGACGGCCAGCTGCTGCGGACCATCCCGGTGAGCCTCGGCCGCCCGAAGAACCCGTCGGCCAGCGGCAACTTCATCGTCATGATCAAGAACGAGTGGGAGTGGTTCGACTCCTCCACCTACGGCGTCCCGGCCGACTCCGCCGCGGGCTACCGCACCAAGGTGTACTGGCCGCAGCGGCTCACCTGGGACGGCGAGTACATCCACTCGGCCCCGTGGTCCGAGGGCGACCAGGGCAAGCGCAACGTGTCCCACGGCTGCACCAACATCTCCGCCGCGCACGCGGAGTGGCTGTGGAAGCAGACCCGCATCGGCGACCCGGTGATCATCAAGGGCACCGAGGAGCAGGTGAAGTGGGGCAACGGCTGGACGGACTGGTCGACGAGCTGGGACCAGTACGTCAAGGGCAGCGCCGTGCCGTACGTCGCACCGACGGCCTCCGCCTCGGCTTCGGCGTCACCGTCGCCGTCGGCCGGCTGAGGTCAGCGGGCGATCTCGACGCCCTGGACACCGTCCAGCAGGCGCAGGGACTCGGCGATCGCCGGCAGTGACGTGTTGTTGTCGCCCTGCGCGGTGAGCACGATCGACTGGTCGTGGCCGGCGTAGTCGACGCGCAGCACGTGGGCGCCCGGCAGCGCCTTCAGGGCTTCCCGCTCCACCACGTCGAGCGGGAAGTCCGGGGCGAGCGTCAGCGTCACCTGGACGCGGTGCCGGTCCGGCAGCCAGTTGGCCTCCGCGACCTTGAACAGCCACAGGGCGGCGAGCGCCGCGGCGGTGACCGTGCCCGCCGCCCAGAACAGCTCCAGGCCGGTCGCGAGCCCGATCGCGGCGGTCACCCACAGCGACGCCGCGGTCGTCAGCCCGCTGATGTTGACGCCCTCCTTGAAGATGGCGCCGGCGCCGAGGAAGCCGATGCCCGTGACGACCTGCGCGGCGATGCGGGTCGGGTCGCTGCCGACCTCCTTGCCGGCGATGGTGAACAGGGCCGCACCGGCGGCGACGAGCATGTGGGTGCGCAGTCCGGCGGGCTGGGCACCCAGCTCCCGCTCCAGGCCCACGGCGGCGCCCAGCCCGATGGCGACCAGCAGCGTGGGAATGACGGTCCAGTCCATCGGACACTCTTACCCTCCACGGGGCGTTCCCGCCACCGCTGCGCACGGCGCCCCGCCTCTCGACGCTGTCCAACGCTGTCCGACGGTGTCCAGGATCGGGGGTGGGCGGTGGGGCGGGCGCCGAGCATGGATGCGGCGTGATCGACGCCCATCACCGAAAGGCTCACGATGCGACTGTCCCGGTTCCTCGCCCTGCTCACCGCCGGGCTCCTGGCGCTCGCCCCGGCGCCCGCCTTCGCCGCAACGGTCCTCACCGCGCCGGTCGACGTGCAGGCGCTGCACGTCGCCGACACGAGCGCCGACCTGCAGTGGTCGCACGACCTGCTCGCCGAGCAGGACGTGGTCGAGCGCAAGGTCGGCGGCACCTGGACCGAGTACGCCCGCGGCCTGTTCAACGGCATCACCCTGACCGGCCTGCAGCGGGGCACCACGTACACGTTCCGGGTGTACTCGCTGCCGACGGAGTCGTCCGGGTACGTCGCGAGCCCGCCGTCGGCGCCGGTCACGTTCACGACGCTGGCCGCGCCGGACAGCACCCCGCCGTCGGCGCCGAGCGCCCCGGTCTTCAGCAGCGTCACCACCACCGGGGTGTCGATGGTCTGGGGCGAGTCGACCGACAACGTGCAGGTCGGCGGGTACCACCTGCAGCAGCTGATCGGTGGCGTCTGGACGACGATCCGCACCGCCGACTGGTCCAGCCGCTTCTACCGGGTCACGGGCCTGACGGGAGGCACCGCCTACACGTTCGCGGTCGTCGCGTTCGACACGAACGGCAACCTGTCCGCCCGCTCGCCCGCGGCCACCGTCACCACCCTCGCGTACACGGCCGCGCCGACCTGCAAGGTCCAGGTCGTGCTGTTCAGTCCCGGGTTCCTCGTCAACGTCACGATCACCAACACGACCGCCGCACCGGTCACCGGCTGGACGATCGGCTTCACGCTCGCCTCGACGGCGGTCGTGTACAACACGTTCGGCGCGATCCTCACCCGCTCCGGGAACACCGGCACGCTCACCCCGAACGCGTGGAGCACCACGATCAGCCCCGGCGGCCAGGCGATGCCCGGGTTCACCGGCGGGGCCACCCCGTTCACCCCGCCGGCAAGTTTCACGCTCAACGGCGCCCCGTGCACCATGGCGTGACGCCGTGACCTGGTGCGCG
>NZ_JBFANF010000079.1:0-53379 GCF_040674675.1 Dactylosporangium sp. NPDC049742 | reverse complement strand
CCGCCGCACCGCCCGAGACCGTGCCCGCCGCACCGCCCGAGACCGTGCCCGCCGCACCGCCCGAGACCGTGCCCGCCGCACCGCCCGAGACCGTGCCCGCCGCACCGCCCGAGACCGTGCCCGCCGCACCGCCCGAGACCGTGTCCTGGACGCCGCCCGAGACAGCGCCCGAGACTGCTTCCGGCGCGGTGCCGGAAGCGGCGCCGGCGGTGCCCGGGGAGGCGTCGGGCGGCGGCCACGTGCTGGCGAAGGCGGGCCGGCCCCGGCGGGGACTGCTCCGGCCGGCGGTGGTGGCCCCCGTGGCCGCGCTGCTCGCCGTCGCGCTGCTGGCGGTCGGCGTGTACGCCCTGAACCGGGGGCCCGGCGCGCGCGATCAGGCGCTCACCGGCCAGTCCGCGTCAGCGACCGCCGCGGGATCCCCCACGGAAGCACCGACCGGCGACCTCAGCCTGGCGCTGGCGACGACCGACCGGCCGTGCCACGTCGGCAGCTGGACCAACGCCGTCACGGACGATCTGGTGGTCTGGATCGCCGTCCGCGGCATCGCCCGGGGCACACTGTCGATGGGCACGAATCTGCGCGGCATCGGCGTCCGCCTCGCGACCGGCGGCGTCGACGGCGACATCCAGTACCTGAAGGATGACGGCGCCCTCGACTACGTCACGACGTTCACCGACCGGCCCGGCGTCAACTACGGCTGGGTCGAGCTGCCCGCGGCCAAGGTCACTGCGGCGCGCGGCCGGACCATCGTCGTGACGGCCGTCATCGACCCGTCCGGGTACGTCGCGGAGGCCGACGAACGCAACAACGCCAAGCAGATCACGGTCGACGTCCCGGCGGAGCTGCCCGACCGGGGTCACTACACGGACACCGCCTGCACCATCTCGGCGTAGCCCCGCGGCGCCGGGGGTCAGCCCTTGACGGTGAGGAGGGGGCGGAGCTCGGCGACCGGGGTGGCCACGCCCGCGGTCTCCAGGGTGCGGACGACCGGGCCGACCTCCTTGTACGCCCAGGGAGCCTCCTGTTTGAGGTCGCGGCGCCAGGCGTCGAGGATGTCGCGGCGGCCGGCGAGGGCCGGGTCGCGGTGGTTCAGCGGGGTCACCACGCGGAACTCCTCCAGGAACGCGTCGAGCTCGGCGTCGCTGCCGCGGGAGGCGGAGCCACGCGGGACGCTGCGGCCGGCGCCGTGGCAGGCGCTCTGCAGGGCGCGCGGGTTGCCGAGGCCGCGCAGCAGGTGGCTGGGGGCGCCCATCGAGCCCGGCACGATGACCGGCTCGCCCCACGGGGTCGTGTCGCCGGGGCCCGCGGCGGGAGTGGCGCCCTTGCGGTGCACGACGGTGCCGTCGGGCGAGGGCCACAGGAGGTTGTGCGGCGACTCGTACACCAGCCGCGAATCGACCTGTCCGGCGACGGCGGCGAGCCCGGCCCGCATCATCAGGGCCAGGAAGAAGCGGTTGCCGATGGCGAAGTTGGCCGCGTTGGCGAACGCCGTCAGGTACTTCCCGATGCGGGCGGAGCCCTCGTCGGTCAGCAGCATGGGCAGGATGCGGTTGCGGGGCATCGGCACGCCCCGCGGCCACAGCGCGCGGGCCTGGTCCTGGCCGGTGGAGTTGGCCTGGTGGCCGAGCGAGAGCGACCCCGTGTGCACCATGAGCACCACCCGTCCCGGGGCGAGGCCCCAGGCGTAGGCGGCCGCGCCGTCGTGGATCTCCGAGACGTACTGCAGCTCGGCGAAGTGGTTGCCGCCGCCGACGCTGCCGATGATGCTGTCGTAGCTGGTGCCGCCGCCGCTGGTGATCCAGTCGTCGAAGCCGGCGGCGGACGTGACCGGGTGGCCGGCGGCGTGCAGGTTGTCCGGGGCGAAGTCGTCGGGGCGGACCTGCGCCCAGGCGCCCTCCGCGCCGGACGGGACACCGGCGGACAGCAGGCCCGGCAGGCCGTCGCGGAGCAGGCCCTCGCGGTGCGCGGGGGTGAGGCCGATGCGCCGGCCGCCCTCGAAGAACAGGTGCCGCAGGTGCTGCTCGAGGCGGTCCAGGTGCGGCCGGACCCGGTCGACGGTCAGCGACGTGGCCTCGACCCGCATGCCGCAGTTGATGTCGTTGCCGACCGCCTGCGGGATGAGGGCCCCGGTGGTCTGCAGGACGGTGCCGATCGGGATCCCGGCGCCCTTGTGGAAGTCGGGGGTGCACACGACCCGGTCCAGCCGGGCGCCCACGGCGTCGAGCGTGGCCGCCGTCTCCACGACGGTCAGCAGCTCGTCGACCGCCGCGGACTCGATCGGCACGTCGGGCGCGGCGCAGATCTCCACGGGCACGCCGTGCGGGTTGGGCAGGGTCAGCCAGGAGTCATCGGTGCGGGCGAGGCGCGGATCGGGCCGCTTGGTGGTCGACATGGTCCGCCCAGGGTAGGAAGGCGCCCCGCCCGCCGTACAACGAATTACCCGTCGAAGTTGGCCTGCTTGACGGCGAACACGTTGCGGTGCCCGACCTGCTCCTGCAGCGACCACAGCAGGTCCGCCTCGGTCGCGTCCTCCCAGTAGCTGATGCTCTCGCCGCCGCTGACCCACGCGTACGTGTGTGAGCCCGCCGACGGCGTCCAGTAGTACAGCTGCTTGGAGCCGGACGAGTTGAACCACCAGCGGTTGTTGTGCGAGGCGACGCCGTTCAGCTTGTACCAGGGAAGCTGCAGCGCCTGGCTGGCCGTGGTGCTCGCGGCGAACGTGGTGGCGCCGGCGGCGAACGGGAAGCGCACCGCCCGCGGGGGCCGGTTGGGGTAGTCGGCACAGCCGGAGGCGCACGTGTACTCGGTCATGACGATCGACCGGCTGACCCGGTCCAGCGAGATGGACGACCAGGCCAGGTTCGTGCCCGACGTGGTCGCCGCGGTGATCGTGCCGATCTGGGGCAGCACGTACGCGTAGTTGTGCGCGTAGTAGGTGGTCGCGTTCTGCCGGCCGATCTGCGCGGCGGTCCCGCCCGTGTTCGTCTTCAGGATCTTGCGCATGTCGAAGACCCGCATGCCGCGGCCGGTGTCGGCGACGTACAGGTAGTCGCCGAACCACGAGACGCCACCGGCGTGGATCTTGATGTCCTTGAAGTCGGGGGCGGCCGTCGTGCCGGTCGGCTCGACCAGCAGGACCTTGCGGTACTTGTTGGGATACGTGGCGTCCCAGTCGACGAGCGTGATCCGGCTGCGCGAGGACGCCCTGTCGCAGCCGTCCTTGGTGTACCAGCTGACCAGGATCAGCTGGTGGCCGTCGTAGTTGCCGCTGTTGGCGGTCCCGATGGCGTCCCGGCTGGTGGTGATGCCCTGCGGGTAGTTGGTGCAGTCGTTGTCGTCGCCGGAGTCGAACGAGAAGCCGGTCTCGTAGCTGATCCCGAGCGAGTCGGTGATCCCGGTCCGGTCGTGGTTGGCGTTGTCCATGACGGTGTGCACGGCCGCGGTGCCCAGCGTGGACACCAGGGCCGAGTTCACCGCGTCGAACTGGTGGTAGTTCGCCGACAGCGTGAACTGACCGGCGGGCAGCGTGGCCGGCGCCGCCGCGGCGGACGCGCTGGTGGTGGCGGTGACCAGCGTCGCGGCGACGGTGACTCCGGCGGCGAGAACAGCAAGGACTCTCATAGACGCGTAACGATAGCCGATTTGCCGGAGTTGTGCCGTCCCGATCGAGGACGGGTGCGATCGGTTTCGGATGACGGGTGCGATCGGTTTCGGATCAGGAACGCACGGGCATCACTGAAGCAGAGCCGAGGCGGAGCGGGAGCAGGCCGAGGCACACAGGAAGCAACGAGTTCAGGAGGAGCAATGACCGTCACTGGGATCATCACCGCGCTGATCGTCGGTCTGATCGTGGGTGCGCTCGGGCGGCTCGTGGTCCCGGGCCGGCAGCACATGTCGATCCTGCTGACCATGGTCGTCGGTGTCGTCGCCGCGCTGCTGGGCACCGTCCTGGCGAACGCGGTCGGCATCGCGACCGACACCCCCGGTGTCGACTGGGGCGAGCTCGTCGTGCAGGTGCTGCTCGCCGCCGTCGGTGTGGCGCTGGTGGCCGGCATCTCCGGCCGGGGCCGCCGCGCGCTCTGAGCAGACGTTCAGCGCTGGCTTCAACGGCGCCCGGCCATCGTGCCGGGCGCCGTTGCCGTATGGTCGCGGCCATGTCGAGCCTGCGGATCGGACCGGTCACCGACGACGCCACGCTCGAGGACTGGCGGCTGGTGCACAACACGGTCGTGCCGGACGCCGCGATGTCGGCCGACGAGGCGCGCGAACGGGTCGAGAAGTACCTGCTGGAGGTCGCCTACGACGGTGACGTGCTGGTCGGCTGCACCACCGTCCGCCCGCCCGAGGCCGGCGGCGGGGCGTCCACGGTGATCGTCCGGGTGCTGCCGCAGTGGCGCGGCCGTGGGCTGGGTTCGGCACTGTACGACCGGGCGATGCGCCAGGCCGCCGACCACGCCGCCCCCGCGGTCGAGACGGTGGTCTGGGCGGCGAACACCGCCGGTGTCCGGTTCGCGGAGGCGCGCGGCTTCGCCGAGGTGGACCGCTACGAGCCCGAGCCGGGCGCCGTGCCGTACCTCACGCTGCGCCGCCAGTCCGCCTGAGCCGTCGCTGACTACTGGATCACGAACGTGGTGTAGTACACGTCCATGATCTCCTTCTCCTTGTCGACCGTGTAGGCCTTGACGACCTTCTCCTTGAGCTGCGTCTTGTACTTCTCGCGGCCGTCGTTGGTCAGCAGCTCCTTGGAGTCCATGTTGCTAAACAGCGAGATCGCGGCGTCCAGCGCCTTGCTGCCGTCCGGGGCCTCGGCCGCCTTGTCGGTCGCCTGCAGCGTCATCTTCAGCTTCAGGTAGTGCCCGTCGGCGAGGTTGATCGTGATCGCGTCCAGCGGCACGACGATCCCGGCCACGAGGACCTCGGCCTCCGCCTTCTTCGGCGCGAACATGAAGTACCCACCGGCGCCACCACCGGCGAGCGCGACCAGGACGATCGCGAGGATCATGATGAGCTTCTTCTTGCCGCCCTTCTTGGGGGCATCCTCCGCCGCCGCCTTGTCCTTCTCGTCCTTCGCCATGAAGCTCCCCCTCGTGCCTGTTCGACCGCCGACCTCCGACGCTTCCTGACATCGGACCGATCGCCCGACAGGTGAGTTGCAGCCAGGTGCGGAGCGGTAGCGCCACGAGCGCACCACCGCGACGCCGGTGCGGTGCCGTGGCCGCCGGGGCGCCTGTGACGGGAGCGCCGGCAACCGTCCCGGCGGGGGACGGCACCGACGTACACATTGTGCGACGGGACGGTTGCACGCGTGGAACACTGCGATCTTCGGGGGTCGACGTTGGAGGCAGCGGTGGACACGATGGCCAGCACACACCTGCCGGGGACCGCGGGTGAGCACCTGCTGCAGTCCCGGTTCGGAACCGTCGAGCGGGCGGAGCGGTTCTACCAGCAGCAGGTGCTGCCGGAGCTGAACCCCGACATGGTGGACTTCGTCGGCCGGCAGGAGATGATGTTCGTCGCGACGGCGAGCGCGCTCGGGCACTGCGACTGCACGTTCCGCGCCGGGCCGCCGGGGTTCGTGCAGGTGCTCGGGCCGGGGCGGGTCGCGTGGCCGGAGTACCGCGGCAACGGCGTGATGGCGAGCCTCGGCAACATCGTGGAGAACCCCCACGTCGGCATCGTCTTCGTCGACTTCCTGCGCGACGTGATCGGGCTGCACATCAACGGGCGCGCCACGATCGTGCCCGACGCCGAGATGCGCCGGGCGTTCCCCGCGCTGCCGAGCGACACCGTGCCGGGGCGCCGGGCCGAGCGGTGGGTCAACCTGCACGTCGACGAGGCGTACATCCACTGCGCGAAACACATCCCGCGGCTGCGCAAGGTCACCGCCGAGGAGCGCGCGTGGGGCACCGACGACGCGCGCCGCAAGGGCGGCGACTTCTTCCACGTGGCGGCGGAGCGCGCCGGCATCGACCGCGGCGCCTGATCACCTCGTCCGCTCGTTCAGCTGTACGGCCGGTCGGGGGCGCTCAGCACCAGGTCAGTAATGGTCATGCTGGCAATCTATCCACGCCTTAGGATCGGCGGATGAGCAACCCGAGCCTGACGCAGGCCGAAGCCGAGCACAGGGCCGCGCTGCTGGCCGTCGAGCACTACGCGATCGACATCGATCTCACCGAGCTGCCGTCCGGGCCGCGGGTGCGGTGCGTGTCGCAGGTGCGGTTCACCTGCGGCGAGCCGGGCGCGCAGAGCTTCGTCGACTGCGCCGCCGAGGTCGTCAGCGCCGAGCTCAACGGCGTCCCGCTGCCACCCGCCCAGGACGGCCGGATCCCGTTGCCGGGCCTCGAGGCGACCAACCACCTGCGGGTCGAGACCGTACAGGCGGAG
The DNA here is from genome assembly GCF_040674675.1 of Dactylosporangium sp. NPDC049742. NCBI lineage: Bacteria > Bacillati > Actinomycetota > Actinomycetes > Micromonosporales > Micromonosporaceae > Dactylosporangium > Dactylosporangium sp. NPDC049742. The sequence goes on along the minus strand of NZ_JBFANF010000079.1, from coordinate 46,995 downwards.
ACCAAGGACGGCGAGGGCGTGCACAAGGCGGTCGACCCCGCCGACGGCGAGATCTACGTGTGGACGTCGTTCGAGCCCGACGAGGCGCACTTCGTGTGGGCGTGCTTCGACCAGCCGGACCTGAAGGCGCCGCACCAGTTCACGGTGCTCGCGCCACCACAGTGGACGGTCGTGAGCAACAGCGGCGACCCGGTCGTCACCACCGCCGGTGCCGCGCGCCGGTGGCAGTTCCCCGCGACGCCGCCGCTGTCGGCGTACAACACGGTCGTCAACGCCGGACCGTTCCACGAGGTGCGCCGCGAGGTCGACGGGCACGACCTGGGGCTGCTCACCCGCCGGTCCCTCGCCGCCGTGCTGGACCGCGACGCCGACGAGCTCTTCGCGCTGACCCGGCAGGGGCTCGCCTTCTACGGCGAGGTGTTCCGGATGCCGTTCCCGCAGCGCCGGTACGACCAGGTCTTCGTCCCCGAGTTCGGCGGCGCGATGGAGAACTACGGCTGCGTCACGTGGTCCGACTCGTTCATGTACCGGTCGGCGCCCACCCCGGCGGAGCGGGAGCTGCGCGCGAAGGTGCTGCTGCACGAGATGGCGCACATGTGGTTCGGCAACATCGTCACGATGCGCTGGTGGGACGACCTGTGGCTCAACGAGGCGTTCGCCGAGTTCGCCTGCAACTGGGCGGCGGAGCGGGCGACCGAGTTCACCGACGCGTGGGCCGGCCACCTCGCCGAGGGCAAGCTCCTGGCGTACCTCGCCGACCAGGGCCCGGCGACACACCCGATCCGCCAGCCGATCCACGACGTCGCGCAGGCCATGTCCATCTTCGACGCGATCACCTACCCGAAGGGCGCGTCGGTGCTGCACCAGCTGATGCGCTACGTCGGCGAGGCGGACTTCGCGACCGGCATGGCCACCTACTTCGCGCGGTACGCCTGGAGCAACACCACCCTGCAGGACCTCATCGACACGCTCGGCGCGGCGAGCGGCCGGGACCTGAACGCCTGGCGGACCGGCTGGCTGGAGACCGCCGGCACCGACCGGATCACGCTGCGCCACACCGGCGACGGCTTCGTCCTGGACGCCCGCGGCCCCGACGGTCCCCCGCGCCCGCAGGTCCTGGCGGTCGGCGCGTACCGCAGCGACGGCGGCGAACGGCTGGAGCGGACCGCCCTCGTCCAGGTGGAGATCGCCGGCCCCACCACACCGGTCGACCTGCCCTCCGGCGCCGACCTGTACCTGGTCAACGACGAGGACCTGACCTTCGCCACGACCCGCCCCTCCCCCTTCCCGACCGCGACGGCGCTGCCGAGCGCCATCTCCCGCGGGGTCGCCGTCGCCACCGTCTGGGACATACTGCTCACCGGCGAGGTGTCCGCGGCGGAGGCGGTGCGCTGCCTCACCGGCGTGCTGCTCGCCGAGACGTCGGGCTCGGTCATCGAGCCGTACCTGACGCTCGCCGCCGACGTCGCCGAGCGGTGGTCGCCGGACGCCGAACGCCCGGAGCTGATCGAATCCGTCGCCGCGACCTGCCGCAAACTCGCCGAGCACCCCGACCAGGCGCAGGTGGCGCTGCGCACCCTCGCCCGCACCGCCGCCGACCTCGACGAGGTCACGTGGCTGCGCTCCCGGGCCGGCGACGACGTGGACCTGCGGTGGCGCGCCCTCGCCCGGGCGGCCGAGCTGGGCGGCACCGTCGACGCCGACATCGACGCGCTGCTCGGCGTGGACCCCGACCCCGACGCATGGGTCCGGGCCACCGGGGTCCGGGCGGCGTCGCCCGACCCGGCGGTGAAGGAGTCCGTCTGGCAGGCCGTGGTCGTCGACCGCTCAGTGCCGATCAACGAGGTGAAGGCGGTCATGGCGACCTTCTGGCGCCCGGGCCAGGACGCGACCCTCGCGCCGTTCGCCGCCCGGTATCTGGAGCTCGCGCCGCAGCTGCACCGCGGCGGCATGACCCCGGCGATGGTGTTCGCGAACCGGCTCTTCCCACTGCACGGCGTCGACGAACCCTACCTGCGCCGCGCCGAGACCGTCACCGCCGACGTGGCCCCGGTGGTCGCCAAGTACATGACCGAACGCATCGACATCGTCCGCCGCATGCTCCACACCCGCACCACCTAACCCCGCCGCCCTCCCCGCCGAGCCCAACGCCCTCCGCCCCGGATAAATCCAGGCGCAAGCGCCCGGATTTATCCGACATTTCGCATATGCCCGACCCACTCGCACCACCGCGCGCCAGACCATGATCGAATGGCAGATCCGGTCGTCCGGACAGCCAGATCCGTCATTCGATCATGGAAGGGATTCGGCATTCGGCGGCGAAGTGGTCCATGCGATGGCGGTGGTGACGATGTCGTGGAGGGCGGCGTTGAAGGTACTGTCGCCACCTCGGTTGGTCGGGTGGTGCGGCTGGGCTGGCGGGGAGTGGGGTAATCCCGGCGAACGCGGCTTCGCTGGAGAGGTGGCAGTGGGACCAGGCCGCGAGCAAGGGCGACGACGGGACCGACGCCAGGCAGGTCAAGCAGACCGACGACCACTGGATCCGCCATTCGATCCTCGAAGGGATTCGGCGTTCGACGGCGAACTGGTCCATGCGACGGCGGCGGTGACGATGTCGCGGAGGGTGGAGTTGAAGGTGCTGTCGCCCGCCGCGGTTGGGCTGGCGGTGCGGCCGGGGCCGGCCAGAAGTGGGGTGATCCCGGCGAACGCGGCCTCGCTGGGGGATGCGGCCGCGGGACCAGGCCGCGAGCAAGGGCGACGACGGGACCGACGCCGGGCAGGTCAAGCCAACCAACGACGACCGGATCAGCCATTCAGTCTTCGAAGGAGTTCGGCGTTCGGCGGCAGGGTGGTTCACGCCGCAGCGAAATTGACGACGTTGCGGAGGCCGGCATTGAACGTGTTGCCGCCGCCGCGGTTGAGCCGGTGGCGGGTGGTGCGTCCGGAGCCGGCGGGGAATGGGGTAATCCCGGCGAACGCGGCTTCGCTGGGGATGCGGCCGTGGGACCAGGCGGCGAGTGAAGGCGAGGTAGGGACGGACGCCGGGTAGGTCGAGCAGGCCGACGCAGTCGTGATCAACCAGGACACGGAGTTGCCGGTCGCTTGACGGCGGTGGTCGGCGCTCAAAGGTGGCGGTGCGGAGAGACACCGCCCCGGGCGGTGCGCCTCTCCCCCGGTCTCCAGCGCTGGGTCACCGTGCATCCGCCCGCCGGCTGGCCCTGGTCGGGGGATCAGTCCTTGTGTTTGCGGTCTTTGCGGTCCTTGCGACGGACCGTTACGCCGCCCCAGAAGGCGAAGCCTGTGACGACGATGCGGGGGGCGCCGTGGCGGCCGGCGGTGGCGGCGCCGTGGTCGAAGCCGCCCATCACGCCCATGCCGGTGACCTCGACCGCGGCGTCGTCGGGGACGATCACGTCGACGCCGCCCATGACGGCGAACGCGCGGATCTTCAGGTCGCCGTACAGGAAGCGGGCGTCGCGCAGGTCGATGGTGCCGCCGCCCCAGAATGCCAGGCAGGTGAAGAGGCGCGGCGGGATCCAGGCGCCGCGGCGGTGGAAGCCGCTCATGACCGCGACTGCGCCGCTGCGCTCGGCCACGTCGCCGGGGCGCGGCGGTTGGACGCCGTCCAGATTGACCTTGGCCGATGAGTGGGCGGGCAGGTCGGCGAGGAGCGGCTCCAGGTCGGCGTACGTGCGGGAGGCGTACACGGCGCGCAGCCGCTCGTCGAGCTCGTCCAGGTCCAGCCGGCCCTCGGACGCGCTGGTGCGCAGGACCTCGGCGACCTGCTCCCGGTCGGCATCGGACGCGCGCAGCTGCCGGTGGTCCACCCGCTCGGGTAGCTCGCTCATGCCGCCCAGCGTAGACGGTGCCGCCCTAATCGGGTTGCCGCCGCCGGTACCGTCGACATTGGACACCGACCGGAGGGGAGCGTCATGGCGCACGCCGAGCTGCTCGACCGCGGGCACCCCTTCCGGCAGTGGAAGTCGTGGGCGATCCCCGGTGCGGGCATCACCATGAGCGGCTACTCCCGCTCCAACGACAAGACGTTCTTCCTGCTGCCGGAGCTGAAGGCGGGCGTCGACTGCGGGCTCGTCGAGGGCTGGCAGCCGGACACGGTCTTCCTGACCCACACGCACATGGACCACAGCAAGGACCTCGACTACGTCGCGGTCAAGGAGACCGGCGTCGACATCTACCTGCCGGCGGCCGCGGTCCCGTACGCGGAGGGCTACATCCGCGCGACGAGCGAGCTGAACCACAACGCCGCCTACGACCCGTCGCTCGCCCCGGCGGCGCGGCTGCACGGCGTCCGCGGCGGCGACGAGTTCAGCATCGGCAAGCGCGGCGCGCACCGGGTCAGGGTCGTCGACTGCGAGCACAAGGTGCCGTGCGTCGGCTTCGCGATCTCGTCGGTGAAGCGGGCGATCAAGCCCGAGTTCGAGGCGTTGAAGGCCGACGGCCGGCTCCTCGCCGCGAAGCGCCGCGAGGGCGTCGAGATCGACCACGAGGTGGTGACGCCGCTGGTCGCGTTCCTCGGCGACACCCGGCCCGACGTGTTCACCCGGTCGCCGTGGCTGCTGGACTACCCGGTCGTCGTCACCGAGTGCACGTTCCTCGGCGACGACCAGCTGGAGCGGGCCCGCCGCATCGGCCACACGGTGTGGAGCGAGCTGCGCCCGGTCGTCGAGGCCAACCCTGCCACGACGTTCGTGCTGACCCACTTCAGCCTGCGCCACACCGACCCGGAGATCGTCGCGTTCTTCGAGAAGCAGGCCCTGCCCAACGTGGTCGCGTGGGCGCACCCGGCCAGTCGGCTGCCGGAGTCGTACCAGTAACTCCGGCAGCCGCTGGGGTGGGTCAGTTGTTGAAGATGTCGTACACCTCGGCCGGAGCCTCGATGACGGCCTTGCCGGTGGGCTTGGCCGGCACCGTGGCGGTGTACCCGGTCACCGTCAGCTTGAGCTGGTGCGCCTTGTGCTCACCGGCGGCGGGGACGTCGATGAGCAGCTCCTTGAGCTGACCCTCGGCGTCGACGGTCACGGTGAACGGCACGGTGGCCGCCTTGTCGGCGAGGGCCTTGACGACGTCCTCGTCGGTCATCGGGGAGTCGTCGCCCTTGGCGAGGTCGAGGGTGCCGGTGAACTTGCCGGCGCCGTCGGCCTTCACCGACTGGGCGCTCTTGAGCAGCTCCTTGACGTCGAGCATGTCGGTCTCGTTGGAGGAGAAGCCCAGGCTCCCGGTGTCCTTGACCTTGGTGCGGTCGACGTGCATCCACGTCTTGCCGTCGAGGTTCTTGATGCCCATGACCTTGGCCAGCTCACCCATGTCCATCTTCACGTAGGCGTCCGGCTCGACGAGCAGGAACTCCATCGTGAACTTCGCCTCGGGGTCGGTGGTGTTCATCTTGATGTAGGCCTGCTTCTTCGACGCGTCGAACGCGGCCTGCCCGCCGCCGTCGAGGCCGGTGAAGTCCACCGAGTACACGCCCTTGTCGTACTGCGACAGCGAGGTCAGCAGCACGTCCTTCGGCTCGGGCGCCTTGGAGGTGGCCGGCGCCCCGGCCGCCGTTCCGCCGTCCGTGCTGCTCCCGCAGGCGCTCGCCCCGACCATGACAGAGGCCGCGACGATCAGCGCCGCGGCCTTTTTCCATGCAAGCTTCATTGAGTTCTTCCTCGGAGGGGATTGAGACGGCAGATCTTACCCTGCTGGCTCAGATCCAGCCGCGCCCACGGGCGATGCGGGCCGCCTCGTGACGGTTGGCGGCGCCGGTCTTAGTGACGGCCGAGGAGAGGTAGTTGCGGACGGTGCCCGGGGAGAGCGCGGCGCGACGGGCGATCTCGTCGACGGGGGCGCCGTCGCCGGCCAGCCGCAGCACGTCGGCCTCGCGGGCGGTGAGGGGGCTGTCGCCGGCGCTGATGGCCTCGGCGGCGAGCTGCGGGTCGACGTACCGGCCACCGGCGTGCACGGTGCGGACCACGGTGGCGAGGACCTCGGCGGCGACGGTCTTGGCGAGGAAGCCGCGCACGCCGCCGGTGAGCGCGCGTTTCAGGTGGCCGGGCAGGCCATGGCTGGTGACGATCATCGTGCGGCAGGTGGGCACCTCGGCGTGCAGGGTGGTGGCGACCGTCACACCGTCGAGGTCGGGGAGCTGGAGGTCCAGGACGGCGACGTCCGGGTGCAGGGCGCGGGCGAGGCTGAGCGCCTCGGCGCCGGTGGCGGCCTGCGCGACGACCTCCATGTCGTCCTCGAGGCTGAGCAGCGCCGCGATCGCACCCCGGATCAGGTGCTCGTCGTCGGCCAGCAGCACCCGGATCACGCGGCCACCGCCGGAGCGGCCACCAGGAGCGGCAACGCGACACGGCCACCGGCCGGAGCGGCCGCCAGGAGCGGCAACGCGACACGGCCACCGGCCGGAGCGGCCACCAGGAGCGGCAACGCGACACGGCCACCGGCCGGAGCGGCCACCAGGAGCGGCAACGCAACGCGGCCACCGGCCGGAGCGGCCCGCAGCGCAACCAGCAGCCGGATCACGCGACCACCGCCGGGGCGGGCGACAGCAGCGGCAGCGACACGAGCAGCTGGAAGCCGTCCGGTGGGGTGCGGACCGCGGTCACGGTGCCGCCGAGGGCCGTGATCCGCTCCGTCAGCCCGATCAGCCCGCCGCCGAACACGATCTTGCCCGAGGCCGGGACGCCGTTGTTCGTCATCGTGAGCGTCACGGCGTCGGCGCCGGTGCGCAGGGTGACGACGCAGGTGCGGGCCTCGCTGTGACGCAGGAGGTTGGTGGTGCCCTCGCGGACCACCCACCCGAGCGTGCCCTGCAGCTCCGGCGGGAGGGCGCCGCCGTCGCCGATGACGCGGCACTCGATGCCGGCGGAGGCGAGCAGCGCCCGGGCGCCGGCCAGCTCCACGTCGAGGTCGGCGGCACGGTACCCGCCGACGACGGCGCGCAGCTCGGTGAGCGAGTCCTGGGCGATGCGCCGCACCTCCAGCATCTCCGCCACCGCCTCCTCGCGCCCCCGGCGGGCGAGCTGCGCGGCCAACTCGGACTTCAGCGCCACGACGGACAGCGTACGGCCGACCACGTCGTGCAGGTCGCGGGCGAACCGCAGGCGCTCCTCGGCGACGGCGAGACCCGCCTGCACGTGCCGGGCGCGGTCCAGCTCGCGGACCACGCCGAGCATCCACAGCGACACCCGGTACGCGCCGATGATCGGGACGAGCAGGGCGCCGAGCGCGATCGCCGCCCCGGCACTGCTGGTGACGGTGCTGAAGAGGCAGCTGCCGACCACGACGGCGAGCACGACCCGGGGCCGGACGGCGGCGCACAGCGCGGTCACGTACGTGACGACGAGCACGATGAGGATGGCCGTGGCGGGACCGTCCGGCCGGCCCGGGGTCGCGTGCGGGTAGGCGAGGAAGCCGAGCGCCAGGCCGGCGGCGGTCAGCGCGCCGCCGGCGAGGATCAGGCCCGTCGGGCGGGGCCGCAGCCCCAGGTACGAGCCGATGCCCGCGTGCACGAGCAGCAGGCACACGACGGTGTGCACGACGAACCCCGCGACGACGACCCCGAGCGCGGTGCGGCTCACCTCCAGCTGCACCAGGAAGCCGATGAGCACCGGCGACAGCGTGAGCTGGCCGTAGAAGGAGCCCCGCACGTACCACTCCAGCCGCGTCGCCTGGCTGCGCCGCCGCCACCACCCGATCAAGACCCGAACCCCCATCTGCGACTAACGCCGCGGTGACCAGCGGAACCAGCGTCGCACGGCCGCCCAGCCGAGCACGGTCCACGCCGCCAGCAGCCCCGCCGGCGCGGCCGCCGCCCCGAGGACGCCGAGGACGCCCGCCCCGGGCCTGCCGAGCCAGCCGAGCCGGACCAGCTCCAGCGTCGGCGACAGCGGCAGCCACCGTAGCGCCTCCGCGACCGGCCCCGGCAGCTCGTCCAGCGGGACCGCGAAGCCGGCGCCGGCGACGCAGACCAGCAGGACCGGCAGCGTCGTCACCTGCGCCAGCTCGACGGTGCGGGTGAAGGTCGTGCTCACCGCGGCCAGCAGCGCGAACACCACCGTCCCGAGCAGCACCCCGAGGAGCAGCACGGGAGCGTTGACCGGTGCGGGCAGCCCGAACGCGGTCGCGCCGACGGCGACGAAGAGCACCATCTGCCCGAGCGCCACGGCGACCGCGGGGCCGGCGGTGCCGGCGAGGATCTCCAGGTCGGCGAGCACGCCGACCCGCAGCCGCTGGAGCACCAGGTCCTCGCGGCGGGCGACGTAGGTGCTGACCAGCGTGTAGTACAGCACCCCGACGAGGACGAACCCGAGCATCCCGGTGACGGCCGCCGTGTCGCCGCCGGCATCACCGCCGGCCGCGAGCAGGCCGATGATCATCACCGGCACGAGGACCGAGTTGAACACGGCCATCCGGTTGCGGGCGAGGAGGAGCAGTTCGGACCGGACCAGATGCGTCATGCCGCACCCGCGATCGACAGGAACGCCTCGTCCAGCGTCGCGGACCGCGCGTCCAGCCCGGTGAGCGTGATGCCGCGCGCAGCGGCCCAGCCGAGCAGCGTCGTGAGCGCCGTTTGCAGCTGCTGCGTGTGTACGAAGACCCGCCCGCCGGCCAGGTCGTAGGCGCCGACCACGTCCGGCAGCGCGTCGAGGGTCACGCCGGGCGGCAGGTCGAAGGTGATCCGGGCCGGGAACGCGGCGACGACCTCGGCGACGGAGCCGGTCGCGACCACGGTCCCGGCGCGCAGGATCGCCACCCGGTCGGCGAGCTCCTGCGCCTCCTGGAGGTAGTGGGTGCTGAGCAGGATCGTGACGCCGTCGGTGAGCAGCCCGCGCAGCAGCCGCCACGTGTCGTGCCGGGACTCGGGGTCCAGGCCCGTGGTGGGTTCGTCGAGAATGAGCAGGTCGGGCCGGCCGACGACGGCGACGGCGAGGTCGAGGCGGCGCCGCTCGCCGCCGGACAGCTGCCGGACCCGCACGTCCGCGCGGTGCGCCAGGCCGACGAGGTCCAGCGTGTCCGCGACTGGCCGGGCGCGCGTGCCGAGCGTGCCGGCCCACATGCGCAGCGTCTCCGCCGGGGTCAGGTCGGGTGGGAAGCCGCCCTCCTGCAGCATCACGCCGGTACGGGCCCGTACTGCGGTACGGTCGCGGACCGGGTCACGGCCGAGCACCCGTACCGTGCCCGCGGTCGGCCGGTCGAGCCCCTCGACCAGCTCGAGCGTCGAGGTCTTCCCGGCGCCGTTCGTGCCGAGCAGCGCGAACAGCTCGCCGCGCTCGACGTCGAAGGACACGCCCCGCACCGCTTCGAACGATCCGTAGCGGCGGTGCAGCTCGTACACCTGGACCGCCGCCGTCACGGGAGGAACCGCATCTCGGGGAACGCCGCGCACGGGCCGTCGAGCAGGCTGCCCCCGCGCCCGTTCAGGTGCCGGTCGGCCCAGGCCAGCAGGTAGGCGCGCTGCACCCGCACGGAGCGCTCGCCGTCGATCGTGCCCAGCTGCCCGGCGAGGTCCTCCGCCGGGATCCCGGCCTGCGGGAGCAGCACCTGGTAGTCGGTGAACGACATGTGCCCGGAGTCGCGCAGCTGCAGCTCGAGGCGCGGCCCGCGCAGGACCGCCCAGAACGCGGCCCAGGTCTCGTCGCCGGCGCGGCCGTGCCCGTCCGACCCGACGAGGACGAACGGCCGGTCCAGGCCCTCGGTCATCACCCGGCCCGACATGGCGCCGTCGAGGTTCACGCCGGCCTTGACGCGACGGTCCTCCAGCATGGTCTGCGCGGCGGTGGTACCGCCCAGCGAGTGCCCGATCATCCCGATCGTGCGCTGGTCCACGGCGTACCAGAGACCGCTCGGCAACGCCCGCTGGGGACGGGCGAGCCAGTCGAGGACGAACCGGGTGTCGGAGACCCGGGCGGCGAGGGCCTTCGCGATGAGCCGCTCCTCCTCGCCGGGTTCGCCGGTCGGCGGCGGCACCGCGCTCCTGGCGACGCGCCCGCCGGGGAACTCGACGAGCGGCGAGTCGTGCGTGTGGTCGATGGTGACGACGATGTACCCGTGGCTCGCGAGCTCCTCGGCGACGGCGGTGCTCGCGGTCCGCTCGACGCCGAAGCCGGGCGAGTACAGCACGACGGGCCGCCGCCCGGGCAGCGCGGGCGCGCCGAGCCGGGCGTGCGTGAGGGGCAGCTCGTAGCCGGAGCCGGGCGGGTTGATCAGCGCGGCGAACGCCGGCGACACCCACGGCGCGAGCGGCAGCCGACGCGCGTCGTGGGCGGGGTACCACAGCTGCACCATCAGCTCCCGGACCCGCTCCGCGGGCACCCACGGGTCGGGGCGGGACCGGTCGACGAGGTGCAGCGCGACGGTGCCGATGCGGTGGCGCCCGGTCGGCGCAGGGAGGACCAGCCTCACCGGTCCGGCGGCGAACGCCGGGGCGGGAACGGCGGCCACGGCGGCGGATGCCGCCGCCGCCAGCAGCACGACTCTGCGTCTCATATGGACAGTCTTCGTGGCCTGCGGCGGCGCTCGTAGTGCTGTCACACACCGGTTGCGGTGCACCGTGCACGCCCCGCCCGTGACAAATGTCAGACGGCATGTCTCTCCGTTCGCTCCCGTTCCGCACCCGCGGCGGGAACGGTTCGGGCTCAGGAACACCGAGGCGGCACCGATCAACGGACCATGTCGGTGAACGCGCTGGAGCAGCACGAAGGTGAGTACCGCGCCCGCCAGATCAGACTGGGCACGTGGGTCGGCGTCGCGGTGATCGCCATCGGCGCGGTCCGGGTGCACCTGGACTGGCGGGGCGGGCCGCTGCTCGTCGCCGCGATCGCGTTCGTGGGCGTCGCGCAGGCCGCGATGGCGCTCCTGCCGTGGCACCGGCTGGTCGACCGGCCGTGGCTGCCGCGCGCGCTGGTCGCCTGGTGGCTCGCGAACCTGGCGGTGCTGCTGGGGTTCACCGCGTACGACGTCGCCGCGCTCGCCATCTACCCCGCCGGCGTGACCCTGATCCTGGCGTCCACCGCGGCGCTCGCCTCCGAGCGGGCCGTCATCGGCATCGGCGCGGCGTCGCTGGTCGGGTACGTGTCGCTGGTGCTCACCCGGGACCGCCCCGTCACCGGTACCCTCGCCGCACTGAGCCTCGCGCTGATGGCCGGCGTCATGTGGTTCTGCGCGCGGACCGCCAGCAACCGCCGGCGCCTGGACGCGGCCCGGCTCAGCGCCGAACGGCGGATCGAGGCGCTGCTGGAGAACTCCTCCGACGCGGTCATCGCCGTGCTGCCCCGCGGCGGCGTCACCTACTGCAGCCCGTCGGTGCGCACCGTGCTCGGCTACGAGCAGGGGTTCGTCACCAGCGACCTGCTCATGGACATCACCCACCCCGACTTCCTGCCGGTGGTGATGGAGTGGTGGTTGAGCGTCGCCAACGGCGCCCCCGGCTCCTCCGCGCGGGTCGAGTCGCGAATCCGGCGCGCCGACGGCGCCTGGATCTACGCCGACGTGATCGGCACCAACCGGCTGGACGACCCGTCGCTGGAGGCCGCGGTCATCAGCATCAGGGACATCACCGAACGCAAGGAGCTCGAGGAGGAGCTGACCCGGCAGGCGTTCGCGGACTCGCTGACCGGCATGCCGAACCGGGCCCTGTTCCGCGACCGGCTCGAGCACGCCATCGCCCGCAACCGGCGCGGCGGCGGGCGGATCACGCTGCTGCTCGTCGACCTCGACGACTTCAAGCTCGTCAACGACAGCCTCGGCCACACCGCCGGCGACCAGCTGATCGCGTCGACGGCGCTGCGCCTGCACCAGCAGCTGCGGCCCGCGGACACCCTCGCCCGGCTCGGCGGCGACGAGTTCGCGATCCTCGTCGAGGACATCAACGAGTTCGAGGCGATGGACCTCGGCGACCGGCTCCTCGCCGCGATCCGCCGGCCGTTGCGCCTCGGCAACCGCGAGGTCGTCTGCTCGGCCAGCATCGGCGTCGCGACCGCGAAGGCGAGCGAGGGCGAGGACGGGCCGGACCCGGGTGAGCTGCTGCGCAACGCGGACCTCGCGATGTACGCGGCGAAGGCCGCCGGCCGGGACCGCTACGCGCTGTTCGACCCCGCCATGTACGCCGAGATCCTCCGCGAGGCCGACGACCGCGCGGAGCTGGAGCGCGCGCTCGCCGACGAGGAGTTCGTCGTCCACTACCAGCCGATCGTGGACCTGCCGACGAGCCGCCTCATCGGCGTCGAGGCCCTGGTGCGGTGGGAGCACCCGGTGCGCGGGCTGGTCGGGCCGAACGCGTTCATCCCGCTCGCCGAGTCGACCGGGCTGATCGTGCCGCTGGGCCGGTGGGTGCTGCGCCAGGCGTGCCAGCAGCTCGCGCAGTGGTGCGCGGAGTTCCCCGAGTCCGCCGGGCGGATCCGCATGAACGTGAACCTGTCGGCGCGGCAGTTCCAGCACGAGGGGCTCGTCGAGGAGGTCGGGCAGATCCTCGCCGAGACCGGCATCAACCCGCACCAGATGGTCCTGGAGATCACCGAGTCGCTGCTGATGCAGGACACCGACTCGACGATCGAGACCCTCGGCCGGCTCAAGTCGCTGGGTGTACGGCTCGCGATCGACGACTTCGGCACGGGCTACTCGTCGCTGTCGTACCTGAAGCGCTTCCCCGTCGACATCCTGAAGATCGACCGGTCGTTCGTCGACGGCATCGACACCGAGAACGGCGACGCGACCCTGGCGGAGGCCGTCGTGCAGCTCGGCCGGGCCCTGCAGCTGCAGACGGTCGCCGAGGGCATCGAGACGCAGGAGCAGTGGTCGACGCTGCAGGACCTCGGCTGCGAGTTCGGGCAGGGCTACCTGTTCGCGAAGCCAGGCGCCGCCGAGGCGATCTCGTCGATCCTCGGCGGCGCCCGTGGTGAATAGCTGTTACGCGGGGATGTTGAACGGGTCCCCGTACACCTTCCAGCTCAGCGGCGGGTTGAGGTCGAAGTTGCGGTTGTTGAGGAACACCCGCTGCGCGGTGTCGACCCGGCTGGTGTCGCTGTGCGCCTCCTCGGTCTTCATCGCCGCGACCCGCGCGTCGAGGAAGGCGTTGAGGTAGGTGAACTCGTCACCGCCCTGTGCGGGGGTGCGAGCCTTGGCCATCGCGGCCCGGCGGATGCCGCCGAAGCTGACGGCGCTGTCGCCGGGGCCGTGCATGACGATCGCGTCGTAGTAGGCGAACTGGCCCAGGGCCCGCAGGCCGTCGGCCTTCGCCTGCTGCACCGAGGGGTTGAAGTAGACGCGGTCACGCTCGTCGTTCTGCGCGGTCTGGAAGGCGGGGTCGGCCGCGGCGGTCTTCCAGTCCCTGGTGAAGTTCGGGTCGAGCCCGGCGTGCGAGTCGGTGCCGTCGACGTTGCGCAGCGCCGGCAGGTACTTGGCGAGCACGTTGCCCGGGACGCGCTGCGTGTAGAGCTGGACCAGCTCCAGCATGTCACCGGTGCCGGAGCAGAAGCCGATGATCCCGGCCGTGTACCCGCGGCCGTCGCCGATGTCCTCGATGTACTTGTACTGCGCCTTCCAGTCCAGCGAGGAGTTCTCCGCGCTGGACACCAGCTGCATGGCGATGTCCTTCTTGCGCGGGTCGGTGAGGTCCTTGCCGGCGCTGGGGCTGCTGCTCGGGGTCTTCGACGGCGTGGGGCTGGCGCTGGGGGTCTTCGACGGCGTCGGGCTGGCGCTGGGCTGCGTGCCCGGCGTCGTGCCGTACACCTTGAACTCCCACAGCGAGTAGCCGTAGGTCGTGCCGCGGGCGGTGCCCAGGACCCGGACGTAGCGTCCCGTGCCGTTCAGGCCGGTGAGGTCGTCCGTCGCCCCGTTGCCGGTGGTGGTGCTGAAGATGGTGGTCCAGGCGCCGCCGTCCGGCGAGGTCTGGATCTGGTACGCCTTGGCGTACGCCGCCTCCCAGCTCAGGTTGACGTGCGTGATCGTCTTGGCGGCACCGAGGTCGACGCGGATCCACTGCGGGTCGACGCCCTCCGCGCTGGCCCAGCGGGTGCCGGTGTTGCCGTCGACGGCGTTGCCCGGGCCGAGCGAGGACAGCTCGTCGGACGACGACGTGGCCGGTCGGCCCTGCGAGAGCAGGCTCTCCGTGGCCGCCTCGGCGCCGTAGGTGGTCACGGCGACCGTCACCCCGCCGATCAGCGCGACCGCGGCACCGATGCCGACCAGCCTGCCGGGAATCTTCACGAGGCCTCCCTCTCGTTAGATAGGTAACTTACCTGACAGATAATCTGATTCGAATCCTTCGATGTCAAGGCGCCTAAGCCAGACTTCAGACTTCGTTAGGCCAGGGAACGTGTAACCCATGGGTTACACTTTCCGGCGTGGACGACGTGGCGGAGGCGATCGCGGACCCGGTGCGCCGGGCGATCCTCGAGCTGCTGCACACCGGCGGTGCCACGCCGGCGGGCCAGGTGGCCTCGGCGATCGGCGCCCGGTTCGAGATCAGCCGCCCCGCCGTGAGCCGCCACCTGCGCGTCCTGCGCGAGTGCGGCCTGGTCCGCGACACCCTCGAGGGCCGGCGCCGGGTGTATTCGCTGGACCCCACCCGGCTCGGCGAGCTGACCGGCTGGCTCGCCCGCTTCACGGCGCCGCCGATCTGGCAGCAGCGGATGGACGCGCTGGAGACCGAGGTGTACCGCACCCGCCGCGACCGCCTTCGCAACCCACCCATCGGAGAGGAACGCACCGCATGAGCCCGACCCCCACCGGCCGCTGGATTCCCACCGCCACCGGCGGCGAACTGGTGATCAGCCGCACCTTCCGCGCCCCGATCGAGGACGTCTGGGCCAGCGTCACCGAGTCCGACCGCACGGCCCGCTGGTTCGGCCCCTGGAAGGGCGACGCCCGTCCCGGCGGCCGCATCCAGTACCAGATGATCCAGGAGGAAGGAGCCCCCTGGTCCGAGGCGCGGATCGAGACGTGCGAACCCCCGCGGCGGCTCGTCCTGACCGACTCGATGGCCCACCTGGAGCTGCGCCTGTCCACCGTGGACACCGGCACGCTGCTGGAGCTGGTCCACCACCTGCCCGGCCCCGACGGCATCGGCGCCGGCGACTACGGCCCCGGCTGGGAGTTCTACCTCGACGCCCTCGTGGCCTCCCGCGACGACACCCCGATGCCCGACTTCAACGACTACTACCCGTCCATGAAGCCATACTTCGAAGCTCTGCTCGAGTGATGTCTCCGCTGTCCTCCTCACCTTCACCTGCTGCTTGAAAGTGGCGGTCGCGGCGCCACTTCGGTCACGAACCTGCCGTACGTGCCCGGTGCGCACATGGTGTTCGACCACCACCACTCGGAGACGGTGCGCGTCGGGCCGCAGCCCAACCACATCATCGACGCGTCCGCACCGTCCGCGGCACGGGTCATCTACAACGAGTTCGGCGGCGCCGACTTCTTCACCGACGTGCCGCCGGACCTCATGGACGCGGTCGACAAGGCCGACTCCGCGCAGTACACCGTGGAGGAGATCCTCGACCCGACCGGCTGGACCCTGCTGAACTTCCTGATGGACAGCCGCACCGGCCTGGGCCGCTTCCGCGACTTCACCATCTCCAACTTCGAGCTCATGATGAAGCTCATCCACGCCTGCCACCAGCTGGACAGCGTCGACGAGATCCTGGCGATGAAGGACGTACGCGAACGCGCCGACCTGTTCCACGCACACACCGAGCCGTTCATCGACCAGCTGCGCCGCGTCACCACCGTCCACGACGACGTCGTCGTGGTCGACCTGCGCAACGAGGACACCATCTACGCCGGCAACCGCTTCATGGTCTACGCCCTCCACCCCGACGCCCGCATCTCCATCCACGCCCTGTGGGGCCGCGCCAAGCAGAACACGGTGTTCGCCGTCGGAAAGTCCATCGTGGACCGCACGTCCCCGGTCGACGTCGGCTCCATCATGCTCAACCACGGCGGCGGCGGCCACCGCGCCGCCGGCACCTGCCAGGTCGCCAACCCCACCGCCGCCCAGGTCCTCACCGAACTCATCCAGTCCCTGTCCACCCCCCGCGTCCCCGCCTGACCCCCCTCACCGCGCCCCGGCCCCGCCGATGGGCCAACCCACCCACTCCAACGCCGCCCCACCCAGCTCAGCCCGCGCCGCGGCCGCGTGCCCGGCCCGCGCTTCGGCGAGGCTCCGGTTTGCCCTGAGTACTTCCTCGGCGGCCGCGGGCCAACAGCACTCCCCCGATCAACACTCACGAGCATGCGCCATCTGAAATGACGGATCGTCGCACGGGGGCGACGGCTCGCGTGCATTCCGGGACAATTGATGCATGGGGCAGCTGCAATTGTTCACCAGGACCGAATTGGCTGCCATGCGCGACCGTAGCAGGGCGCGGAACTATTCTCCCACCGGCGAGCGGTTTCGCCGGGAACATGCCCGGCACCGCGCCTGGGGTCTGGCCATCCGGCACGCCGAGAAGCTCCGCCGCGCACACGACAACACCCCGCCCGCGATCACGGCCGCCGACCCAGAGAAGGTCGCCCAGGCCGAACCGCTCACGTCCTCCCGCGCGGCTGGAACTATCGAGGAACAGCCACCAAGCACCTCGGCCCGAACCAACCACAACGCCCCGGCGCACCATTCAGCGGAATTCAGGCAGGCCGCAGAAACACATTCCCGAACGTTGGCGAATACAACAATGGTGTCTGTCGCCGGTGGAAATCAGGTGGCAGCGGCGTGCCGTCTGGGTAGGGTCGGGCGATGCCCGAGCTGGAGCGGTTGGATGCTGGTCATGCCCCGACGGTCCTCGACTTCGAGTTGGCGAACCGTGCATATTTCGCTGCCTCGATCTCCGACCGGGGCGACGACTTCTTCGACCGGTTCGCCGACCGGTATGCCGCCTCGCTGGCCGAGCAGGAGGACGGCGTGTGCGCCTTCTACGTACTCGTCGGCGAGGACGGCTCGGTGTTTGGCAGGTTCAACCTGTACGACATCGACGGCCGCGTTGCGGAGTTGGGTTACCGGGTCGCGCAGCATGTCTCCGGCCGTGGCGTGGCGACCGCGGCCGTCCGGGAGCTGTGCCGGCTGGCGGCGGCCCGGCACGGGCTGCGCATGCTGCGGGCGGCCGCCTCCCACCAGAATGCGGCGTCCAGGAAGGTGCTGACCAACGCCGGGTTCGTCCCTGCCGGTCCGGCCGACCCGGCCCACCTCGGTGGCAAGTCAGGCACCTGGTATCAGCGCGACCTGGTGCTCGGGCCGCATCTGTAGCGGTGCCGGGCGTCAGGAGGCGTTGACGTCGCTGGGGCGCATGAGGCGTTCCCAGCCGGCGTCGGCGGACATGCCGTAGGTGCGCAGGGCGGCGATGGGGTCGGGTTCGGTGGGGTGGTTGGCCGTGGGGAGGGAGACGCAGAACCTGGTGCCGCCGCCGGGGTTGTCCTCGACGGCGATCGAGCCGCCGTGGCGTTCGACGATGCGGCGGCAGATGGCCAGGCCGAGGCCGGTGCCGCCGTAGTCGGCGGGGCGGGCGCGGTAGAAGGACTCGAAGACGCGGGCCTTGTCGCCGTCGGGGATGCCGATGCCGCGGTCGGCGACGACGAGGACGATGCGGTCGGGGTCGGACACGGCGGTGACCTCGATGTGCGGGGTCTGGCCGGCGGGGGTGTACTTGATGGCGTTGCCGATCAGGTTGTCCACGACCAGGCGCAGCAGGCCCGGGTCGGCCTTGATGTGCGGCAGGTCGCCGATGTGGATGCGCGGCGTGGGTGGGAGGGCGACCGTGGACGCCTTCGCCAGTTGCATGGGTGGGGCGAGGGCGGTGCGGTCGGCGACGACGGACGCGACGACGGCGCCCAGGTCGACGTCGGTGAGGTTGAGCGGCGCGTCGCGGGCGGTGGTGTACGCGAGCAGGTCGTCGATGATCGACCGCATCCGGATCGCGCCCTGGCGGACCCGCTCGACCGCGACCTTCGCCGTGTCGGGGCGGCGCGGGGCGACCTGAGCGGCGTCGGGGCCGGAGCGCGTGGCGCCGGCCGAGAGCGCGTCGGCGGCGACGGCGGCGAAGCCGTGCACCGCGGTCAGCGGGCTCTTCAGGTCGTGGGCGACGACGGCGGCGAACTGGGCCAGCTCCGTCTCGTACCGGCGCAGCGCCGTGATGTCGTGCAGGACCGCGACCGCGCCGCGCGGGCCGCCGCCGGAGCGGTCCAGCGGGCGGGCGCTGACGCTGACGAGGATGCCGTCGGGGTGGGTGGGGTTGCGGATCACCATCTCGACCCGGTCGACGGAGACGCCGCGCAGCGCCTTCACCATCGGCAGTTCGGCGGCGGGGAACGGGGTCGCGCGGTCCGGCAGGTAGGCGCCGTAGTGCGCGGGCCAGTCCTCGAGCGTGTCGGGGTCGCCGGCGGTGCCGAGCAGCTGGCGGGCCGCGGGGTTGTGCAGCAGCACGCGGCCGTCGGCGCCGACGACGGTGACGCCCTCGGCGAGGCTGGTGAGGATCGCCTGCTGCAGGGCGGCCTGGTCGCGGGCCTCGCGCTCGGCGGCGCGCAGCTCGCGGGTCGACTCGTGCACCAGGGTCATCGCCTTCGAGCGGCGGGTCGACAGCAGGTACACCAGCAGCGTGACGAGGACGGTCAGCGCCGCGCCGGCGGCGGTCGCGACGAGGGGCCGGTCGGTGTAGGCGCCCGGCAGGTCCCGCGGGTCGGCGCTGACCTCCAGGTGCCACACGCGTTGCGCGATGCCGATGTCCTTGGCCCGGAGCAGGGCGTCGCCGGGCATGGCGAGGCGGTGCACGGTCGCGATCGGCAGGAGCCCGCCGCCGGTCTGGGTCGCGGACAGCGTCGCGGTGACCCGGCGGTGCAGCACCTCGCCGAGCGCCCCGCCGAAGAAGCCCTCTCCGCGCAGGCCGAGCACGACCCAGCCGCGCAGCGCGCCGTCCGCGCCGGTGACGGGCGTGGCGAGGCTGAGCGTGCGCCGCTGCCCGCCGGCGATCAGTGCCGCGTTGGATACCGCCGCGTGTCCGGACAGCCGCGCCTGCCGCATGACATCGGCGAGGTCGGGGTTGTCGCCGAGGTCGCTGCCGCCCTCCAGCGGGGCGTTGCCGTCGAGCTGCCGCGCGTACACGCCGAAGTAGTGCTCCTGAATGCCTTCCGCGGGCTTGAGGGTGAGGCCGGTGGCGCCGGCGGCCCGCCACGCGTCCTGGACGACGGCGACATCCGGTACACCGGCGGGAACGACGAACACGAGGGCGGTGGCGCCGGCGAGCGACGGGATGCGGGACGTCGCCCGGTCGAACGCCTGCGGGCTCAGCCCGTCGTGCGAGCCGAGCGCGGCCGCCACGTTGTCGATGGTGTCGACGTACCGGCGGACCTCCCCCGCGACCGCCGCCGCCGCCAAATCCGACTGGCGTTGGATTGCCAGCTGCGCCGAGCGCCGCTCCTTGCCGGTGATGACGCTCGTGACGCCGAGCGTGACGAGCGCCCCGAGGACCAGGACCGCGGCGGCGAGCGCCATCGAGCCATACCGCCTCATCGCGGCCGCCGCATCGCCCGCACCACGACCCGCTCGCCGGGCCGCACCGTCCGCGGCAACGCCACCCGCAGCTCGCTGTCGCCGGCGGCCACGCTGCCGCCGTGCTGCTCGGCGATCGCCCGCACCACGGCCAGTCCGAGCCCCACGATGCCGGCCGGCTCGTCGGCGTCGCCGGTGACGGTGACCCACGCGCCGGTGCCGTCGCCGCCGGTGCCGACCCACAGCTCGGCGCACCCGGCGAAGCATCCGGCGGCATGGTTGAGCAGCGCCACCAGCAGATGCTCGAGTTGCCGTGGATCCGCCTGTACGACGCAGCTTCCGTCACCGTCCGCGCACCGCACCGCGGGCTCGCCGGGTCGCGCGTGCGCCGCGTGCGCCCGGACCGCGTGCTCGCACAGGCGGGTCAGGTCGACGTCCTCGACCACCAGCCCGTACGCGCCGGCGTCGACGGACGCGAGCAGCAGCAGGTCGTCGATCAGGCTGTCGAGGCGGTGCACGCAGGAGTTGAGCATGGTGAGCATGTGCCGCTGCCGCTCGGTGAGCGGGCCGGCCTGCTCCAGCACCTCGCTGTAGCCGCGGATGCCGGTGAGCGGCGTGCGCAGCTCGTGCGACAGCTGCCGCAGGTACTGCGGCTGCACCGCTGCGGTCATCCTCGCGGCCTCCAGACTCGAACCATCCGGAACCACCATAGTTGAGTTGATTTGTCCATATACTCAGATCGGACGCTTCACATGGGAACGGGAGGTCGGTGCTCGTGTCGACGGTGCTCGTGGCCGAGGACGACCTCGCGATCCGGGAACTGCTGACGTTCCTGCTCGACACGTCCGGCCATCAGGTCATCGCCTGCGCCGACGGCGGCACGGCCCTGGACACGGCCCGCCGCGAACATCCCGACCTGGCGATCCTGGACGTCAGCATGCCCGGCATCAACGGCATCGAGGTCTGCCGCGCCCTGCGCGAGACCGCCGACACCGAGCTGATGCCCGTGCTGATCCTCACCTCCCACGGCCAGTGGCTGGACGTGAGCACCGGCTTCGACGCCGGCGCCGACGACTACCTGGTGAAGCCGTTCGAGCCGAGCGTCCTGCTGGAGCGCATCGAGACGCTGCTCTCCGAGGCCCCTGACTAAGCTCCCCGCATGGGGAAATGGACCGGCCGCGCGGCGGCGTTCGCGGACAGCTACGCCCACCTGTGCGCGTACACGGCGCCGGCGCTGCTGTCAGCCGCGGGGCTCGCGCCGGGGATCAGGCTGCTCGACGTCGGCACGGGCACGGGGACGGTCGCGGCGCTCGCCGTCGCGGGCGGCGCCACGGTGACCGCGGTGGACGCCGAGCCGGGCATGGTCGAGCTGGCCCGCGCGGTCGTGCCCGAGGTCCTCCACGCCGGCCTGCCCGACCTGCCGCTGCCCGACGCCGCCTTCGACGCGGTGGTCGCGAACTTCGTCGTCAACCACGTCACCGACCCCGGCCGCGCGGTCGCCGAGCTGGTGCGCCTGACCACGCCGGGCGGCCGGGTGGCGGTCACCGTGTGGCCGCACCCGTCGCCGCCGCTGCAGCAGCTGTGGAACGACGTCATGGCCGCCGCCGACCTCACCCCGGCGCCGTCGATCATCCCGCCGTCGCTGAACTTCGCCCGTACCGCCGAGGGCGTCACCGACCTGCTCACCGGCGCGGGCCTCCTGGACGTCACCTGCCACACGATCAGCTGGACGCACCGCACCGACGTCGACACCTGGTGGATCGGGCCCGCCAACGGCATGGGCGCCCTCGGCGAGGCGCTCGCCGGCCGGGATCCGGCGACGGTCGCCGCCGCCCGCGGCGCGTACGAACGCCTCGCCGCCGGGTTCCTCGACGACGACGGCGCGCTCGCCCTGCCGACGGCGGCGCTCCTGGCCTCGGGACGCGCCCCGTCAGTCGGGCGCTAGCGCGAACCCGGCGAATCGGGTGGCGACGCGCCCCCTTCGAAGGCGGTGCGCGTCGCCGGCCTTCCCGGACGTAGCAGGTGCGGCCGTCCCGTCGTAAGGTGCTGGCATGCCCCGCCGCTGGATCGTGCCGCGTCGATGGCGGCCGTCCGCGGTACGCGACACCGGGCCGACCGGCACGTTCGTCGTCGCGCGGCGGCTGGCGACGGGTGGCCACGGCCCCGAGGACGTCATGTTCGACGCGTCGGGCACCGTCGTCACCGGCACCGCCGACGGCCGGCTCCTGCGTCTCGGCCCGGCCGGCTCGCACACGGTCGTCGCCGACACCGGCGGCCGCCCCCTCGGCGTGCAACCGTGCCCCGACGGCAGCGCCCTGGTCTGCGACCACGACCGTGGCCTGCTGCGGGTCACCACGGACGGCACGGTCGAGGTGCTCGTCGACACCGTGGACGGCGCGCCGCTGACGTTCGCCAGCAACGTCGTGCAGGGCCCGGACGGCACGATCTGGTTCACCACGTCGACGACCCGCTGGGACCTCGAACACCACCTCGGCGACATGTACGAGCACACGTGCACCGGCCGCCTGATCCGCCGCGACCCCGACGGCACCGTCACCACCCTGCTGCACGACCTGAAGTTCGCCAACGGCCTGGTCCTCGCCCCCGACGGCACCCACCTGCTGTTCGCCGAGACCGCCGGGTACCGCATCCGCCGCTGCTGGCCCGACGGCCGGGTCGAGCCCTTCGTGGAGAACCTGCCGGGCTTCCCCGACAACATGAGCCTCGGCAGCGACGGCCTGCTGTGGGTCGCGATCGCCGCTCCCCGTAACCCGCTGCTCGACCGCCTCCTGCCGCTGCCGGGCCTCCTGCGCCTCCTGGCCTGGAACCTGCCCGCTGCCCTGCGCCCCAAGGCGACCCCGATCGCGTGGGTCATGGCCTTCACCCTCGACGGCCGCCTCGTCCACGACCTGCGCACCACCGACGGCTCCTACGGCTTCGTCACCTCGGTCGCCGAACACGCCGGCACCGTCATCGCCGGCAGCCTCACCGCCACCGACGTCGCCGTCCTCGACATCCCGCCTCAATCGGCCGGCTAAATTGGTGCCTGGCCTCGCGCCTTGAGCTGCCGTAGGCCGCGCCACCAGGACCACGGCCGGGTGAGGACGAGGCCGAGGACGAAGGCGGCCACGGAAATGGCGAGGGTCATGGCGTCGTCCTTCCAGCTCTGGGCGCCGGCCAACGGATAGATCACGGTTGGGCTTCCGGTGTCGCGGGCGGGGAGCCTGTCCCCGACCTTGGCGCCGGGCGGCAGCCCTCCGGACAACCCCTTGTCCTGGCGCACCACGGTGCCGTCGTCGCTGACGAAGTCGCCGACCCATCCGCATCGTTGCCGTGGCGGATCCCAGCGGTCGCAGGGCCGGGGGTCGGTGAGGGTGAAGGTGCCCGTCACCCCGGCGCCCTGTGCCGCCCGCCAGGCCGGCACCGTCGTGATGGCCGCACCCGCGGTGCCGACGCCGCCGAGCAGCAGGGCGAAGATGCCGAGGACCAGCACCTTGCCTCGCTTGTTCGTGGCGATCGCCCGCATGCGTCATCGTAACTTGGTCACGTCGCGGGGCGGGTGTAGACCTCCTTCGGGATCGTGTAGGCGAGGTCGACCGCCGTCTCGATGGCTTCGTCGAGGTCCAGGTGGTGCTGGGCGACCAGGCCCGCCAGGTAGCCGGCGTCGATGCGGCGGGCCAGGTCGTGGCGGGCCGGGATCGAGGCGAACGCGCGGGTGTCGTCGACGAAGCCGGCGGTGTTGTAGAAGCCCGCCGTCTCCGTGACCGAGGCGCGGAAGCGGCGCAGGCCCTCGGGGCTGTCGAGGAACCACCACGGGGCGCCGAGGCGGACGGCGGGGTAGACGCCGGCGAGGGGGGCCAGCTCGCGGCTGTAGACCGTCTCGTCGACGGTGAACAGGATCAGGCGCAGCGCGGGGTGGCGGCCGAAGGACTGCAGCAGCGGGCGCAGCGAGCGGGTGAACTCGGCGGTGACCGGGATGTCGAAGCCGCGGTCCGGGCCGTACTGCTCGAACGCGGCGGTGCTGTGGTTGCGCAGGACGCCGGGGTGCAGCTGCATGACCAGGCCGTCCTCGCAGGACATGGCGGCCATCTCGTACAGCATGTGGCCGGCGAACGCGCGCGCCTCCGCGGGGGTGACCTGGCCGGCGAGGGCGGCGGCGTAGATACGGCGGGCCTCGGCCGGCGGCAGCGGGGTGGTGTCGGCGGACTCGTGGCCGTGGTCGGTGGCGAGGGCGCCCACGGCGATGAACGCCTGCCGCCGGGCGCGCAGCGCCGCCAGGTAGCCGTCGTAGTCGTCGGTGGGGACGTCGGCGCGCTTGGCGAGGGCGGCGACGTCGGCGCTCCACGCAGGACGGTCGAGGTGGACGAGGGCGTCGGGGCGGAAGGTGGGGATGACCCGGCCGCCCCACCCCGAGGCGGCCAGGCGGGCGTGGGCGTCGAGGTCGTCCAGCGGCGAGTCGGTGGTGGCGAGCACCTCGATGCCGAACCGGGAGAACAGGGCCCGCGGGCGGAACTCCGGCGATGCGAGGCGCGATGACAGGGCGTCGTACAGCTCGTCGGCGGTGGCCGCGGACGGGACGATCGAGACGCCGAAGACCTCGACGAGCTCGTGGGTCAGCCAGTACCGCGACGGGGTGCCCCGGAATAGTCGCCAGTTGGCGCAGAACGTCCGCCAGATCGCCCGCGGGTCGGTCGTCGCCGAGGGGCCCACGCCCAGCGCCTCCAGCGGTACACCCGCCGCATGCACCAACCGGGTCACGTAGTGGTCCGGGGTGATCAGCAGCGCGGCCGGGTCGCCGAACGGGGTGTCGTCGGCGAGGAGCGCGGCGTCGACGTGGCCGTGCATGCAGACCAGCGGCAGCGACCGGGTCGCGGCGTAGACGGTGCGGGCGAGCTCCCTGGTCGTGGGGTCCGGTGGCAGGGCCCGGTCGGGGTCGAGGTGGAGCTGCGGCACCGTGGTGACTCCTCAGAGGTAGATCCCACAAACGTTCTCATCACTGTGTGCGCACGAAATCGCCGCGTCAAGAGTGAGCGTGAGGAATCTCTTGACATCGACCTACAAACGATTTCATGCTTGCCGTCATCACGAGACCCAGGGAGCGTGCTCGATGCCGGTGACGATCAAGGACGTGGCCCGCGTGGCCGGCGTGTCGCCGTCGACGGTGAGCCGGGCGCTGACCACACCCGCGCTCGTCCAGGCCGAGACCAGGTCCCGGGTCGAGCGGGCGGCGGCCGAGCTGGGCTACCAGCCCAACCGCGCGGCCCGCGGCCTGATCACCGGCCGCACCGGCAACATCGGGCTGATCGTGCCCGACCTCACCAACCCGTTCTTCCCGGGCGTCGTCAAGGGCGTGCAGAGCCGCGCCCGCGAGTCGGACTTCTCGGTCTTCCTCGCCGACACCGACGAGGACCCCAACGCCGAGGCCGGCCTGGTCAGGGCGCTGAGCAAGCAGGTCGACGGCATCGTGCTCTGCTCGCCGCGCATGACCGAGGAGGACCTGCGCTCGGTCGCCGGCGAGACGCCGATCGTCATGCTCAACCGCCGGGTCGGCCAGATCCCGGCGATCACCATCGACAACGTCGACGGCATCCGGCAGGCCGTCGCGCACCTCGCCGCCCTCGGCCACCGGCGGATCGCCTACGTCGCCGGCCCGCGGGCGTCGTGGTCCAACCGGGAGCGGGCCAAGGCGCTGCGGGCGGTGACCGCGGCCGGCGACATCGAGCTCGTCGAGGTCGGCAACTTCGTGCCGCAGTTCGCCGGCGGTGTCGCGGCGGCGGATCTGGTGCTGGCGACCGGCGTCACCGCCGTCATCGCCTACAACGACCTGGTCGCGCTCGGCCTGCTGAACTGGTTCGCCACCCGCGGCGTGAAGGTGCCCGAGGCGATCAGCGTCATGGGCTTCGACGACATCGTGCTGTCCCAGATGGTCAGCCCGTCGCTGACCACCGTCGCCCAACCGCAGGAGCCGATCGGCCGCGCCGGCGTCGACATGCTGCTGCAGCTGCTCGAAGACCCCGACCGCGCCGCCCTCGCCCGCCGCGAGCTCCCGTCACAACTCATGGTCCGCCACTCGACCGGGCGCCCACCCGCGGCCAGCACCACCTGAGCAACTCCGCACGACACCCCCTGAAGCGTGCACCAGAAGGGAATCCCGCTATGTCCCTGACCCGCAGACACTTCGCCGCACTGCTCACCCTCACGCTCGTCGCCGGCTGCGGCGCCCCGGCGAAGAACACCCCGTCGGCCGCGTCCAGTGGCGACCTGCCGCTCAAGCCCGCGTCCCCCGTGACGCTCAACATCCTCGACGTCGCCGGCAACCTGCAGCTCACCCAGGGCATGATCGACGACTTCGTGTCCGCGCACGGCGACACGATCAGCAAGGTCACCTACTCCAAGGCGACCGCGCCCGAGCTCGCACCGAAGGTCAAGGCGCAGCAGAACGCCGGACGGGTCGACATCGACCTCGTGCTCACCGGTGTCGACGGCCTCGCCGCCGGTGTGGACCAGGGGCTCTGGCAGCCGTTGCTTCCCACGTACGCCCAGCGCCTGTCCAACATGAACAGCTACCTGCCCGGCGCCGCCGCGATGCAGAAGCTCGCCGGGGACTTCGGCGTCACCGTCACCTACTACCCGTCGGGCCCGCTGATCGAGTACCTGCCGGACAAGGTGCCGAACCCGCCGAAGAGCGCCGACGAGCTCCTCGCGTACGCGAAGGCCAACCCGGGCGCCGTCCAGTACGCCCGGCCCGCGAACTCCGGGCCCGGCCGCACGTTCCTCATGGGCCTGCCGTACCTGCTCGGTGACAAGGACCCGAAGGACCCGGTCAACGGCTGGGAGAAGACCTGGGCGTACCTCACCGAGCTCAACAAGTACGTCGAGCTGTACCCGAGCTCGACCAGCGAGACGATGAAGTCCCTCGCGAACGGTTCCGCGAAGATCATCGCGACGACGACCGGCTGGGACATCAACCCGCGCGTCCTCGGCCAGGTGCCGAAGGAGGCGAAGATCGGCTCGCTCAACGGCTTCCACTGGGTCACCGACGCGCATTACGCCGTCGTGCCGAAGGGCGTCTCCGCCGACAAGCAGGCCGCGATCCTGTTGTTGTTGCAGGACATGCTCAGCCCGAAGCAGCAGGCGAAGGCCTACGACAAGGGCTACTTCTACCCGGGCCCGGCGGTCAAGGACGTGCCGCTGTCGATGGCGCCCGCCGACAGCCAGAAGGCGATCACCGACTTCGGCCGGCCCGAGTATGACCAGCTCATCTCCGGCAACCCCCTGGAGGTCCCGCTCGACGCGAAGGCGCTCGTCGCCGCGTTCGACAAGTGGGACCGCGAGGTGGGCGGGGCGAAGGTGAAGAAGTGACCTTCAACCAGTTGCGGCTCGAGGGCGTGACCCGGCGCTTCGGCGGTCAGGACGCGCTCGTCGACCTCAACCTGACGATCGAGCGGGGCGAGTTCATCGCCCTGCTCGGCCCGTCCGGCTGCGGCAAGTCGACCGCCCTCAACTGCCTCGCCGGCCTGCTGCCGCTCACCGCCGGCAGCATCTGGCAGGACGACACCCGCCTCGACACGCTGCTGCCGGAGAAGCGCGGCTTCGGCATGGTCTTCCAGAACTACGCGCTGTTCCCGCACCTGACGGTGGCGAAGAACATCGCGTTCGGGCTCCAGATGCGCCGCCTGCCCAGCGCCGAGATCCGCCGCCGCACCGACGAGGCGATCGCCCTGGTCCACCTGGAGCAGCAGGCGCGGAAGCTGCCCGGGCAGCTGTCCGGCGGGCAGCAGCAGCGGGTCGCGATCGCCCGCGCGGTCGTGCTGGAGCCGTCGCTGGTCCTGATGGACGAGCCACTGTCCAATCTGGACGCGAAGCTGCGGCTGGAGATGCGCACCGAGATCCGCCGCCTGCACCAGGCGCTCGGCCTCACCACCGTCTACGTGACGCACGACCAGGAGGAGGCGCTGTCGATGGCCGACCGCCTGGTCGTGCTCCGCAACGGGCGCGTCCAGCAGGTCGGCACCCCGGAGCAGCTGCACACCCAGCCCGCGAACCGGCACGTCGCCGACTTCATGGGCTTCCGCAACCTGCTGCCGATGAAGGTCGTCCACACCGGACCGTCCACAGTGGTGGAGGCCGGCGGGTTGACGTTGACCGGCACCCCCGTCGGCGACCTGACCGTCGGGGATGCCGTTGTCGCCGGTGTACGACCGGAGTCGCTGCGGGTCGCCGACGACGGGTTCCCCGCCACCGTCGAGGTGGTGGAGTACCAGGGCCGCGAGGTCGCCGTCGAGGTCGTGACGGAGGCCGGGCAGCGCCTGCACCTGCGCACCGAGACCCGGCCCGCGCCGGGCGACAAGGTCCGTCTCGCGGTGGACCCGTCGGCGCTGCTCGTGTTCCGCGCCGGCGGTGACGACTGATGGCCAAGGTGGCGCTGCGGCACCGGCTCGCCGAGCGCGGCGTCGACCGGCAGCTGCTCCTGCTCGGACCCGCGCTGCTGTTCGTGGTGACGCTGTTCGTCTACCCGTTCTTCTACGGCATCGGCCTGTCGTTCCAACCCGAACAGGGCGGCCCGTTCGAGGCCTACCGGTCGTTCTTCGCCGACGCGTACGAGCGCGGCACCCTCACCACGACGCTGTGGCTGTCACTGCCGGTGGCGCTGCTCAACGTCGGCGCGTCGGTGCCGATCGCCTACCGGATGCGGGGCCGGTTCCGCGGCAAACGGCTGCTCACCACGGTCCTCGTCGTGCCGATCACGCTCGGCACGGTCCTCACCGCGCAGGGGCTGCTCAACTTCCTCGGCCCCACCGGCTGGTTCAACCGCACCCTGATGGCGGCCGGGATCATCGACGACCCGGTCCGGCTCACCCACAACTACTGGGGCGTGTTCTTCTCCCTCGTCATCACCGGCTTCCCGTTCGCGTTCCTGCTGGTGCTGTCGTACCTGTCGGGCATCGACCCGACCCTGGAGAAGGCCGCCGCGACCCTCGGCGCCGGCTGGGCGCAGCGCTTCCGGCGGATCACCCTGCCGCTGCTCGCGCCGGGCCTGGCGACCACGTTCTGCCTGACGTTCGTGCTCGCGTTCAGCGTGTTCCCGTCCGCGGTCCTCGTCGGCGACCCCGCCGGCGACACCCGCGTCATCTCCATCGCCGCCTGGCACGCCGGCTACGAACAGTACGACTACCCGAAGGCGTCCGCGATCGCGGTCGTCATGGGCCTCGTCGAGCTCGCCGTCATCGCCGCCGTCCTCGGCTGGCGGTCGCTGCTGTACACCGGATCCACCGGAGGCAAAGGATGAGACTCACCGCGCGTCCTGCCGCCTGGCTCGTCTGGGGTGTCGTCGCGTTCTTCTTCGTCAACCTGTTCGGCCTCGTCGGCTCCGTCGTCGTCAGCTCGTTCGGCCGGCAGTGGTTCGACACGTGGCTGCCCTCCGGCTTCACCGGCCAGTGGTACGGCGAGGCGTGGCGCGACTTCGGGCTGCTCCCCGTCCTCGTCACCACCCTGGAGGTGTCCGCGCTCGTCGTCGGCATCTCCGTCCTCGTCGGCGTGCCCGCCTCCTACGTGCTGGCCCGCCGCTCGTTCCCCGGCCGGCGCGTCCTGTACCTGCTGTTCCTGCTGCCGATCCTGATGCCGCCCATCACGTACGGCATCCCCCTGGCGACCGTGCTCTACAAGTACGGGTTCGCCGGGCACATGACCGGGGTGGTGCTGGCGAACCTGGTGCCGTCGGTGCCGTTCGTCATCCTCACCATGACCCCGTTCATCGAGCAGATCGACCCCACCATCGAACGCGCCGCCCGCATGTGCGGCGCCGGCACCCGCCAGATCTTCACCCGCATCCTCGCCCCGCTGCTCGTCCCCGGCATCCTCGCCGCGTCGAT
This sequence comes from Dactylosporangium sp. NPDC049742, assembly GCF_040674675.1. Taxonomy (NCBI): domain Bacteria; kingdom Bacillati; phylum Actinomycetota; class Actinomycetes; order Micromonosporales; family Micromonosporaceae; genus Dactylosporangium; species Dactylosporangium sp. NPDC049742. The sequence goes on along the minus strand of NZ_JBFANF010000079.1, from coordinate 17,640 downwards.
CCTCGTCCTCGTCCGCACCGTCGGCATGTTCGAGCTGACGTTCCTGACCGCCGGGCCCGACTCGACCACGCTCGTCGTCGCGCTCTACAACTCGATGTCCGCCGCCGGCATCCGCGCGCAGCAGTCCGTCGACGCGATGGCCGTCATCTACACCGGCACGATGCTCGTGCTGCTCGTCCTGGCCCTGCGCCTGGTGAACCCGACCCAGCTCGTCGCCCGAGTCAAAGAGGAAGACCCCGCATGAGGATCAGCGAGGCCCGGGTCATCGTCACCTGCCCCGACCGCAACTTCGTCACACTGAAGATCGTCACCGACGACGGCGTCACCGGCGTCGGCGACGCCACCCTCAACGGCCGCGAGCTCGCCGTCGCCAGCTACCTCACCGACCACGTGGTGCCGCAGCTCATCGGCCGTGACCCGACCCGCATCGAGGACACCTGGCAGTACCTGTACAAGGGCGCGTACTGGCGGCGCGGGCCCGTCACGATGAGCGCGATCGCCGCCGTCGACACCGCCCTGTGGGACATCCTCGGCAAGATCGCGGGGCTGCCGGTGTACAAGCTGATCGGCGGCCGCTCCCGCGAGGGCGTCACCGTTTACGGCCACGCCAACGGATCCACGGTGGACGACGTGCTGGTGGAGGTCGCCAGGTACGTCGACCTCGGCTACAAGGCCATCCGGGTGCAGACCGGCGTCCCCGGGCTCGCCAGCACCTACGGCGTCTCCGGCGACAAGATGTACTACGAGCCCGCCGACGCCACCCTGCCGACCGAGAACGTGTGGTCCACGGCGAAGTACCTGCGGCACACGCCGTCCGTGTTCGCCCGCGTCCGCGACGAGTTCGGCCCCGACGTCAGGCTGCTGCACGACGTGCACCACCGGCTCACCCCGATCGAGGCCGCCCGGCTCGGCAAGAGTTTGGAACCGTACGACCTGACCTGGATCGAGGACCCCGTCCCCGCCGAGCTGCAGGACGGGTTCCGGCTCATCCGCCAGCACACCACCACCCCGATCGCCGTCGGCGAGGTGTTCAACACGGTCTGGGACTGCGAGCAGCTCATCCGCGAGCAGCTCATCGACTACATCCGCGCGACCGTCGTGCACGCCGGCGGCATCACCCACCTGCGGCGCATCTTCGACCTGGCGGCGCTGCACCACGTGCGGTCCGGCTCGCACGGCGCCACCGACCTGTCCCCGGTCTGCATGGCCGCCGCCCTGCACGTCGACGTCGCCATCCCGAACTTCGGGCTGCAGGAGTACATGCGGCACACCCAGGCAACCGACGAGGTGTTCCCGCACGGGTACCACTTCGACGGCGGCTACCTGCACCCGTCCGAGGAGCCGGGGCTGGGCGTCGACATCGACGAGGAGCTCGCCGCGCGGTACCCGTACAAGCCGGCGTCGCTGCCGGTGAACCGTCTCGAAGACGGGACGATGCACAGTTGGTGACCCGCCTGTCGATGTCCGCGCTGCGATCGCTGCCCGCGTTGCCGTACAACCCGGCGGACGTGCGGGTCGGCATCGTGCACCTCGGCGTCGGCGCGTTCCACCGGGCGCACCAGGCCGTCTACACCGACGCCACCCTGGCCGCCGACCCGACCTGGGGGATCGCCGGATTCACCCAGCGGTCCACGACCGTCCGGGACCAGCTCGCGCCGCAGGACTGCCTGTACACCGTCCTCGAACGGGGCGTCGGCGCCGGGCCGCCGCGGATCGTCGGTGCCCTGCGCGAGATCGGCCTGGCGTTCGAGCTGGTGAACAGGATCGCCGACCCGGCCGTGCGCCTGGTGACCCTCACCGTGACCGAGAAGGGCTACCGGCCCGGCAACGCGGTCGAGCGGCTCGTCGCCGGCCTGGAGCTGCGCCGCCGCGCCGACGCCGGGCCGCTCAGCGTGCTGCCGTGCGACAACCTGCCCGCCAACGGCGCCACCCTGCGCCGGATCGTCCTCGACCACGCCGCCACCCTGCCGGCCGGTGACCGGCTGGTCGAGTGGATCGGCTCCTCGGTCGCGTTCCCGTCCTGCATGGTGGACCGGATCGTCCCCGCGACCTCCGCCGCCGATCTCGCCGATGTACAGCGGATCCTCGGCGTCCGCGACGAAGGCACGGTCGTCGCGGAACCCTTCAGCCAATGGGTCATCGAGGACACGTTCGCCGCCGGGCGGCCCGCGTGGGACGCCACGTTCACCACGGACGTCGCGCCGTACGAGGCGGCGAAGCTGCGGCTGCTCAACGCGACCCACTCGCTGCTCGCGTACACCGGCGCCCTCGCCGGCCACGGGACGATCGCGTCGGCGATGACCGACCCCGCCCTCGCCGACGCCGCGTGGCGGCTCATGACCGAGGACGCCGCGCCGACCCTGACCCTGCCGGACGGCTTCGACCTGCGCGGCTACCAGGAGTCGATCCTGCGCCGGTTCGCCGACCCGGCGCTCGGCCACCGGACCGTCCAGGTCGCCGCCGACGGGTCACTCAAACTGCCGATCCGGCTGCTCGGCACCGCCCGCGACCGTCTCAGTTCGGGACACACTCCACAGTGGACGGCGCTCGCCGTCGCGGCGTGGATGGTGTACGTCGCCACCCGCCAACCCGTCGAGGACCCGCAGGCGGCGGCGCTGGCGGACGCGGCGGCCGGCCGCTCCACCCCTGCCTCGCTCGTCGACGCGCTCCTGCCGTTCCTCGGTGACCCGCTCGGCACCACCTGGCGGGACCTGCTCGTCGAACAGGTCGCGCGGCTGCGTTTCAACTGAACACGGCACCTCACCGCTGCCCCGCCCGGGGCGGCGCGTACCGCCATACGTCCCGTTCGGGAGTGAACAATGCCCAGGATCGTCACGTGGCTCGCCACGGCCGTCATGGTCGTGGCCGCCAACGTGATCGCGGCGCCCCACGCGTCCGCGGCCACGTACACCCCGCCCGCGCTCCGGCAGCGGGTCGACCTCAACTCCGGCTGGCGCTTCACCAAGGGTGACGTCGCCGGCGCCGAGGCCACCGCCTTCAACGACAGCGGCTGGCAGCAGCTCAGCGTCCCGCACACCTGGAACGCCGCCGACGGCGCCGACGGCGGCAACAACTACTACCGCGGCGTCGGCTGGTACCGGCGGCACTACACCGTCCCGGCGTCCTTCGCCGGCAAGATGCTGTTCCTGCAGTTCGCCGGCGCGAACCAGGTCGCCGACGTGTGGGTCAACGGCACCTATCTCGGCAAGCACTCCGGCGGCTACTCCCGCTTCCGCTTCGGCGCCACGTCGGCGTTCAAGGTGGGGCAGGACAACGTCATCGCGGTCAAGGTGAACAACGCCAACAACGCCGACATCCCGCCGCTGTCCGCGGACTTCACGTTCTACGGCGGCATCTACCGCAACGTCAGCCTGCAGGTCGTCGACCCCCTCGCCGTGCGGATGCTCGACTCCGCCGGGCCCGGCGTGTACCTGCGGCAGCGGTCCGTCACCGCGGCGTCGGCGACCGTCGACGTGACCACGAAACTGTTCAACAACTACACGTCGAGCCGCTCCGTCGTCGTCCGCACGGTCGTCACCGACGCGGCGGGCAACATCGTCGCGGACCAGTCGCTGCCCGCCCGTACCGTGGCCGCGAACGCCGGTGTGGACGTCGTGCAGACCGTCACCATCGCCAACCCGCACCGGTGGGACGGGCTCGCCGACCCGTACATGTACAAGGCGAACGTCGAGATCCGCTCCGACGGTCAGGTCACCGACGTGGTCACCGAGCCCCTCGGCCTGCGCACCTTCGGCGTCGACCCCAACAATGGCTTCACCCTCAACGGTCACCCGTACGACCTGCACGGCGTGAACCTGCACCAGGACCGTGCCGGGGTCGGCTGGGCCGTCGACGACACCCAGCACACCCAGGACTTCGACCTGATCCGCGAGATCGGCGCGACCACCATCCGGATGGCGCACTACCAGCACGACCAGAAGGACTACAACCTCGCCGACGAACGCGGCCTCGTCGTCTGGGCGGAGATCCCGCTCGTCAACGACACCACCAACTCCGCCGGGTACACGGCGAACGCCCGCCAGCAGATGATCGAGCTGATCCGGCAGAACTACAACCACCCGTCGATCGTCTTCTGGGGCATCGGCAACGAGCAGCGGGTCGACAACGCCGCCACCAACGCCCTGCTGGACAACCTCGCCGGCCTCGTCAACACCGAGGACCCCGACCGGGTCTCCGTCTACGCCAGCTGCTGCGTCAGCGACACCGGCGCCGTCAACAACCACGCCGAGGCCAGCGGCTACAACAAGTACTTCGGCTGGTACAACGGCGGCTACAACGACCTCGGCGGGAACCTGGACAGCCTGCACGCCGCGAACCCGTCCCGCCGCATCGCCCTGTCCGAGTACGGCGCGGGCGCCAACACCACCCAGCACGCCCTCAACCCCGCCGCCCCCAGCCCCGGCGGCCAGTACCACCCCGAGGAGTACCAGGCGCTGCTGCACGAGGCGTCCTGGAAGCAGCTCGACGCCCGCCCGTACGTGTGGGGCACGTACGTGTGGAACATGTTCGACTTCGCCGCCGACGCGCGCAACGAGGGCGGCCAGCCCGGCATCAACGACAAGGGGCTCGTCACCCGCGACCGGGTCACCCGCAAGGACGCCTTCTACTTCTACAAGGCGAACTGGTCGGCGGCGCCCACCCTGTACATCACCAGCCGCCGCTGGACCCAGCGCACCACCGCCGCGACCGAGCTGAAGGTCTACTCGAATGCGGCATCCGTCACCGCCACCCTCAACGGCGTCTCGCTCGGCTCCCGCACCAGCGCCGATCACATCTTCAAGTGGACCGGCGTGACCCTGCGCGCCGGCGCCAACACCTTCCAGGTCACCGCCACCATCAACGGCACCCCCGTCACCGACACCGTGACCTGGAACCTGAACTGACCGCGCCACGGGCGGTCCTTTCCGATGTCGAGAACGTGTTGCCGGCTCCGTCCATGGGGTAGGAACAACCGGTACCGTCCGCATCAGAAAGGACCGCCCGACATGGCCGTCGCCGAAGACCTCGACCGCGCCACCGACTCGAAGTGGGACTGGGTCGCCGAGCACACCCGCAAGTACCTGGCCTCCGGCGGCACCGAGGGGCACGAGTCGAACGGCGTGCTCACCCTCGTGCTCGCCACGACCGGCCGCCGGACCGGCGAGCCGCGCCGCAACTGCCTGATCTACGGCACCACGGGGGACGACTTCGTGGTCGTCGCCTCCAAGGGCGGCGCCGACGACGACCCGGCGTGGTTCAAGAACCTGGAGGCGGACCCGAGCGTCGGGGTGCAGGTCGGCACCCGCCGGTTCACCGCCCGCGCCCGCGTCGCGTCCCCGGCCGAGCGCGCCCCGCTCTGGACCCAGATGGCGGGCATCTTCCCGCTGTACGACGAGTACGCCCAGAAGACCGACCGCGAGATCCCGATCGTCCTGCTCACCCCGGTGTCCTAGGGCAGCAGCCGCCGTTGTGGCCGGCGCTCTGCTGTCATCCGGCGGCGGCGCGACGCCGGCGAGCCGCCCACACCCTCACGAAGACGACGACGGCTGCCGCCACCGGTGCCAGCAGGCACAGCAGGCACAGCGCGGCCTGCGCGACGACCGACCAGCGGGCGGGCAGCATCGCCGGTGCCGGCACCGGACCGCCGAACTGCCCGTTGCGGACCAGGTCCTGCGCGATGTCGATGGAGGCGACGTCGGCCGGCGGATCCAGCACCACGTCCACGGCTCCAGGCCGAAGCGCCAGCACGCGGACATGCCGGATCTCCCGCGTCTCGCTGTCGGCTGCGGTGACGTAGTCCTCTGACTCGTACTGCACGACGACGAGGGCATCGCCGTGCCAGCCGAGCGCCCGCACCGCCGCGCCGGTCACCTCGGGCAGCGCCGGCCCTTCGCGGTCGGCACCCGTGGCGGGGTCCAGATACGAGACCCGCCATCCCCGGGCGTCGCGCTGATCGTGATCACACTGGAACGGGCATTCGTCGACGGTCAGCAGCGCCACCGTCGAACTGTCCGAGGTGTAGGCGCCCGAGCCCGCCAGTCGTCGGCCGCCGAGGTCGCGGGTCCACACCCGGCGGCCGGTGGCGTCGTAGCCGCGCAGTTCGGTGCCGTGGGCGGCCGTCCTCGCCGCGACGAACCCACGGCCGTCGGGGGCGAACGCCGCCCCCCACGCCGAGGCGTTGTCGTCCCACAGAAGCCGGTCTTCGACCGGAGTGACCGCGCCGCTGGCCAGGTCGACCAGGACGTACCGCGCCGCCGGGCCGTCGATCGGATAGCCGTCGCGGGCGGACTGCAGTGCCAGGACGGCGCCGCTGTCCGGCCGCCAGGCCACGACCTCCGCGCAGCAGGCCGTCTCGCCGCCGCTGTAGCCACGGCTACGACCGGTACGCAGATCGGTGACCACCAGCCACCCAGCCGGCCCGCCGGTCAGATCGCTGTGCGCGACCAGGCTGCCGTCCGGCGACAGCCGCGCGCCCTGCCCGGCGCGCACTCCATCGCTGGGATAGCGCAGTATGCGGTAGTCGCCGTTGTGGCCGAGCACGGCGAGCTTGCCGCCGTCCTCCTCGAACGGGTCGCTGCTCAACCCCAGACTGTCGCCGCCGAACAGCACCGAGGCCGGGCCCGGCGGCGCCATGTCAACCGTCGCCTGCCAGAAGTACGGAAGCCCGACGCTGCGGGGGACGACCGGGCCGCCCTCGGCCGGCTGGGGCTCGACATGCAGGCCGGGCAACACGGCCACGGCCGCACACAGCAGCACCACCGCGGCGACGGCAACGATCCTGCCCCGGGACCGCTGCCGTCTCCCACGCCGCCACAGATCCGTGGGCAGCCACGCAGGCGACATACTGCCGGCGCTCACCCGTTCCCAGTGCCGGGCGACCTTGATGAGCGTCACCTGCACCAGATCCTCCGCGGCGTGCCGGTCTCCGCACAGCAGATACGCCAGCCGCGACAACGCCGCGAGCCGGCCCGACACGTACGCGTGGAACGAGTCCTGTGTCGCCATCACACCTCCCCGAAGGCACACACGCTGACACATGCCCCGGCGGGTGGGTCGTTTGGGTGCCGCTTCGCTCACTACGCACGACGACTCGGCCTCGGACGTCCCCCGAACGCGGGCTGCCGTACTAGCCGAGCTGGCGGAGGATGCTCGGGTCGGTGATCTTGTGGTCGTCGGCCAGCAGCATGGCCTTCGACAGCACGATCGACAGCATGGCGTCGCCCTCGAAGGGGATGAAGCGCACCCCCGGGGTCTTGGCGGCGCCGGCCGGCACGATGCACAGGTAGCGGTCGTTCGGGGACATGAGGATGTTGCCGCTGCCGATGTGGATGCGGTACGTGTGGCGGCGGCCGTCGACGACGAGGTAGTGGCCGTCGAGCTTGGCCCGGTCGCGGATCTTCAGCCGTGGCAGCAGGTGCTCCAGGACCTGCCGGCGGACCTGGCCGTTGGCCGTCAGCTCGCCGAACGCGAACGCCTGCCAGTAGCCGAACCGGGCGTCGTCGGTGCGGTGGTCGGCCCAGGTCGGGTCGGTGGCGATGGAGGTGACCCCGACGAACAGGTCGACGTCGCGCATCGCCTCGCTGAAGACCCTTGCCGGGATCTCCGCCAGCGGGACCTCCTGCCGCGCCCGGCCGCGGCCCCGCTCGAACCGGACCCGGTCGGTCGAGCAGAACTGCACGGGGTCGCCGCCACCGTCGACGGCCTGCTCGTGGTGGAAGACGGCCGTCAGGCCGGCCGCGGGGAACTCCCGCTTCGCCTCGCCGTCGTAGCCCCCGTCCCAGCCGCCGAGGTAGTTGCTGCCCCACCGGCGCTCCTTCATGAGCGCGTAGGCCTGCTGGTACCGCAGGATGTGCGCCGCGAACCGGTTCGAGTGGACGCGGGTCTCCTCCTCGGCGGGGGTCAACAGGTACACCTCGCGGAATGCCTGCTTGAACGGCTGCGCCAGCTCGTGGTCGAGGATGTGCGCCCGCCAGGCGCGGACCTCCTCCGGATCGGCGTCCACCGGGTGCCACAGGCGCACCCGCGCCGCGTCGCCCGGCATCGTGTTCGTGCCGTCCGCCATGGTGAAACGTCCGTCCGCGTCCGGTATGCCGGTGTACCGGTGGTCCCCGTCGCTGACCGTCCACAGCAGGCGGGTGGCGAGGCCGCCCGTGACCGGGTGCTCGGCGTACCGCTGCCGCCACACCGGAATGGGCCAGTCGCGGTCCTCGACGAGCAGGTCCTCGAGGCGGGCCCGCTCGTCGGCGAGGGCCTTCTTCAGGTCGGCGGTGGCGCGGCGCACCTCCGCGTCCGTCTTGTCCGCGCCGTCGTCCCACGTCACGCGGACCCGGGCCCGCTCGTCGACCTCGATGAGCGCGGCTCCGATGCGCCGCTGCCGCCGCCGGTCGAGGCCGCAGTCGGGAATCGTCAGCTCGGTGAGCTCCGAGCGGCTGATCCCGGCGGCGGCAGCGGCCTCGTCCAGCGCCGCCGCGATCTGCTTGAGCTTCCCGCGGTGCCGGGTAGCGCGCTGCATCCGCACGAGCGCGGCGATCGCGTCGGCGTCGCCGCGCCGGCCCAGCACCGCGTAGCAGGCGTTGAGCGGCTTCGGCTCGTGCAGCGTCGGCTCCAGCGCCAGCACGACGTGCACCAGCCACTCCTCGCCGGACACCTGCGCCGCCCACAGCAGCCCCCGCACCAGGTCGGCGTTGTGCTGACTGACCCGCATGGGGAACGTCGCATAGTGCTGCTCGACCGACTCGGGCCGGCAGTTGTGGGCGAGATGCAGCAGCCGGTGCAGCAGATCGAGCAGCCCCGCCCGCCCGTCCAGCAGCCCGGCGGCGCGCTGCACCCACGCCTTCGTCGGCCGCGGACCGGACGTCAGGGTCAGCGCGTGGTCGAGCAGCGGGCCGAGGTCGTCGGTGCCGGCCGGCGCGGACCGCAGCAGCGCGACCGCGGCCCGGCTCCAGCCGTCGCCGAGCCAGATCCGCCCCGCCCAGCCAGGCACGCCGTTGCCGGTGGTGTCCGCGAGCTGCATCAGCCGCCGCACCAGCTCCGCCCGAGCCGCGGAGGAAGCGTCGATCGCCTGCGCCTCCCAGAAGCGCTCCACGAGCTGGGCCCGGCCGGCCGCGTCCAGTCCTTCGGCGGCGCCGACGGCGACCCGGAGCACGGCCTCCGCCGACCTGCTGGACGCCCGCCGGGCGAGGTCGAACAGCAGCCCGACGTCGGTCACCGTCCACGCCGGCCGGCGGGCCTCGAGGTCGGGAAAGAGGCGGCCGGGCGCCCACGCTCCCCACCCGTAGTTGCCCGCCGCCCGCTCGACGAGCGCGACCGTGACGGACCGGACGTGCTCGTCGTCGAGGGACGGCAGCACGCGCCGCCGCACGTCCTCGACCGCGTCGGCGTTCAGCCCGGCGGGGTTGGGGAGCACCTGCGCGGCCCGGGCCTGGTGTGCGGCGAGGGCTTCGGCGGCGGTCATCCGCCGACCAGCTGCACGAGGCGGATGAACACCACGCGGGACGCCTCGTCGAGCGTCAGCTCCTCGTCGAGGTCCTCCACCTGCCGGTCCCCGACGAGCACGAAGAACCCGTTCCGCTCGAAGGCGGCCACCGCGGCGTCCGCCTGCCGCTCCCAGTCGATCCGCGCCGGCGTGGGCATCAGGTACCCGTTGAGATCCGCCTCGGCCGCCGTCGGCCGGACCAGCCCGTGGAAGCGCTCGACCGGCCGCGCGTTGTACCGCGCGACCTCCTCCCGCACCCGCAACCGGATCAGCTCCCGCAGCCGCACCGGCCCGGCAACGTCCAGCTCCATCGCCCCGACGACCCGCCCACCGGCCGTCTCGTCATGGATCTTCACCCGCACGGCCGGAGCCTAGGCCACCCCGCCGACCCCTGTCACGACCCGCCCGCGCCCCGATCAGGGTCCGGCAGGCCTCCCGGTCCGGGGGAAGCCCGACCGCGGCGAGGCGCGACGGCGTGTCCGTCGCCCACTCGCCCCAGACGGAGTCGTTGCCGACCAGCCGATGCAGGAACTCCCGCTGGTTGCCGGTAAGCGGCCGCTCCTGCCATCCGGGCGGGAACGCCACCCGCAGCAGCGGCCCCCACCCGTTCCCGGTCGTCCCGGCCTCCGGCGTGGCGACCACGAGGGCGCCGGGCACCAGCTCGTCGAAGCCGCCCGCCCGCTCTCCCGCCGCCGCGAACTCCATGTGCAGCCGCAACCGTTGTAGCCGCGACCCCAGACCCAGCCAGTCGTCGTTGTCCGGGGTGTGCCGCAACGCCTCCTCCAGCGCCGCGACCGCACGGGCATCGCCGGCGGTCGCCGGCGACAGCGCCGTGCAGGCCCGCACCGCCAACGCCGCCCGGTCCAGCAGGTCCGCAGTGTCGGCGCCCAGCTCCGCCAACGCGTACGCCGCCGCCGCACCCACCCCGCCGTCATCCCGGCCGGCAACCACCCGCAGCCGCCGAACCACCACCGCAACCCGATCCCCCGCAGCAGCGCCCGCCGCGGTGCCCCGGCACTCCGGCAGCAGCAACTGGACGAACCGGGTCACCGCGAACACCGCGGCCTGGCCGATCCGGACGTCCGCGTCGTCGAGGTACTTCAGCACGGCGTCGAGCACATCCCCGGCCACCGCCCGCACCCCGAGCCGCTCCGGCGCCTCCTCCCCGGCGCCTGGCCACCGTGGCGCCGGCGCGACCCGGTTCCGGATCACGACGCAGGCCTTCGCCGGCGTCCACGACGCGGACACCGTCACGCCCGGCGACGACCGCCCGCCAGCGCTGAGCGGATCAGCGGCGACGAACCAAACCCGGCGCGGTCAGGTCATCAGCAGCAGGGCGATCACGGCCAGGGCGCCGAGGGCGAGCGCCGACAGGGTCAGGGTCAGCACCACGCGGCGCCTCGTCCACCAGGAGACGGAGACCACGACCATCGGGGCGATGAGGGCGTAGGAGAACGTCGTCCAGTCCGCGACGCGCAGCGCGCGGGACTGCTCGGGGGTCTGGGCGACGTTGGAGTCGGGACCGATCTGGCCGATGGCGTAGAGCCAGATCACCGGGCTCAGCATCCACAGCAGCATGAGCGCGAGCAGCAGCATGGACAGGGGTGCCCGGCGCCAGGTGAATGGCGCCGGGGCGGGCCGGGCGGTCACGCCGGTCAAGGTAGCCGCGGTGATCAAGTGCGGCCGCCGGGCCGGGTTCAGCGGCGGCTGACCGCCGAAGGCGCGGGTGGCCGCATGCGGTTCCACCACTGGGACAGCGCGACGGCGAGCAGGACCAGCAGGGCGCCGGCGAGGGCGAACCACGACGTCAGCTCGGTCTTCTTGCGCTGGAGGGTGACCTGGCTGGGCAGGTCGCGGAGCACGTCGCCGAGGGCTTCGGCGTCCTCGGCCTTGAAGTACTTGCCGCCGGTGGTCTCGGCGACCTTCGTGAGGGTGCCCTCGTCCATGTCCTGGAAGCGGCCGCGGCCGCCGAACTGGCCGCCGGGGCCGGGGCCGCCGCGGAACTGGCCGCCGCTGCTGATCTGGTCGCTGGAGCAGACCATCGGGGAGGGGACGGAGGTGCCGAAGCCGATCGTGTAGACGCGCAGGCGGCGGGCCTCGGCGGCGGCCGCGGCGGTCATCGGGTCGACGCCGTCGGTGTTGCGGCCGTCGGTGAGCACGACGATGGTGTCGGGCTCGTACTCGCCGGTGGCGACGCCGTCGTCGGGGACCTCGACGCCAGTCGGTGGGACGTCGGGGTTGATCTCGGCGATCGCGTCGATGGAGGTGAGGATGGCCAGGCCGATCGCGGTGCCGCGGGCGGTGCGCAGGCCGTCGATGGCGTCGAGGAGCTGCTTGGTGTCGGTGGTCGGCGGGACGATCAGGCCGGCGATGCCGGAGAACGCGACCAGGCCGATCTTCTGGTTGCCGTCGTGGTCCTTGATGAACTCCCGGGCGGCCTTCTGCGCGGCGGTGAGCCGGTTGGGTGAGACGTCGGTGGAGCACATCGAACCGGACACGTCCATCGCCAGGATGATCGTGGCAGCGCTGTCGGGCACGACGACGGACGCCTCCGGCCGGGCGGCCGCGGTGCCGGTGACGAGCAGCCCAGCGGCGAAGATCCACAGCGGGATCCGGCGTTTCCATGATGTACGGCCGGGCAGCGCCGCCCTGATCAGCCCCACGCTCGGCAGCCGGACGGCGGCCCGGCGGCGACGGCGGCGGGTCCACCAGCGGACCGCGAGGAGCAGCGGAAACGCCAGCAGCGCGACGAGGGCCCACGGCCAGTGCAGCGACATCAGAGGATCCGTCCGAACCAGGTGGTCATCAGTACTCCCCCGATGGTGAGCAGCAGCACGGCGAGCGCCGCGGCGGCGCCGGTCAGCTCGACCGGCTTCGTCTGCACGGTGAGCCGGAGGTCCAGCGACTCGTACACGTCGTGGAGGGCCTCGGCGTTCTCGGCGCGGTGGTAGCTGCCGGTGGTGGTCTTCGCGACCTCCGTGAGCAGCTCCTCGTCCAGGGACGTCGCGACCTGGAAGCCGTCGACCTCGACGGTGGTGCCGTCGACGGTGCCGACGCCCACGGTCTCGATGTGGACGCCCGCGGTCGCGGCGAGCTGGGCGGCGGCGACGGCGTCGGGTCCGCCGGTGTTCTCGCCGTCGGAGAGCAGCACGATGGTGGCGTTGCCCCAGTACCCGAGGTCCGGCGCGGGCTGGCCGTCCTCCGGGAGGGTGGCGGGCTTGCCGGCGATGACCGTGAGGGAGGCGAGGATCGCCTGGCCGAGGGAGGTGCCGCCGTTGACCCGGAGGCGTTTGATGGCGGCGGTCGTCGCGGCCCGGTCCTCGGACGGCTGCTGGGTGGTGAGCGCGCCCTCGTCGAACGCGACGACGCCGATGCTGACGCTGTCGGGTTGCGCGTCGGCGAACTCGATCGCGGCGGCCTGGGCGGCGGCGAGCCTGGTGGGTGCGACGTCGTCGGCGCCCATGCTGTTGGACACGTCGAACGCGAGGATCACGGTCCCGGCGGCGCGGGCGACCGGCAGCTCGGCCTGGGGCCGGGCGACGGACAGCAGCAGCAGGGTCAGCGCGACGAGGAACAGCACGGGCGGCACGTGGCGGCGGATCCGATCCTTGCCCACGGCAAGGCCGGCGGAGCGCAACGCAAGACCACGCTGCCGCTGCAGCCACCAGTAACCGCCGGCGACAACCACTCCGACGACCACTCCGACGACCAGCAGCCAGGGATTCTGAAAGCTCATGCCGACGCCTCCGCTGCGCTCCGGCATCGGCCTGAGCTCCACCCTGCACCCATGATTCGCGGGTCCTCGCTCCGCTGCGGCCCGCTCATGAGCGGCGCCGCTTCGACCAGCGGACCATGTCGACCAGGGCGAGGAGCGGGTCCTGGTCGGTGGTGACGAGGTGTGGGGTCACGCGCGCCCGGCGCATCGCCGCCGCGACCGCGGCCTCGCGGCCGTCGACCTCCTCGCGCAGCCGCTGCTGGAAGAGTGGGTCGCTGGTGTCGACGAGGACCTGCTCCCCGGTCTCGGCGTCCTCGACGAGGACCAGGCCCAGGTCGGGCAGGTCCAGCTCCATCGGGTCGACGACCCGGATCGCGACGACCTCGTGCCGGTGGGTGAGCCGCGTCAGCGACGACTCCCAGTTGACGGCGTCGCCGCTGATGAAGTCGGAGATGACGAACACCAGGGACCGGCGGCGGGCCTGCGACGCGGCGAGGCGCAGCATCCCGTCGACGTCCGTGGCGGCGCCCGGCTTGTCCCCGACGGCCGAAGCGGCGCGGGAGATCTCGTGGGCGAGCCGCAGGACGTGGTTGCGGCCGGTGCGCGGCGGGACGACCCGCTGCAGCCCGTTGTCGTAGAGGACGGCGCCGATCCGGTTGCCGCCCTGGGTGAAGAGCCGCGCGAGGCAGACCGCCAGCTCGGTGAGCAGGCCGTCCTTGCCGCCGGAGGTGCCGAAGCGCATCGAGGCCGACAGGTCGAGGACCAGCCAGGCGGTGAGCTCGCGGTCCTCGGTGTACTGACGGACGTAGGGCTCGTCCAGGCGCGCCGTGACGTTCCAGTCGATGTGGCGGACGTCGTCCTCGTGCGTGTACTCGCGCAGGTCGGCGAAGTCGATGCCGGAACCGCGGAAGACGGTGCGGTAGGAGCCCAGCAGCTGCCCGTCGAGTCTTCGGATCACCTGCCACTCCAGGCGCCGCAGCAGCCGGTCGGGTGCGCCCGTCACGGTCAGCGGCTTCCGCTGCGCACCGGCGCCGGCACCGGCAGCGCCGCCATGACCCGGGTGAGGATCGTGTCGGCGGTGACGTCGTCGGACAGCGCCTCGTAGGAGAGCACGAGCCGGTGCCGGAACACGTCGAGGGCGAGCTCGGTCAGGTCGCGCGGGATGACGTAGTCGCGGCCGCGGATGAACGCGAGGGCCCGCGCGGCGAGGACCAGGTTGATCGAGGCGCGCGGGCTGGCGCCGAAGCTGATGTACCGGGCGAGGTCGCCCTGCCCGACCTCCTCGGGCCGGCGGGTCGCGTTGGCGAGGCGGACGGAGTACTCGATGAGCGCCGGGTCGACGTAGACCTGCTCGACCTCGCCCTGCATCTCGATCAGCCGGGTGGGGTCGACGATCGCCTGCAGCAGCGGCGCCGGGGAGATGGCCCGCTCGACGATGACGAACTCCTCCGTCGGGCTCGGGTAGCCGACGACGACCTTCATCATGAACCGGTCGACCTGCGCCTCGGGCAGCGGATACGTGCCCTCGGACTCGATCGGGTTCTGGGTGGCCATGACCAGGAACGGCCGCGGGATGTGGTGCGTCTCCCGGCCGATCGTCACCTGCTGCTCCTGCATGACCTCCAGCAGCGCGCTCTGCACCTTCGCCGGCGCCCGGTTGATCTCGTCGGCGAGCAGCAGGTTGGTGAACACGGGTCCGAGCGACACCTGGAACTGGCCGCTGACCTGGTGGTACACGCGGGTGCCGACGATGTCGGCGGGCACCAGGTCGGGGGTGAACTGGACGCGGTGGAACTGCCCGCCGATCGCCGCGGCGAGCGCCTTCACCGCGAGGGTCTTGGCCAGGCCGGGGACGCCCTCGACGAGGATGTGCCCGCGCGACAGCAGGGCGACCATGAGCCGCTCCAGGAGCGCGTCCTGCCCGACGATGGTCTTCTTGACCTCGTACAGAACCTGCTCGACCGCGCTGGTGATGCCGCTTTCGGATGGTGTGTCCACGTATCGTCCTTACGTCTGCGAGCGGGTGCTTACTGCTGTGGTGCCTGGTCTCCGCCGCCCGCGCCGAGGGCGGCGCCGATCGGCACGGCGAAGCCGACGCCGACGAACGTGCCGGCGGAGGTCGGGTTGGCGAGGGCCACGACGATCGCGATCGTCTCGCCCTTGGCGTTGAGGAGCGGGCCGCCGGAGCTGCCGGGGTTCACGGCCGCGTCGAACTGGATGAGCCCGGTGAGCTTGGTGCCGTCGGGGTTGGTCGCGGTGCGTTGCAGGCCGGACACGACGCCGGCGGTGGCGCTGCTGGTGAGCCCGAGCTGGTTGCCGATGGCGATGACGGTGTTGCCGACGGCGAGCCGCTCGGAGTTGCCGATGACGGCGGGGACGAGCACGTCCGGCAGCCCTTCGGGGGCGAGCGCGGCGATGTCGAGGGCCGGGTCGGACTGGGCGACCTTCGCCCGGGTCTTGGTGCCGTCGGCGAAGATGACCTGGATGCCGGCGGCACCCTCGACGACGTGGAACGCGGTCAGGATGATCCCCTGCGCGCTGGCGACGACGCCGGTGCCGGACGCGGTGACGGCCTCGCCGTTCATGGCCTGGATGGTGACGACCGACGGGGCGACGGCCGCGTAGACCTGCGCGATCGTCGGCGGCCCGGACGCCGACGGCGAGGGCGACGCCGACGGGCGCGGCTTCGCCGTCTCGGCTCCGCCGCCGCCGGCCTGGAACGCGACGTAGGCGGTCAATGCCAGCGCGAGCAGGACCACGGCGGCGAGCAGCACGTTCCTGCGGGGGGCGGGCAGTTTCGGCCACTGCCGGGGCGGGCGCGACGGGGCGTCGTCACCCTGGGCGAGGACGTCGCCGTGGGCCGGGACATCGAACTCGACCTCAAGGTCGCGTGGTGCCTCCTCGCGGCGCATGCAACCAACGTAACGGTGCTTCCTGGGAGCCAGGTAAGAACTTTCTGCCAAATCAAATTCTCATCCGGCAATCACCGGGTCCTGATGTCCTTTCCCGGCGGGTGCCGCTCGTTCCATGGTTGAGTTCCCGAGATGGAAGGAGCGGTCCGATGCCGCAGTACCTCGCACTGACCTACACCGCCGACGTCGACTGGTGGGCGCCGGAGCAGGCAGCCGAGCTCGCCGAGTACCGGCAGTTCGCGGTCGACAACGCCGGCAGCCTCCGGGCGAGCGCCGTCCTGCACCCGACGGCGACGGCCACCGTGGTCCGGGTCGAGGGCGCCCGCGGCGGGAAGGTCGTCACGACCGACGGCCCGTACGCGGAGACGAAGGAGGCCCTGACCGGCTACTACCTGATCGAGGCCGCCGACCTGGACGAGGCCGTCGCGATCGCCGCGCAGATCCCGGCGGCGTGGGGCGGCGCCGTCGAGGTCCGCCCGGTCATCGCCGCCAGGTAGGCGGCGTGCACGACGCCGTCGCCGAAACGGTCCGGGTGGAAGGGGCGCGGATCCTCGCGACCCTGATCCGGACCGTCGGCGACGTCCAGATCGCCGAGGACGCCGTGCAGGAGGCGGCCCTCGCGGCGCTCGGGGCATGGCCGGTGACCGGGGTGCCGCCGCAGCCCCGCGCGTGGCTCACCGTCACCGCCCGCCGCAAGGCCATCGACATCCTGCGCCGCGAGCAGGCCCGCCGCGGCAAGGAGGAGGAGGGCACCCGGATGATCGAGCTGGCCCGCGCGGACCTGCCGCCCGACGAGGTCGTGCACGACGACCTGCTCCGGCTCATCTTCACCTGCTGCCACCCGGCGCTGTCGCCCCCGACGCAGGTCGCCCTCGCGCTGCGGACGCTGTGCGGCCTGTCGCCCGCGCAGATCGCCGGGCTGCTGCTCAGTACCGAGGCGGCGACGGAGAAACGGCTCACCCGCGCCCGGCAGAAGATCGCCGCCGCGCACATCCCCTACCGGGTGCCGGCGCCGTCAGAGCTCCCGGCGCGGCTCCCCGCGGTGTGCGGCGTGATCCACAGCCTGTACACGTCGGGGCACGCCACCTATGACGTGGATGCCTGCCGCGAGGCGGTCCGGCTCGCCGAGCTGCTGCACGCGCTGCTTCCCGGCCAGCCCGCGCCCGCCGCCGTCCTCGCGCTGCTGCTGCTCACCGAGGCCCGCCGGCCCGCCCGCCTCGACGCCTCCGGCGCCGTGGTCACCCTGGACTGCCAGGACCGCACGCGGTGGGACGCGGCGGCGATCGCCCGCGGGATCGCGCTGCTCAACGCGTCGCTGGAGGCGTCGCAGCGGCGCGCCGACCCGTACCAGCTGCAGGCCGCGATCGCCGCGGAGCACGCCCGCGCCGCCTCCTACGACGGCACCGACTGGCCGGAGATCGTGCGCCTGTACGACCTGCTCATGTCGGTCGCCCCGAACCCCGCGGCGGGGCTGGCCCGGGCCGTCGCCGCCGCGGAGGCGTCGGGTCCGGCGGCCGGCCTCGCCCTGCTCGCGGACC
>NZ_JBFANF010000078.1:0-55022 GCF_040674675.1 Dactylosporangium sp. NPDC049742 | reverse complement strand
GGTGGCGTCGGTCCTCGCCGCCGCCGCGAACCCTTCGGCCCCTAACGAGGTGCAGGTCTCCCGCCCGTCGGCCCCGAACCGCCTACCCCTTCGACCTCCGAAGGAGCAGATGTGGAGCTTCGCCCTGCCTCACAAGCGTTGCTGCGCAACGCGATCCGCTACGCCCAGCACGGCTGGCCCGTGTTCCTGCTCGGGCGCACCAAACGCCCCCTCGCCAACTGCGACCCGTGCCGGGAAGCATCCGACGACCACGACCCGGCCGCCTGCGACTGCCTCACCTGCCACGGCTTCTACGCCGCGACCACCGACACCGACCGCGTCACCGCGATGGTCACCGCCAACCCGTGCGGCATGCTCGCCATCCGCACCGGCGCGCCGTCCGGCACCGTGGTCATCGACATCGACCCCGCGCACGGCGGCCGCGTGGATCCCGCGCGCATGCCTGAGACGGCCTGTGTCGCCACAGGAAGCGGCGGATGGCACCTGTACTACCGCCACCCCGGAACAGCCGTCCTGTGTAGTCAGGGCCGCATTGCGGACGGCGTGGATGTGCGCGGGGACGGCGGCTACGTCGTAGCGCCACCGTCGATCCACCCACGCACCGGCCGCCCGTACCGGTGGACCGGTGGCCGGTCCCTGGTCGAGATGCCCCCCGCGCTGATCGAGGCGTGCCAGCCGAACGAGACGCTGCCGGTGACCGTCCTGACCAACCTCGCGCAGATGCGCAGCGCGGGGGGCATCACATCACCCGAAGCGCTGCTCAAGTCGCACCTCGACGCGGTCGCCAAGGCGCCGAAGGGCAAGCGCCGAACCACCCTCTACGGCGCCGCGCGTGGCGTCGCCCGGATGGTCGCCGCCGGAGCGGTCACCGAGGCCGACGCCCTGGCCGTCCTCACCGACGTCGGCCACGCCGCCGGGCAGAGCGAACGCGAGATCCGCGCCGCCATCGCCGGCGGGTTCCGCGACGAACACGTTGCCACGAAAGGGATCGCAGCATGACCGCCGCCGCGCCGGACGGGCCGCTCAACGTGCTGGAGCTGTTCGCCGGGATCGGCGGCCTGTCCCTTGGCCTGCAACGCGCCGGGATGCGCATCGTCGGCCACGTCGAGATCAACCCGTACTGCCGCGCAGTCCTGCACAAGCACTGGCCGGAGGTGCCCAGCCATGACGACGTCCGTACAGCCATCGCCTGGTGGCGTTCCACCGACCGACCACGGGTCGATGTCGTCGCCGGCGGCTACCCCTGCCAGGGAGAGTCCCTGCTCGGCCACCGACGCGGCGCCGACGACCCGCGCTGGCTCTGGCCCGTCATGGCCGATGTCATCGCCGACCTGCGACCCCGCTACGTCATCGGCGAGAACGTCCTCGGCCACCGCACCCGCGGCCTCGCAACCGTCCTCACCGACCTCCGACGCATGCGATACACCGCCCGCGCCGGCGTTGTCCGAGCTTGCGCAATGGGCGCCGCACACCCACGAGCCCGCCTGTTCGTCCTGGCCCACGCCCAGAGCAGCGGACGCCCACCGCGGTGCCTTGACCCCCGAAACGATCGCCCGCAAACAGCAGACCCGCAAGAACGGCCTCAGCCTCACCGACGCGATCGGTGGCCGACCGAACCCCGAATGGGTCGAGTGGCTGATGGGGTTCCCGCCCGGGTGGACCGACTTGCAGCCCTCGGCAACGCCGTCGTCCCCGCCGTCGCCGAACACATCGGCCGACTCATCACCCACGAAACCAGGTGATCCGATCATGAACATCGACACCCAAGCACCCGACGGCGCCGCGATCCTCGACCGCCTGCACGCCACCATCACCCGCTACGTCGTCCTGCCCTCACCCGAGGCCGTGGACGCCGTGGTCCTGTGGATCGCCGCGACCCACGTCCAGCAGGCATGGGCGCACGCGCCCCGGCTCGTCATCCGCGCGCCGGAGAAGCGCTGCGGGAAATCCCGGCTCCTCGACGTGGTCGAGGGCATGTGCTGCAACCCGCTCATCACCGTAAACGCGTCACCGGCCGCCGTCTACCGGGCCATCGGCACCGACGAGCCGCCCACGCTCCTGGTGGACGAGGCCGACACCATCTTCGGCGGCAAGAACGCCGAGGCGAACGAGGATCTCCGAGGGTTGCTCAACGCTGGTCACCAGCGCAACCGGCCCGCGATCCGCTGGGACAACAACCTCCACCGGCTGGAGAAGATCCCCACGTTTGCCATGGCCGCGCTCGCCGGGATTGGCGCCATGCCCGACACCATCGAGGACCGCGCCGTCGTCGTACGCATGCGCCGCCGCATGGCAGGCGAGACGGTAGCGCCGTACCGGCACCGCCGCGACGGGCCGGTCCTGCGCAAGGTCGCCGTCGAACTGACGCAATGGCTGCGCGCGCACCTCGCCGAACTGGAGCGCGCCGAACCGGCGATGCCCCTCGAGGACCGCGCCGCCGACACGTGGGAGCCGCTGATCGCGGTCGCCGACCTCGCGGGCGGTGACTGGCCGGCACGCGGCCGGGCCGCCGCCACCGGCCTCACCGCCGAGGCCGAGGACACCGGGCAGGTGTCCAACCGCATCCGGCTCCTGACCGACATCCGCGCCGCGTTCACCACCCTCGGCGACCCGCCCGCCGCGACCACCGCCGACCTGCTCGCCGCACTCAACGACGACCCGGAAGCACCCTGGCAGGGGTTCGGCCCGGCCGGACTGACCGGCAAGCGCCTCGGCGACATGCTGCGGGAGTTCGGCATCAGCTCCGAGACGATCCGCTTCCCCGTCGGGCAGGCCAAGGGGTACGTCCGCGACGCGTTCACCGACGCGTGGCAGCGGTACTGCCCGGCACCCACGCAGGGGGCAACCGTACCAAACGTACCAACGTCGTTTTCCCAGGTCAGCCCTGGTACGGATTACCTCCCTGGTACGGATCGATCCGTACCACGAACCGTCCCTGGTACGGATCAAAGCGTACCGGCCACCCAATCCGTACCAGCCCTGAGCAGCAAAAACGAGCTTGGTACGGATGGTACGGATACCCCCGGGCGACGTCGGCACGGCGGTGCCGCGTGAGCGCCCGCCGATCGCTGCCGACCAGAGCAGCAACCGCCCCAGAAGCTCTCAGCACCATTCAGCCAAGGGAAGACATCGACGTGCGTAAGATCTTGCGTCCACGGGTCGTACAGCGGCCCGCGAAAGCCGTTCAGCCGGAGACGACCGCCGTGCCAACCCAGGACCGAACCGACGCCCGGACGGCGCTTGTCGTGCACCTGGAGCCGCGTAACACCCCGACCTACGAGGGAGCCAACGTGACCGCCGCCCGGCGACTGCTCAGCACGGAGGACCTGGCCGAGCTGCTCGACGTCGACCCGTCCACGATCCGCCGGTGGCGCACCGCCCGCCCGGTGCAGGGGCCGCCGTTCATCCAGATCTCGGAGAGGGTCACCAAGTATCGGCCCGAGGACGTCGAACGGTGGCTCGACGGCCTGCGCGTTGTGCCCGAGGCTGCCTGATGGCCGCACCGCAGATGCCGCCGATCGGCGTGGACCTGGCCGCCGACGTCGAGCACCGGCCCGACCGAGCGAAGCCCTACCGCGCAAGGGTTCGATGGGTCGACCCGCACACCGGCCAGCGGCGCTCCAAGTCCGAGGCGCACCAGGAACCGGAAGGGGCGCAACGCTGGATCGAGGCCATGCAGCGCGCAGCGCGCGGCGGTGTCGACCCGACCGCCGCAACCATGCGCCTCACCGACTACGGCGAGGCCGTCATGACCCTCGCAACGCGCGGCCTGGAGCGCAAGACCCTCGACCCGTACCTCGCTGGCTGGCGGAAGCGGGTCGTGCCGACCCTCGGCCACCTCCCCGTACGGATGATCACGAACGGTGCCGTTGACCGGGCCGTGCACGGCTGGATCGCCGACGAGTGCGGACGCTCGACCGTGAAGAACAGCATCGCGATCCTCGTACGAGTCATGGAGCAGGGAGTTCGGGACGGCATCATCGACCGCAACCCCGCACGGATCAGCGGATGGCAGCACGCGTACAGGCTCGCCGAGGACGAGTTGGACGACCCGCGCTCGCTCGCCCTGCCGGACTGGGATTCGTTGCTACGGCTCGCCGAGGCGGTCGTTGCCCGGTCACACGGCCAGTTCGCCGGATGGGGAGACGTAGTGGTGTTCGCCGCGTGCACCGCCGCCCGCATCGGCGAAGTGTCCGGCGTCCGCGCCGGGGACATCGACCGGAACACCTGGACGTGGACAGTGCGCCGGCAGACCACGCCCGGACCGGGTGGCCTGATCGACAAGGGCACCAAGGGCAAGCGGGCGCGGCAGGTGCCCATCATCGTGGAGGCACGCGAGTTGCTCACGCCGCGCCTCGACGCCGCCAAAGGACCCGATAGCCGGTTGTTCACCGGGCCGCGTGGCGGGCGGATCAGCACGGCGGTGCTCCGTGACGCCACGCACTGGGATGAAGTGGTGGGAACGCTCGGGTTCGAGCATCTCCGGCGTCACGACTTGCGGCACACGGGGCTGACGTGGCTCGCCGACGCGGGGGTGCCCGTGCACGTGCTGAGGAAGATCGCCGGACACGGGTCGATCACCACGACACAGCGGTACCTGCACCCCGATCGACGCTCGATCGATGACGCCGGAACGGCGCTGAGTGCCCATCTTGCGGCCCGCCGGTCCCCAAATGGTCCCCAGCTTCGAGCGGTCTAGCGCCATTCATCACATCGTGTCACACAGCAAAACGGCCGTTGACCAGGGCGTATGCTCTAGTCGACGGCCGTTTCGGCTTGTCGGGACGGCGGGATTCGAACCCACGACCCCTTGACCCCCAGTCAAGTGCGCTACCAAGCTGCGCTACGTCCCGTGCAACCGGACTCGTCCGGAGCAGCCGCTACAGACTAGCGCATAGGGTTACCGCCGCGCGCAGGAGTATCCCCTGTCCCAACTACGGTGGGGGGATGCGGCTGGATCTGGTGACGGTGGTGGTGGAGGAGTACGACCCGGCGATCGTCTTCTTCACCGAAGTGCTGGGGTTTGAGCTGGTGGAGGACTCGCCGGCGACGACGACCGAGGGGGCGGCGAAGCGGTGGGTCGTGGTGCGGCCGCCGGGTGGGGGGACGGGGTTGCTGCTCGCGCGGGCCGATGGGCAGCGGCAGCGGGAGGCGGTCGGGGATCAGGTGAAGGGCAGGGTGGGGTTCTTCCTGCGGGTGGAGGACTTCAGGGCGACGTTCGAGCGGCTGGAGGCGGCCGGCGTCACGATCGTGCGGCCGCCGCGGGCCGAGGTGTACGGGCAGGTCGCGGTCTTCGAGGACGTCGCCGGCAATCTGTGGGATCTGCTGGGGCCGCCGAAAGCGGGAGACGGCGAAGCGCAGTGACGTAGCGCACACAACCGGCCGGCAACGGAACGAGCGCTGAAGCGCAGCCGGGCGCGGTGAACCTGATGGTCTCAACGGCACAGCAGGAGGTTCACCCGATGAACACGGCCATCGCGTCCGAAGCGCAGACCGCCCGGATTCTCGTCGTCGACGACGACCCGGATCTGCGGGGCATGGTGGCGTACAAGCTGGTGAAGGCGGGCTTCGAGGTCATCGAGACCGACAACGGGCTGGCCGCGGTCGACGCCGCGGTCGCCTGCCTGCCCAACCTGGTGATCCTCGACATCATGATGCCGGGGCAGGACGGACTCACCGCGTGCGAGCAGCTGCATGCGGACCCTGAGACGGCGCAGATCCCGGTGATGCTGCTGTCCGCGCTGTCGCAGCCGGACGTCGTACGCAGCGGCGTGATGGCGGGGGCGGTGCACCACATGGTCAAACCGTTCAGCCCGGACGCACTGCTGCGCAGCGTGCAGTCGCTGCTGCGGGTGCACCCGACGCCGGTGGACCCCAACACGGGCCACGATCTGGGCCGCAGCTATCGGTGGTGACCGAACGTGTCTGTCGTGAAAGCGCAGTCAACGTATCGACAGCGTGATCACGTGCTCTCTTCAAGTAACCACACTTGGAGGGCACCATGGGATACCTCACCCCACCGGTGGACGCTCCGCAGCGTCCCGGCAAACCGCAGGATCAGGCCGACGAGAACCTGAAGGCCAGGATTCTCTACCTGCGCTCCTTCCTGCTGATGCGCACCCTGATCGGCGTCATGGGCATCCTGCTGCCGGTGACGCTCCTGCTCGGCGACGGCTTCCTGTTCGAGGGAGGGAAGCCGCGGGGGTCGCTGAGCGCGTACTACTACTCCGGCATGCGCGACATCTTCGTCAGCTGCCTGTGCGTGACCGCGTTCTTCCTGATCTTCTACAAGTTCTTCGAGCGGAACCTGGAGAACACGCTCAGCATCGTCGCCGGCGTGACGGCGGTGGGTGTGGCGCTGTTCCCGACGGGGCGGCCGGGCGGCGGGACGGTGCCGCTGTCGCCGTTGCAGGAGAAGCTCGGCGAGCAGACGGTGCAGAGCGTGCACTACGTGTGCGCGGCGACGTTCATCCTCTGCCTGGGCGTGATCAGCTACTTCTTCGGCCGCCGCGAGGGTGCCAGGACGCAGCACCGCGACGGGCACCTGGCGCGGTTCTCCCCCGCGTTCTGGCGGTCGTTCCACTACGCGTGCGCGGCGGGGATCGCCCTCGCCGTGGTGTACATCGCGGCGACCCAGGTGTCCCACCGGCTCGACGCGTACAGCCTGATCATCGGCGAGACGGTGTCGGTGCTGTGCTTTGGCGCGTCGTGGCTGGCGAAGGGCCTGGAACTGGACGTCCTGACCAGCGCGTCGGCGGCCCAGGACCAGATCGAGGCGGGCACGACCGAGGAAACGGCAGCAGCCTAGGTGCGTAACGGTGCGCCGCTCAGCTGAGCGGCGCACCTGTCGAAGTCGCGGGCATGGGACTCATGATCTTCGCCGGGCTGGTCGTCGTGGCGGTGGCCGCCGAAGCGTTGCTGCCGCGGCGGGCGCCGGCGAGAGCTACTTCTTCCCGCGCGGGCTGTTCTTCTTGCGGGGCTTCACGCTGATGTGGATCGGGGTGCCGAGGAAGTCGAACTCCTCGCGCAGCTTGCGCTCCACGAACCGGACGTAGCCGGGGTCGAGCGCGCCCGTGGTGAAGAGCACGAACTTCGGCGGCGACACACCGGCCTGGGTGGCGAACAGCACGCGCGGGGCGCGCCCGCCGCGGACCGGGTGCGGGGTCTGCTGCACCAGCGCCGTGAGCCACTGGTTGAGCTGCCCCGTGGGCACGCGACGCTCCCAGTTCGCCAGGGCGGTGCGCAGCGCGGGCGCGAGCTTGTCGACGGCGCGGCCGGTGAGCGCCGAGACGTTGTGCCTGATCGCCCACGGCACGCGGCGCAGCTCCCGCTCGATCTCCTTGCCGAGCTGGTGGCGCCGGTCCTCGTCGACGAGGTCCCACTTGTTGAAGGCGATGACGAGCGCCCGGCCGGACTCGATGACCATGGTGATGATCCGCTGGTCCTGCTCGGAGATGACCTCGCTCGCGTCGAGGAGCACGATCGCGACCTCGGCCGCCTCGATCGCCGCGTTGGTGCGCAGCGAGGCGTAGTACTCGGTGCCGCTGGCGTGCGAGACCCGCTTGCGCAGGCCGGCGGTGTCGACGAGGTGCCAGGTCTCGTCGCCGAAGTCGACGAGGCTGTCGACCGGGTCGACGGTGGTGCCGGCGACCGAGTCGACGACCGCCCGCTCCTCCTTGGCCAGCTTGTTGAGCAGGCTGGACTTGCCGACGTTGGGCCGGCCGACGAGCGCGATGCGGCGCGGCCCGGCCTCGCGGGGCGGGACGACCCGAGCGGCCGGCAGCGCCTCGAGGATCTTGTCGAGCAGGTCGCCGGAGCCGCGGCCGTGCAGGGCCGAGATGGGGAACGGCTCGCCGAGGCCGAGGCCCCAGAGGCCGGAGATCTCGCCCTCGATGCGCGCGTTGTCGACCTTGTTGGCGACGAGGATCACGGGCCGGCCGCTGCGGCGCAGCATCCTGACCGCGGCCTCGTCGTCGGAGGTCGGCGGGATCGTGGCGTCGACCACGAACAGCACCACGTCGGCGGTCTGGGTGGCGATCTCGGCCTGGGTGGCGATGGCCTTGGCCCGCTCCTTGGCGTCGGGCAGCCAGCCGCCGGTGTCCACGACGGTGAAGTACCGCCCGGTCCACTCGGCGTCATAGGCGACCCGGTCGCGGGTGACGCCGGCGACGTCCTCGACGACCGCCTGACGGCGGCCCAGGATCCGGTTGACGAGGGTCGACTTGCCGACGTTGGGTCGGCCGACGACGGCGACGATCGGCACACTCAGCTCGACGTCATCGACAACGTCGACGTCGACCTCGGCACCTGCGGATGCCTCAGCGCTCACGGGGGTCCTTTGCTCAACGGCCGGGGGGCCGGCGCTCGCCTATGCGGTGACCTTGTCCAGCATCCGCTGGAGTCGCTCGACCACCTCGTCGATGCCGAGCGCGGTGGTGTCGAGCACGACGGCGTCGTCGGCTTGGCGAAGCGGATCGGCGGCGCGCGTCGAGTCAAGTCTGTCACGACGGGCCAGGTCGGCTGCGGTCGCGGCCTGGTTGGCCGCATTCTCGGTGCTCCGGCGCCTGGCCCGCTCGTCCGCGGAGGCGGTGAGATAGACCTTCAGGTCGGCGTCGGGGGCGACGACGGTGCCGATGTCGCGGCCCTCGACCACGATCCGGCCCGCCTCGGCGATGATGTCCCGCTGGAGCGCGACGAGCAGCGCCCGCACGGCCGGGACCGCGGACACGGCCGACACCGCCTGGGTGACCTCGGTGCCGCGGATCTCACGGTCGACACCGACGCCGTCGACGCTGATGTGCGGCTCGGTCGGGTCGGTGCCGATGCGCAGCGTCGCCGACGCCGCGACGGCGTGGATCTTCTCCGCGTCGGCGAGGTCGACGTTGTCGCGCAGCACGGCCCAGGTCACCGCCCGGTACATGGCGCCGGTGTCCAGGTAGCGGGCGTCGAGGGCCTGTGCCACCCGGCGCGAGATCGTGGACTTGCCGGACCCGGAGGGCCCGTCGACGGCAACCACCAACTGGCCGCTGTGTCCTGCCACGCCCGATCCTCCACAAAACAATGAATCCCCGATGACACCTGCTGTTCGACAGTACTTGACCGGCCGGTGGCCCTACCTCACGGGAGCACGTCGTCGCAGGAGGATGGCACATCGCCCGGCGAGCTCGGTGAGATCGGCGCGCACGGGGAGCACGGGTCGCTCACCGTGAGCAGGTGCCGCGTCACCGTCTCGTTGAGGTCGATGAGGGCCTCGACGTGCTCGGGGCCGAGCGCGTCGAAGAACCAGTGCCGCACGTGCTCGACGTGGCGGGGCGCGGCGGCGGTGATCGCGTCCCAGCCGGCCTCGGTGAGCACGACGAACGCGCCGCGGGGGTCGTCGGCGCACGGCTCGCGGGCGACCAGGCCGCGCGCGGTCATCCTGGTGATCTGGTGGGTGAGGCGGGTCTTCTCCCAGTCGGCGGCGACGCGGAGCTGGAAGACGCGCAGCCGCCCGCCGGGTGCCTCGGAGAGGCTGACGAGGACCGCGTAGTCGGCGCTGGACAGCCCCGTCTCCTGCTGCAGCTGGCGGGCGATGCGACCCCTGACCGCGGCGTTGACGGCGAGGAACCCGCGCCAGGCGCGCTGCTCCCGCTCGTCGAGCCAATTGGGATCCGTCACACCCGGAAGTCTACGTCCATGGGTGACACATCACCGTGGGACGAGCTAGCGTGACGGTGACGCGTCACCCATGACGTCGCACGAGCAGAGAACCACGTCGCACGAGCAGAGAGTTGGACCATGACCAAGATCGGGATCATCCTCGGCAGCACCCGCCCCGGCAGGAACGGCGAGGCGGTCGCCAAGTGGGTGTACGACATCGCGAGCCGCCGCTCCGACGCGGAGTTCGAGCTGGTCGACCTGCTCGACTACAACCTGCCGCACCTCGACGAGGCGGTGCCGCCGTCCATGGGGCAGTACGCGCACGAGCACACCCGGCAGTGGGCCGCGAAGATCGCCGAGCTGGACGGCTTCGTGTTCGTGACGCCGGAGTACAACCACTCGACCAGCGGCGCGCTGAAGAACGCGATCGACTTCGTCTACTCCGAGTGGAACAACAAGGCGGCCGGGTTCGTCAGCTACGGCTCCGCCGGCGGCACCCGCGCGGTCGAGCACCTCCGGCTGATCATGGGCGAGCTGCAGATCGCGGACGTCCGGGCGCAGGTGGCGCTGTCGCTCTTCACCGACTTCGAGAACTTCTCGACGTTCAAGCCGGGCCCGCAGCACGAGGGCACGCTCGGCGTGGTGCTCGACCAGACGGTGAGCTGGACGAAGGCCCTCGAGGCCGTCCGCAAGCGGTAGACGGCGGTCCGCAAGCGGTAGATCAGGAAGCAGCGGCCGCCCGTGCGAAGCGGGCGGCCAGTGCCGCCGTGGCCGAACGCAGCTCCGGCGGCCCGACCAGCTCCACCTCGACGTCGAACATGCCGAACCACGCCGCGAGACCGGTCCACGACCACGAGCCGGCGCTGACCCGGCACCGGTCCGGGCCCAGCTCCTCGACGATGGCCTGGCCCCGGGTCCACTCGGTGATCGCCGCCGCCGGCGCGTGCAGGATCGCCTCGCCGCGGCACGGCAGCGGGTCGTGGCCCTCGAACCGCTCCGCCACGAACGCCGCCACGTCCGCCGCCGGCAGCGGCCGGGGCGTGAACCGGGGACCGTTGGGTGTGCGCAGCGTCATGCGGTCCACCCGGTACGTGCGCCAATCCACCCGATCGAGGTCGAAGCCGATGAGGTACCACCGGCCGCCCCACGTCACCACGTGGCACGGCTCGACCCGGCGCCGGTCGCCGGTGTGCCCGGCCGCGATCTCCCGCACACCGGCGTAGTCGAAGCGCAGCACCTCCCGCGCCCGGACGGCCTGGCCGATCGCCAGCAGGACCGCCGTGTCGACCCGCGACGGCTGCCAGCCGGCCTTCGCCACCCGGGTCACCTGCAACGCGTCGACCCGCTGGCGCAGCCGGGCCGGCATCACCTGCCGCACCGTCGCCAGGGCGCGCAGCGCCGCCTCCTCGACGCCCTCGACCGACATCGTCGCCGTCTGCAGCGCCACCGCCACCGCGACGGCCTGGTCGTCGTCGAACAGCAGCGGCGGCAGCTCCGACCCGGCGTCGAGCCGGTAGCCGCCGTCCGGCCCGCGGGTCGCCTGCACCGGATAGCCGAGCTCGCGCAGCCGGTCGACGTCGCGCCGGACGGTCCGCGGGCTCACCTCGAGGCGGTCGGCGAGGGTCTGCCCCGGCCAGTCGCGACGGGCCTGCAGCAGGGACAGCAACGCCAGGAGGCGGGCCGAGGTCTCCAACATGCGTCCAGTATCGCCCGCCCTTGAGGACAGAAGCTGTCCGCATCTACCGGCAATCTCAGCGGCATGATTCAGACGAGAGCGCTGACGAAGGACTTCGTCGTCAACCGCAAGACCACGGTGCGCGCGGTCCGCGGCATCAGCCTGGACATCGCGCCGGGCGAGCTCGTCGCGGTGCTCGGCCCGAACGGTGCCGGCAAGACCACGACGCTGCGGATGCTGACCACGCTCATCGCGCCGACCAGCGGCACCGCGACCGTCGCCGGGCACGACGTGGCGACGCGGGCGGCGGCGGTACGGCGGGAGATCGGCTACGTGGGGCAGGGCAACGGCGCCGGCCACATCCACCGCGTCGCCGACGAGCTGCGCACCCAGGGCCTCATCTACGGCCTGGACCGCAAGGCCGCCGCCCGGCGCACCGACGAGCTGCTGGAGGCGCTCGACCTCGCCGAGCAGCGCGACCGCAAGGTGTCGGACCTGTCCGGCGGCCAGCGGCGGCGCCTCGACGTGGCGATCGGGCTGGTGCACGCGCCCCGGCTGCTGTTCCTCGACGAGCCGTCGACGGGGCTCGACCCGCAGAACCGCGCGAACCTGTGGCAGCACATCCTGCGGATGCGCGAGGAGCACGGCATGACGATCGTGCTGACCACGCACTACCTCGACGAGGCCGACACCATGGCCGAGCGGGTCGTGGTCGTCGACCACGGCGAGGTGATCGCCGACGACACGGCGTCGGCGCTGAAGGCCAAGCTGGCCGGCGACAAGCTGCTGCTGACCGGCGACCTCCCACTCATCGCCAAGGCCGCCGGCGGGCTCGCCGGCATGCGCGACATGACCGAGATCTCGGACACGCTGACGTTCCGGGTCAACGACGGACCCGCCGCGCTGCCCGAGCTCATCTCGGCGGTGCCGGGCGCCGTCCGTACCGCCGAGATCCAACGCCCCACGCTCGACGACGTCTTCCTGTCCCTGACCGGCCGCAACCTCCGGGAGAACGCATGAGCGGGCCGGAGCGGAGCGGAGAGACCGCTCATCATGTTGCAGTCATGGTCAGGCCGACGCCGGAGCGAAGCGGAGGTGGCGGAATGACCACCCTCGCCCTGCGCGACGTCCGCATCGTCGCGGCCCGGGAGCTGCGGCCGCTGCTGCGCTCGCCGTTCTCGCTGATCTTCGGCATGATCCAGCCGCTGGTGTTCCTGGCGCTGTTCGGGCCGCTGCTCGCCGGCTCCCTGAAAGGCCAGGAAGGCGGCCTCGGCAGCGACGTGTGGCAGTGGTTCGTGCCGGCGATCCTCGTCATGACCACGCTCTTCGGCACGTCGACCGTCGGGGCGAACCTGCTCAGCGAGTTCGTCACCGGCGCGCACGAGCGCATGCTCGTCACGCCCCTCGCCCGGCACGCGCTGCTGGTCGGCCGCGCGCTCAAGGAGATGGTGCCGCTCGCCGGGCAGGCCCTGATCATCGTCGTGGTGATGCTGCCGTTCGGCTTCGAGCTGCACCCGGCCGGCGCGCTGCTCGGCCTGGCGCTGCTCGCCCTCTTCGGCGTCGGGCTCGGCTCGTTCAGCTACGCCCTGGCGGTCGCGGTCCGCCGCACCGACTGGATGTTCTGGGTCGTGCACCAGACGCTGCTGTTCCCCCTGATGATCCTCTCCGGGATGCTGCTGCCCCTGGAGACAGGGCCGGGCTGGATGCGGGCACTGGCGCAGTTCAACCCGCTGGCGCACATGGTGACCGCCGAGCGTCTGCTCTTCGCCGGTACGGTCAGCGACCGCGCCGTCTGGTGGGGCTTCGCCGCGGCGGCCGCGACCGCCCTCGCCGGGCTCGCGGTCGGCATCCGCGCGATGCGCCGCTCCACCTGACGGCGGCTACTCGCCGACGGCCTTGAAGAGTGCGCCGATCTCCGCCTGGGACAGGTGTCGCGTCCTGCCCGGGCGGAGATCGCCGAGCCGGATCGGGCCGATCTGGGTGCGGATCAGCCGCTGCACCGGGTAGCCGACCGCGTCGAACATCCGCCGCACGATGTGGTTGCGCCCCTCGTGCAGCACGACCTCGACGAGCGCGACCTTCCCGTACGCGTCGACGACCCTGAACGAGTCGACCTTCGCCGGCCCGTCCTCGAGCTGCACGCCGGCCTTCAGCTCCCGGCCCATCGCCCGCGGCACCGGCCCGGCGATCTCCACCTGGTAGGTCTTCGCCACCTCGTACGAGGGGTGCATCAGCTTGTGGGCGAGCCCGCCGTCGTTCATCAGCAGCAGCAGGCCCTCGCTGTCGAGGTCCAGGCGCCCGACGTGGAAGACGCGGGTCGTGAGGTTGGGCACGTAGTCGGCGAGCGCCTCGCGGCCCTTCTCGTCGTCCATCGTGGACACCACGCCGCGCGGCTTGTTCAGCGCGAGGTACACCAGCCGCGTGTCGGTGATCAGGCGCGAGCCGTCGACGTGGATGGCGTCCCGCGTCGCGTCGGCCTTGTCGCCGAGGGTCGCCTCCTTGCCGTTGACGGTGACGCGGCCCTCGTCGATCATCCGCTCGCAGTTCCGGCGGGACCCGAGCCCCGCGGCGGCCAGGATCTTCTGCAGCCGCTCCTCGTTGCGCGGCAGCTCGGCGTCCGGTGGCGCGTCGAACGCGGAACCCTCGAAGTCGGCTTCTGTGGACTTGTCAGCGCTGGGCATCGGCGATCTCATCAATGTCGTCGGGAAGGAACGGGGCGAGCGGCGGCAGCTGGTCGACGCTGTCCAGGCCGAGTTTCTCCAGGAACAGCGACGTCGTCCGGTACAGGAACGCCCCGCTTTCGGGCTCACTGCCGGTCTCCTCGATCAGACCCCGCGTCACCAGCGTACGGACAACGCCGTCGCAGTTCACACCGCGGATGGCCGAGATACGCGACCTGGTGACAGGCTGCTTGTAGGCGACCACGGCGAGTGTCTCCAGGGCGGCCTGGGTGAGCCGGATCTGCTGCCCGTCGAGCACGAACTTCTCCACGTAGGGCGCGAACTCCGCCCGCGTGTACAACCGCCACCCACCCGCGACGCGCCGCAGGTCGAAGCCGAGGCCGAGCTGGGTGTACTGCCGGGCGATGTCCTCCAGGACCCCGCGGATCCGGTCGACGGGCTGGTCGAGCACCTGCGCGAGGGTGATCTCGGTGGCGGGCTCGTCGACGATGAGGAGGATCGCCTCGACCGCGCCGCGCAGCTCGCTCTCCGACATGACCGGCACCGGCTCGGGTTCCGGTTTCGGCTCTGGTACCGCGGCAGCGGGCACCTCGAACAGCGCACCGCTGTCGACCGCGGCTTCGTCGGTTTCCCCAGCGGGCAGGTCCTCGACGGCGGCCTCGACCACTTCCTCGGGGGCGGCCTCCTCGACGACCGCGACCTCAGGCTCGGCGACAGGCGCTTCCTCGACGAGGGACTCGATCGCCTCCTCGGGCGCGGCCTCCTCGACGACCACGGCCTCCGGCTCAGCGACGGGCGCATCCTCCGCAGGCACCTCCTCGGCGAGAGGCTCGGTCACCTCCTCGGGCGCGGCCTCCTCGACGACCGCGACCTCCGGCTCGGCGGCGGCCTCCTCGACCGGCGCCTCGTCGGACACGGCAGCCGGCTCCTCCGCGGCCTCTACGGCGGCGGGCTCCTCGTCGACCTGTACGGCGGCGGGCTCCTCGGCGGGCAGCTGCTCGACGGGGGGCTGGGGGCGAGCCCAGGGCGGGACCCAGTTCGCTGCCTGGTCGGCGAGCGACCTCGACTGGTCGTCCTGGCTCACTGGTCCACCTCGCTGTTCACTGCTTCCGCATCGTCCGCCGCTGGTTCGTCCTCTGCCGGGCCCTCAGCCGGGTCCTCAGCCGGGCCCTCAGCCGGTGGGGTCTCGGGCGGGGCGGGGCTGCCCTCGTACTCCTCGACCTCGATCGTGGCGGCCGCCGCATCGTCCGGGCCCGTCCAGCGGACGAGCAACTCCCCCAGGGCCTGGACCTGCTCGAAGGAGACGAGGTCCTCGCGGTACAGCTCCAGCAGCGCCAGGAAGCGGGCGACGACCTCCAGGGTCGACTCGCAGTCGATGCACAGCGCGCTGAACGTGGCCTCGCGTTGTGCGATGAGACGGTCGCGGACGATGTTGGCGTGTTCGCGGACGCTGACGCGGACCATGTGGATGTGCGCGATCGAGACGACCGGAGGGCCCGCCTTCGGGGTGAACGCCTTCAGCGCCAGCTTCAGCAGCCTCGCCGGGCCGACGCCGAGGACGAGGTCGGGCAGCGCCTCGGCGTACTGCGGCTCCAGGGACACCGAGCGCGGGTAGCGGCGGGACCCGACGGCCTCCAGGCCCGCGATGTGCGCCGCCGCCTCCTTGAACGCCTTGTACTGCAGCAGCCGCGCGAAGAGCAGGTCGCGCGCCTCCAGCAGCGCCAGGTCCTCCTCGTTCTCGACGGTGGCCGACGGCAGGAGGCGGGCGGCCTTCAGGTCGAGCAGGGTGGCGGCGACGACCAGGAACTCCGACGCCTCGTCGAGGTCCCAGTCGTCGCCCATGCCGCGGATGTACGCGATGAAGTCGTCGGTGACGGTGTGCAGCGCCACCTCGGTGACGTCGAGCTTGTGCTTGCCGATGAGCTGCAGCAGCAGGTCGAACGGCCCGGTGAAGTTCGCCAGGCGCACCTGGAAGCCCGCGGGCGCGGCGTCGGCACCGGGCAGCGCGGGCGCATCCGGTACAGCAGCCGCGACGTCCACGACGTCCGCCGGGGCGGCATCGGAGGGCGCATCCACGGTGGACGGATCCGGCGAGGGGTTCGCGGAGTCCACGGTGGCTGGGTCGGTCACCGGAAGACCGTAGCGCAAAGGGTCGCGAAAACCGCTACAACCGCCGCTCGGCCTGCTGGGCGATGACCTCGCGGGCGAGCTGCCGGTAGTTGCGGGCACCCGAGGACGACGGATCGAGCGTGGTGATGGGCGCGCCGGCGACCGTCGACTCGGGGAACTTGACGGTCTTGGTGATGACCGTCTGGTACACCTTGTCGCCGAACGCCTCCACGACCCGCTGCAGCACCTGGCGGCAGTGGGTGGTGCGGCTGTCGTACATGGTGGCGAGGATGCCTTCGAGCTCCAGGTCGAAGTTGAGCCGCTCGCGGACCTTGTCGATCGTGTCGAGCAGCAGCGCCACACCGCGAAGTGAGAAGAACTCACATTCCAGCGGGATCATGACGCCGTGCGCGACGGTCAGCGCGTTGATCGCGAGCAGGCCCAGCGACGGCTGGCAGTCGATCAGGATGTAGTCGTACTCCTTCAGGACCGGGCGCAGCACCCGGGCCAGGGCCATCTCGCGGGCGACCTCGGTGACCAGCTGGATCTCGGCCGCCGACAGGTCGATGTTGGCCGGCAGCAGGTGCAGGCCGGCGATGTCGGTCTTGATCCGGATGTCCTCGACGGTCACGTCGGAGTCCATCAGGATGTTGTAGATCGTCAGGTCGAGGTTGTGCGGGTTGACGCCGAGGCCGACCGACAGGGCACCCTGCGGGTCGAAGTCGACGAGCAGGACCCGTCGCCCGTACTCGGCGAGGGCCGCGCCCAGGTTGATGGTCGACGTGGTCTTGCCCACGCCGCCCTTCTGGTTGGCCATCGCGATG
Organism: Dactylosporangium sp. NPDC049742; assembly: GCF_040674675.1. Classification (NCBI taxonomy): domain Bacteria; kingdom Bacillati; phylum Actinomycetota; class Actinomycetes; order Micromonosporales; family Micromonosporaceae; genus Dactylosporangium; species Dactylosporangium sp. NPDC049742. Next base: position 38,094 of record NZ_JBFANF010000078.1, on the reverse strand, counting down.
ATCCGCGCCGGGCCGTGCCGGTCCATCGGCATCGGCTCGGGGATCGGCTTGCGCATCGTGTACGCCGTCGGATCCGCCGGCCCGAGCTCGGCGCCGAGGTCAAGCGATGCCTGCTCGGCGCGCATCTGCGTCGTCCAAGACTCCGCTTGGTCACCCATGCCTGTCATCGAACCTCTTCGCCCCTCCCGGCGGCTCATCTCCACCCGGGGCCGATTCGTCGTCGGCGATCTGGGGAAGCGGGACGGCCGTTGCCCGACTCTACGTCACTGCAGGGTACATACCCCACTCCGCGCGCCCGGCGTGTCGCGACGGGCTTCGTTGGGTACGGTCATCGACGTGTTGGGACCAGGAGACGTGCTCGGCGACAGATACCGCCTCGATGAGTTCGTCGCCAGCGGCGGCATGGGGCAGGTGTTCCGCGCGACCGACAAGACGCTGAACCGGACAGTCGCCGTGAAGGTGCTGCTGCCGGGCCTGACCAGGGACGCCGAGTTCGGCGTCCGGTTCCGGGCCGAGGCGCGGATCATGGCCTCCGTCGGGCACAAGGGCGTGGTCGGCGTCTATGACTACGGCGAGACGCCCGAGGGCACGATGTTCCTCGTCATGGCGTTCGTCGAGGGCCGCCCCCTCGGCGAGCGGATCACCCGCGAGGGTGCGATCCCGGCCGACGAGACCATGGCGATCGTGGCGCAGGCGGCCGACGCGCTGCACGCCGCGCACAGCAACGGCATCATCCACCGCGATGTGAAGCCCAACAATCTCCTGGTCGGTGACAACGGGGCGGTGACCCTCGTCGATTTCGGCGTGGCCCGCTCGGCAGACGTGACGTCCGTCACCAAGGTGAACGCGGTGATCGGCACGGCGCTGTACATGTCGCCCGAACAGGCATCCGGGAAGCCGATCTCCCCCGCGACGGACATCTACGCGCTCGGCGCGGTCGCGTACCACTGCCTGACGGGCGCGCCGCCGTTCACCGGCAACTCGCCGCTCGAGATCGCGATCAAGCACCTGCAGGACGATCCGGCGCCGCTGCCGGACACCGTGCCGGCCGGCGTCCGGGCGGTGGTCGAGCGTGCCATGGCGAAGGACCCCGAGGACCGCTTCCCGACCGCGGCCGCCTTCGCCGCCGCCGCCCGCGACGCGCAGGTGTCCACCCTTCAAGATCAAGACCTGGCGCTCGTGCCGGCGGCGGCCACCCGGCGGTCCGCGACGGTGGCGTCACCGCGGGTGGTCGCGAACGGCCGCCCGGGATCGTCCGGCGCGAAGCCGGACCGGCCCGCCTGGATCCCGGTCGCCATCGGCCTGGCGCTGCTCGTCATGGCCAGCGGCGTGGTCCTCGCCGCGATCGCGCTCAGCCGGGGCGACAAGAATGGCGACACCCCCAACGGCGTGCCCGGCATGTCGCAGTCCCCCACGGTCGCCACGTCGGGTCCGGCACCCGGTGGGGGCGGCGCCACCCGTACCTCGGCGGCGCCACCCACCAGCGCACCGGCGTCCGCCTCGCCGACCCCCGCCACCAGCAGCGCCGCTCCCCCGCCGGCGACGAGCGAGCCCCCGCCGCCGCCTGCCACGACGACGCAGCCCCAGCCGACGACCGGCGGCCCGACACCTCCTGTCGACGGCTCGGTCCCGCCCGCGTAGCCGGTCGGCCAGATCTGGCGGCGGCCGGGATTTTCTGTCGTACCTTCGTGCAACCCTTCGTGGCGGGGCTTCGTCTACCCCGCGACGAAGGGAGCCCGAACGGGTGAACGAAGACGACGAAGCGCAGTTCCGGGAGTTCGTCGCCGCACGGTTCGACGGTCTGCGCTCGCTCGCCTACCTGACGTGCGGGGACTGGCACACGGCGGAGGACGCCGTCGCCTCGTCCCTGGCGAAGCTCTACGTGCACTGGCACCGCGTCGACACGCCCCTCGCCTATGTGCGCAGGGCGGTCGTGCACGCCCTGGTGGACGAGAGCCGCCGGCCGTGGCGGCGCAGGGAGCGCTCGGTGGGCTACAGCCTGCCCGAGCTGCCCGGCCCCGACCACGCCGAGCAGGTCGACGAGCGGATCCGGATCCGCGCCGCACTCGCCCGGATGGCCCCCGGCCAGCGCGCCGTGCTGGTCCTGCGGTACTACGAGGGGCTGAGCGTTGAGGAGACCGCCGAGGTGCTCGGCCGCCAGCCGGGGACCGTCAAGAGCCAGACCGCCCGCGGGCTCACCGCCCTCCGCGCCCTGCTCGACGCGGAGCCTCGTGACGACCCCGGTGTCCGGCCCCCCGGCCCGCGAGCGTCCGCTCCCCCACCGCAGGCGACACCCACTCACGAGATGGAGAACAGGAGGGAAGGGCATGGAGCACGACCTGCACAGTCTGCTGGCGGCGGCCAGGGACGACGCGCCGCCACCGCGACTCAGCATTGACGACATCACCACCGCCGGCCGCCGGCTCGCCCGGCGTCGCCGCCGCCGTGCCCTCCTCGCCTCCGTCGCCGGCGGCCTGGCCGCGGTGATCACCGGCGCCACCGCCGCGATCGCGCTCTTCAACCCGCCGGTCACCGCGCCCACCGCGGACCCCAACGGCACGCCCGGTCTGGTCGTCGACGCCACCCCGTCCTCCGCCCGCCCGGCCGGCTTCACGTCCGCCGGCCCGTTCCAGACCAACTACAGCGGCTACACCTCCGGGCGGTATGCCGTCAGCGACCCCTACCTGGTCACCGCCCACTACCAGCTGTCCACGATCGACTTCAACGCCGCCCCGTCCGCCGCGCCGACCGTCTCGCCCTCCCCGACCCTCAACGGCAAACCGGCCCGCACCACGTCGCCGGGCAGCATCGTGCCCCGCGAGGGCCGCCTGGTCGTCTTCGACACCGGCGCCTTCGAGCCCCGCGAGTTCAACGGCGGCACCAAGCTCAGCGTCGACGGCCGGCAGGCCCTGCTGCAGCACTCCGCCGGGTCGGTCTCACCGACCGTCGCCGACAAGTACGGCTGCTGCGCCGACCCGGTCATCCCGACCATGGCCTGGCAGTACATGCCGGGCGCCTGGGCGGCCGTCTACTGGTCCCGGGCCGAGACCATGCCCACCCGCGACGAGCTGGTCGCCCTCGCCGAGGCCCTGCCCGCCGCCGTCCCGACCCCCTTCCCCGTCGGCATCCAGGTCCGCGACCTGCCGAAGGGGTACCGCCTCATCGCCGCCAGCACCCGCACGTCCTCCTACGACAACACCAGCCTGTCGGTGGTCCGCCTGGGCCTGAAACCCATGACGCCCCCGCTCACCGGCCCCACCGACCTCGACGGGTACCCGTCGCTCATCCTCACCCTCGGCATCGCCGACCAGGTGACCGGCGAGGCGATCAACAAGACCACCTGCCCGCCCGCCACCAACCGCTGCGCCACCCTCATCGAGGACGGCCAGTTCTTCCTGCAGGCGGAGACCCAGGGCGACCGCCCGATGAGCACCAGCGAGCTGTCGCAGATCCTGAAGACGATGACCGCCGAGGACCCGTTCGACCGGACTTCCTGGCCCGCCGCCACCGCGGCGTACACCCCCTGACCCCGCCGCCCCCGCACGATCCGGTGGACGCTCATTGCTCCACCGGATCACAACCCACACCCGCCCGCCCCCGACACCACTAACCCAGATCACCACCACGCGATCCACACGGCTCCTTGCGTCCGGGGCGCATCTTCAGGCTTCTCACCAAGTCGCATACCGGGCATTGACCAACGTCTCATCCAGCGCCCCAGGCCCTCCATCGCACGAGCCCTGGCCCCGAGCCGGCACGGACGTCGCTTTTCAGCATGTCGCGCCCCTTCTCGGCAGACGCCCATCGACCGCCGGCCCGCAACGACCGACACCTCACCCCGCGACGCCCACGAGCTTCAACCTCCGCTCGGGCGCAGCCCCCGCGGAGCCGGCCCGGCACGGCGGACCACTAGACCCACGCCCCCGCAACACTTCGCGCCCATGACGTGATCGAAGGACAGCCCCGGCCACCATCACGACCACAGCCATCATGCACAAAAGCCGCAAACACTGGCATTGACCAACGTCTACGGCAGGCGGGAACACACCGCACCGCACCCACCCGGCACGGCGGAACACTTGCCCCCTGCGCCCCGCAATACATCGCGCTCTTGACTTGATCGAAGGACAGGCCTGGCCGCGATCACAACCACAGCCATCCTTCGATCATCGCGCCGCCGGCCCACCCGATAGCCGGTGCGCGACCCCCTGTCTCAGAAGATCATTTTGGGGTAGATCGCGCGCCGCCCAATGCGCAAAAGCCGCGAACTAGGGCATTGACCAACGTCTACAGCGGGACGGAGCGCGCCGCCCCGGACAGAACCAGCCCCGCGCCCGCCTGACATGGCAGACGACCTGACCCACGCGACCCGCAACACGCCCACGACGTGATCGAAGGACAGACCCGGCCGCATAGCCGGGCATCGACCAACGTCTACGGTGGGCCGGGAACGCACCGGACCGCGCCGCTGCGGACAGAGCGCGAACACGCCGCCGCCCCAGACGGAGCCAGACGCACCGCGCTGGCCCGGCACGGCGGAATACTTGGCCTATGCGGGGCGCAACACTTCGCGGCCACGACTTGATCGAAGGACGGGTCTGGCCGCGATCACGACCGCAGCCGTCCTTCGATCAACGCGGCGCCGGCCCAGCAGCAGCCGACCCAGGTAGATAGACGGTGCGCGATCCACCCACGGTTCAGAGATCAACTTGGGGGTGGATCGCGCAGGGTCTATGGGACGAAAGCCGCAAAGTTGGGCATTGACCAATGTCCAATGCGGGCAGGGAGCGCGTCGGGCCCGGGCAGGCAGGGAAACGTGCGCTGCCTGCCCGGGCCCGACGCCAAAGGGAGTGGGTTACTTGTGGCGGTTGTACATGCGGGGGGACTTCGACTTGGCGCCCTTGCCGCCAGCGCCCTTGCCGCCGCCGTGCTGCTGGACGCCGGGTGGGAGGGAGCGGTTGGCCTGGGCGCGGCGGATCGCTTCGAGCGGGTTGCGCGGGGGCGCTTCCTCGGACTCGGCGGCGTCGGCGGTGGTGGCAGCGGTGGTGGTGGCGTTGTCGGGCTGGTTGTCTGCGGTACCGGCAGGCATGGCGTCTCCTTCGCGGATGACTGACGCGGAAGTACCTTCCGCGGGAAGGTGAACGGGGACGTGGACAGGCGTCAGCCGCGCAGCGGGCGAAGCGGGAGCCGAGCGAAACCCCACCGGCACAGCGGGGGGTCGTGCGAGAACCCACAACGGGGGCCGCCAAGGCAGACCCTTCACAAAGGATCGCGGCGGCACGCGCGGCGTCAGTGGGCTCAGAAACGCATGCGCCTACGGTAACACGGCTCCCAGGTCCCCGGTGAGGTACCGCTGCACGGTCGCGCCCACCTGGACCACGAGCGACGAGGGGGCGGCGGCGACGACGGGCGGCAGGCGCAGGATCTGCCGGCAGAAGGCGAGGCCGAGCATCTGGGTGGCGACCAGGCCGGCCCGGACCGTGGCCTCGGCGGGGTCGGGACAGACGGCGAGCGCCACCGGAGCGACCTGCGAGGCGAAGATGTCCCGCAGCCGCGAGGCGGCCGCCTCGTCGGTGGCGGCGGAGCGCAGCAGGGTCAGCAGCGCGTCGTCGGACGGGTCGCCCTCCCAGCGCCTGATGAAATGCGCGACGAGCGTCTCGCCGAGCCGGTCGCGCGGGATGCCGGCCACGTCGGGCAGCCGCAGGTGCACGTCGACGGCGGCGGCGAAGAGCTGGGCCTTGTTGCCGTAGTAGCGCATGACCATCGAGGGGTCGATGGCGGCGTCGGCGGCGATCGCCCGGATGGTGGCCCGCTGGTAGCCGTCGGCGGCGAACCGTTCCCTGGCCGCGCGGAGGATCGCCGCGCGGGTGGCGTCGGATCTGCGCTCGGGCTGCATGCCCACAACCGTAGGCCAACAAGCGTTGACAGGAAAGTCAACACGTGTTGGCATTGGCTGGTGTACGACGTCATCGTGGTCGGCGCGAGGCCGGCCGGAGCGGCGACCGCCATGCTGCTGGCCCGGCGGGGGCTCAGGGTGCTCGCGGTCGACCGGGCCAGGTTCCCCAGCGACACGCTGTCGACGCACCAGATCCAGCCGTCCGGGACCGAACGGCTGCGGCGCTGGGGGCTGCTCGACCGGCTGCTCGCCGCCGGTACACCGGCGACCGAACGCGTGCGGTTCGACCTCGGCGGCACCGTCCTGCAGGGCAGGTTCCCGGAGGGCGTCCTGTACAGCCCGCGGCGCACCGTCCTCGACGCGATCCTGGTCGACGCGGCCAGGGAGGCGGGGGCCGAGGTGCGGGAGGGGTTCCACGTCGCCGGCCTGATCAGGGACGACAGCGGCGTCGCGGGCATCAGGGGACGCGACGGCACCGAGCTCCGCGCGCCGGTCGTCGTCGGCGCCGACGGCAAGCACTCGCTCGTCGCGAAGGAGGTAGCCGCGCCGGTACAGCGCGACGTGGCCCCCAGGACGGTCGCCAGCTACGCCTACTGGGAAGGCGTAGAGCACTGGGCGGGCGGCGAGCAGCAGAAGGGCGGCGAGCAGCGGGAGGGCGGCGAGCAGCGGCACGGCGAGCTCTACCACCGCCCCGGCCGGGCGGTGGCCGCGTTCCCGACCAACGACGGCCTCACCATGGTGTACGCCGCCGCGCCGATCGACGAGTTCGGCACCTGGCGCACCGACGTCGAGGGGCACCTCCTGGCGACCCTGGACCGCTGCGGCGACCTGGGCGAGCGGGTCCGGGCCGGCCGGCGGGTCGAGCGCCTGCGGACCACCGTCGACCTGCCCAACGTGGTGCGAGCGGCGCAGGGCCCCGGCTGGTTCCTCGCCGGCGACGCGGGGCTCGTCATGGACCCGGTGACCGCGCAGGGCATCGGCAACGCCCTCGCCGACGCGGAGCTGCTCGCCGAGACGATCGCCGAGGGCCGGACGGACTACCAGCGCCGGCGCGACGCGGCGCGGCTGCCGATCTTCGGCCTGACCACGGGGCTGGCCGCGCTCCGGCCCGCGAAGGGTCTCAACGCGGTGCTGCTCAAGGCCATCGCGCGGCGGGAGGCGAGCACGGAGCAGTTCCTCGGGGTGTTCGCGGGCACCGTGCCGGTGAGGACGTTCCGCAGGAGCGTCCCGCGGCTGCTGGTTCAGCGCGCCCGGGGGTGGGCGGTCGCGTAGACCTCGCGGAGCTTGTCGACGGTGACCAGCGTGTACACCTGCGTCGTGGTCACCGAGGCGTGCCCGAGCAGCTCCTGCACCACGCGGATGTCGGCGCCGCCGTCGAGCAGGTGCGTGGCGAACGAGTGGCGCAGCGTGTGCGGCGACACCCCGTGCGGCCCGTCGACCGGCAGCCCGGCCCGGACGGCGGCCTTGCGCAGGATCGTCCACGCGCTCTGCCGCGACAGGGCGCCGCCGCGGGCGTTGAGGAAGACGTTGGGCGTGCCGGTGCCGGTGCCGTTGGCGACGAGCGACGGGCGGGCGCGGACCAGGTACACGTCCATGGCGGTCCGCGCGTAGCTGCCCATCGGCACGAGCCGGGTCTTGCCGCCCTTGCCGCGCAGCGTCACGAGGCCGTGCTTGCCGGTCAGGTCGAGGTCGTCGACGGCGATGCCGACGGCCTCGGAGATGCGGGCGCCGGTGCCGTACAGGAACTCCAGCAGCGCCTGGTCGCGCAGTCCGAGCGGCCCGGCGTCGGCGGCGGTGGCGAGCAGCCGCGACACCTGGTCGACGTCCAGGGCCTTCGGCAGCCGCTTCGGCAGCGACGGCGGCTTCACGTCCCGCGACGGGTCGGTCGGTGCGAGCCCCTCCAGCAGCAGGAACCGGTGCAGCCCCCGCACCGCGCTCGCGGCCCGCGCCGCCGACGACGCCGACAGCGGCGGGTGCTCGCCGCCGTCCTGGAGGTCGCCGGTCCGCAGCGCCGCGACGTGCCCGGCGATGTCCCGCGCCCCGACGTCGGCGAGGTCGCCGATCCCGCACGCGGCGAGCCAGTCCACGTACCGGTCGAGGTCGCGCCGGTACGACGCCAGGGTGTTCTCCGCGAGCGCCCGCTCGACCGTGAGGTGGTCCAGGTACACGTCGACGGCCTTGCGCAGCACGGACGCGTCAGCGGGCGCGGGCCCGCCGACGGGAGCAGCCGACGCGTCGGTGGACGCGAGCCCACCGACGGGAGCAGCGGACGCGTCGGTGAACGCGGGCACGCCGGCGGCCGCCGCGACCGGAGAACGGGTCGCGGCGGCGTCCGCCGGCTCGAGCGTCACCGTCTAGGCCAGCACTTCCGCCAGCGCGAGGTGGTCCATCCCGTGCGCGTCGGCGACCGGTCCGTAGGTCACGTGGCCGTCGTGCGTGTTCAGCCCGAGCGCCAGGGCCGGGTCGCGGCGCAGCGCGTCCCGCCAGCCCCGGTTCGCCAGCTCCAGCGCGTACGGCAGGGTCACGTTCGTCAGCGCGTACGTGCTGGTGTGCGGCACCGCGCCCGGCATGTTCGCGACGCAGTAGAAGATCGAGTCGTGGACCCGGTACGTCGGCTCGGCGTGCGTGGTCGGGCGGGAGTCCTCGAAGCAGCCACCCTGGTCGATCGAGATGTCGACGAGGACGCTGCCGGGCTTCATCCGCTTCACGAGGTCGTTGGTGATGAGCTTCGGGGCCTTCGCGCCCGGCACGAGGACCGCGCCGATGACGAGGTCCGCGTCGAGGACGGCCCGCTCGATCTCGTAGCTGTTGGACGCGACGGTCTGCAGGTGCCCCTGGTAGATCGCGTCGGCGCCGCGCAGGCGGGAGATGTTCTTGTCCAGCAGCAGGACCTCGGCCTGCATGCCGAGCGCGATCGCGGCCGCGTTGAGGCCGGAGACGCCCGCGCCGATGACGACGACCTTCGCCGCGTACACGCCGGACACCCCGCCGAGCAGGACGCCGCGCCCGCCGCCGGCGCGCATCAGGTGGTACGCCCCGACCTGCGGCGCCAGCCGCCCGGCGACCTCCGACATGGGGGCGAGCAGCGGCAGCGAACGGTCGGTGAGCTCGACGGTCTCGTACGCGATGCCGGTGACCTTGCGGTCGACCAGCGCGTCGGTGCACGCCTTGGAGGCGGCCAGGTGCAGGTAGGTGAAGAGGACCTGCCCCTCGCGCATGCGGTGGTACTCCTCGGCGATCGGCTCCTTGACCTTCAGGACGAGGTCGCCGGCGGCCCAGGTGTCGTCCGCGGTCGGCAGGATCTGCGCGCCGGCCTCGCGGAACTCCTGGTCGGTGATCGAGGAGCCGTCGCCGGCACCGGCCTCGATGAAGACCTCGTGCCCGTTCGCGGCGAGCTCGTGGACTCCTGCCGGGGTGATCGCCACCCGGTACTCGTGGTTCTTGACCTCGCGTGGGACTGCGACCTTCACGTCTCGTGACCCCTCTCCACCAGCGACGACGGTGACGCTGCGTGTACCAGCGGCAGTCTATGGCGCGCTGACCGTCCGCGAAGGCAGCACAGTGTGAACTCCTCCGCGAACGGATTGACACATTGTCGCCTTCTCCGGTACTGCCGCCGCCGAAACGCACCCAGGAGGCTGATCTATGCTGTGCGGCCATGACCGTCTACGGCGGGCCCCGCCCGACCTCGCCCGCGGCGCCCGGTGGCCCTGAGGGCCGCAGTGGCTCTGGCGGGCCGCCGCGCGTCAAGCCGGACCCGTTGCTCTTCGGCGCGTTCGGCTTCCTGGTCGTGGCCGTCATCGTCGGGCTGGTCCTCGCGTTCCAGGGCGGCGGTGGTGGCGGCGGCGGGCCGAGCGCCGCCGAGCGGGCCTCGGGCGCGCCCGCCGAGCAGGCTCCGTCGCAGGCCGCACCGACGTCCGCGGCTCCCCCGCCGCCGTCGAGCGCCGCCCCGTCGCCGACCCCGCCGCAGGCGCTGATCCCGGCGAAGCCGACCCTGCTGCGCGCGTCGCACTCCAGCCTGTGCATGCAGGCCCAGGAGGGCAACGGCGGCGTCGCCACCCAGATGCCCTGCGACAACAACCCGACGCAGGTCTGGATGCCGCAGTCGGTCGCCGGCACGCGGGACGTGTTCGCGTTCGTCAACACGAAGGACAACCGCTGCCTCGACGTCAACGGCGGCTCCAAGGACAACGGCGCGCAGATCCTGCAGTGGGACTGCCACGGCGGCCCCAACCAGCAGTGGCGCCTGCAGCGCGACGGCGACGGCTTCCGGTTCGTCAGCCTCAACAGCGGCCGCTGCATCGGCGTCGACTCCGGCAGCCCCGCCCCGGGCGCCGCCGTCCGCCAGTGGGACTGCGACAACTCCCCCAACCAGCGCTGGCAGCTGCCGACCTGACGCCGCTACAGCGCCGCGATGTCGCGGGACTCCAGGATCTGCTTGGGCGCGCCGGACCGGGCGACGTGCAGCATCGCCCGGCCGATCTGCTGGGTGCTGGTGGCGATGCCCGGGGCGAAGCGGACCAGGGCCGCGCTCAGCGGGGTCAGGACCGTGTAGATCACGCGGAACAGGCGGACCTTGGACACCGCGCCGTGCATCGGCCGGATGAACCCGGGCCGGAACATGTAGGCCCGCAGGTCCATGGCGAGCAGCGCCTGCTCGGCGGTGCCCTTCACCTGCGCCCACTTCGCGCGGCGGTCGCCGCCGGTGCCGGCGCCGGACACGTAGACGAACGTGGAGCCCGGTGACACCGCCCTGGCGGCGGCGAGCGTGTAGTCGACGGTGATCCGCCGGTACACCTCCTCGGACATGCCGACGGAGGAGACGCCGAGGCAGAAGAAGCAGGCGTCGTAGCCGGCGAGGGGGACGCCGGTGAAGTCGGTGAAGTCGGTGTGCAGCGTCTCCCGCAGCTTCGGGTGGCGCTGGCCGGTCAGGGTGCGGCCGACGACCAGGACCTCGGTGACGTCGTCGGCGAGGAGGCACTCGCGGAGCACGCCCTTGCCGACCATGCCGGTCGCGCCGAAGACGATGACCTTCATGCCGACATCATCCCCCTCATGCCCGCAGGACCGACAGTGTGGCGCCCTTCAGCGTGGTGTACAGGTCGGAGTCGGTGAAGTCCGGGCCGGTCTCCTCGCCGATGTAGACGTCGACGTGCTTCGAGCCGCCCAGGCCGGGCGTGAACTCGTCGACGATCGTCCACGTCGGCGCCTTGAGCTTCGCGCACACGTCGGCGGTGACCTCGGCGGTGCCGCAGCGCAGCACGCTGAAGCGGGCGCCGGCACGCAGCACGTCACCGTCGGCGGCCGCCGACACCCACGGGACGAGCGGACGGCCGGCGGTGTCCCGCGGGGCGGTGTCCATCCAGTACCCGGTGTCGTAGGACCAGTTGAGGTACCGCCCGTCGGCGGTGCGGCCGGTCCCCTCGTCCTTGACGGCCTTCACGAACGACGCCGGGAACGTGCCCAGGTCCCGCTGGTCGTGCCCCTTCCGGCAGTCGATCGTGGGGCAGCCGGTGACCCGCTGCGACGCGCCGCCGTGCAGGGCCGCGACGGCCGTGTAGTACACGGTGACCTCCCAGCCCGCCGAGGTCACCGGGCTCGCACCAGACGCAAGAGTCGGCATACCCGACATGTCGGAGATGCCGGGTATCGCGCCGGTCTGCGGCGGGTGTCCGGGCGTCTCGGAGACGGATGCCACCGGGGTGTCGCCGGACGAGCACGCCGCCAGCGCCAGCACACACAGCAACAGCGCGTTTACCCGGACCACATCCTGATCTTCTAATCCTGAGGGCGGCGCCGCTCCTGTTTCCGCAGCGAGGTGAAGCGCTTGTCGGTCAGCCGCCGCTCGATCGCGCCCTTCGAGGGCTTTGTCCGTTTACGCGGCCGGGGCGGCGGCGCGATGGCCTGCGCGATCACCGCCACCAGGCGCTCCTCGGCCGCGCGCCGGTTCTGCAGCTGCGAGCGGTGCTCCGAGGCGACGATCGACAGCACCCCGTCGACGAGCCGGCCGGCGAGCCGCAGCAGGGCGCGCTCCTTCAGCGGCTCGGGCAGCGCCTGGGTGCCCGCCAGGTCGAACCTGAGCTCGACCCGGGAGTCGGTGGTGTTCACCGACTGCCCGCCGGGCCCGCCGGAGCGGCTGAACCGCCACGCCAGCTCGGCGCGCGGCAGTGCAATGTCGTCGGTGACCCGCAAGTCGTCGTCCACGCTGTCAAGGATGCGGGTTTCGGAGTGCATCTTGCACTCCAGGGTGACTTCGACGGTTGTTTAGGATCGGCTCGGGGTACTCTCGGCTCGCAGCGGGGACGCAGCGGAAAGGTGACACTGTGGCTGATGCCGTCGAGACGGCGCTGCTGGTCGAGGAGTTCGACGCTGAACAGATCACCCCGGTGCGGCACGCCGTGAGCCGGTCGGCCGCCGCCGTCGGCCTGCTCGGGCAGCGCCTGGAGGACTTCGTCCTGGCCGTCAACGAGATCGTCACCAATGCCGTGCGCCACGCCGGCGGCCGCGGCGCGGTGCGGCTGTGGACGCTCAACGGCATCCTGCTGTGCGAGGTCACCGACAAGGGCTCCGGCATCCCCGCGGAGCGGCTGGACGGTCAGACGCTCCCGCCGAGCAACGCGATCAGCGGCCGCGGCCTGTGGCTGGCCAGGCATCTCGTCGACGAGGTCACGGTCCTGTCGACGCCGGCGGGAACAATTGTCACGCTTCGCAGCGCCCTGGCGGGTTAGCATCCTGATCGTGCTCCGCCCCTCCTACCCCATCCTGACCGAGCGGCTGACGCTGCGCCCGTTCGCCGAGCGTGACTTCGCCGACCTGCACGCCCTCACCGGCGACCCGGACGTCGTGCGGTACCTGTACTGGGACGTCCACGACGAGGAGATGACCCGGGCCTCGCTGAAGAACCGGATGGCCCAGGACGCGCTCACCGAGGAGGGCCAGTGGCTGGTCCTCGCGATGGACCTCGACGGGCGCGTGATCGGCCAGGTGGTGCTCAAGTGGGAGAGCGCGCTGAGCCGCCAGGGCGAGCTCGGCTTCGTGCTGCACCCCGACTTCCAGGGCCGCGGCTATGCCCGTGAGGCGTCCGAGGCGATGCTGCGGCTCGGCTTCGAGGGGCTCGGCCTGCACCGCATCTGCGGCAAGTGCGACACCCGCAACGTGCCGTCGTGGCAGCTGCTCTCGCGGCTCGGGATGCGCCGCGAGGCACACTTCGTCGAGGACGAGCTGTTCAAGGGCGAGTTCGGCGACCAGTACGTCTACGCCATGCTCGACCGCGAGTGGCGGGCCCGCCGGACCTGAGCGTCAGACCTCGTCGGCGGGCGCCGGACCTGAGGGTCAGACCTCGTCGACGTAGAGCCACGTCCCGTCGGCGGTCTTCACGAACCGACTGGTGTCGTGCATCACTCCGGGCTTGCCGTCGGCCTCGTACCGCGCCTTGAACTCGACCGTGCCCTCGGTGTCGAAGAGCCCGCCGCCGGTGCGGTTCAGGATGTACAGGCCCTTCCAGTGCTGCCCGTCCTCGACCGTCAGCAGCCGCGGCCGGGTCTTCTCGTGCCAGGTGCGCAGCAGGAAGTCGCGGTCGCCGACGACGTACGCGCTGTACCGGGCGCGCATGAGCAGCTCGGCGCTCGGCGGCGCATCGGTGCCCCGGTGGAAGCGGCCGCAGCAGTCGTCGTAAGGCTCGCCGAGCCCACACGGACAGAGTGACATGTCAAGATTGTCCACGATGCTGCTGCGGGCTCACGCCGCGGACACGCTTGAACGCGGCGCTCAACGCGAAAGCACCCCCGTAGCCCACCCTCCTCGCCACGGCGCCGAGGGTCGCGCCGGGCTCCAGCAGCAGGTCGGCGGCGAGCGCCAGGCGCCACCCGGTCAGGTACGCCATCGGCGGCTCCCCCACGACCTCCGTGAACCGCCGCGCGAGCAGCGCCCGCGACACGCCCACCTTCTCCGCGAGGACCGCGACGGTCCACGGGTGCGCCGGGTTGTGGTGCAACAGCGCGAGAGCCGGCCCGACGACCGGGTCGGCCTGCGCCCGGTACCACCCCGGCGCGCCCTCCCCGGCCCGGTCCAGCCAGCCGCGCAGCGCCGAGATGAGCATCAGGTCCAGCAGCCGGTCCAGGACCGCCTCCTGCCCGGCCCGGTCCTTGGCGATCTCCTGCGCCAGCAGCTCGACGAGCGGCCCGTCCTCGCGCACCACGATGGCGTCCGGCAGAGCGCCCAGCAGCCGCCGGCCGACCTCGCCGGCCAGCTCGTAGGCGCCGGTGATGACGAGCGTCGGGCCGTCGGCGTCGGTACCCCAGGTGCGCACCCCCAGGTGCATGACGTCGGCGAGGTCCCGGCCGTCGGGGGTGGTGCACCGCTGCCCCGGGTGTATGACGATCTGCGGGTCGGTGCCGGGCGGGTCGGCGACGGTGTAGTGCCCCGGCCCGCGGATGACCATCACGTCCCCCGGCCCGATCGTCCGCGCCGCTCCGTCGTCGGGGATGTACGTGGCCTCGCCGCGCACCATCGCGACCAGCGCGAGGGGCGCCTCGTCACGGACCCGCAGCGACCACGGCGGCGTCAGCACCGACCGCAGCAGAAACGCCCCGCGGGCCCTCGGCCCGTCGAGCAGTGCCGTCAACGCGTCCACACCGTAGACGATGACACATGCATCGGCGATGCTCGGCCATGGCGCGTCTGCGGGTACACCGGATTGACTGATCCGCATGGAACAGTTGCGCAGCGTCGTCCTCGCCACCGCCACCCTGCTCGTCGGCCTGTCCGCGGGCGTCTTCTTCGCCTACTCCACGTCGGTCATGCTCGCCCTGGGCCGCGTCGAGGACCGCACGTTCGTCGAGGTCATGCAGAAGATCAACACCGCGATCCTCAACGGCTGGTTCCTGACCGCCTACGTCGGCGCCCTGCTCGCCGCGATCGCCGCCGTGCTGCTCCACCTCGGCGGCCCGCACCGCGCGATGCTGCCCTGGCTGATCGCGGCCACGCTGCTGTACGCCGTGGTCTTCATCGTCACGGCGGCGGTCAACGTACCGCTCAACGACCAGCTGGACGCGGCGGGCCTGACCGACCCCACCTCGGCCCGGGCCGCCTTCGAGGCCTCGTGGAACCGCTGGAACACGGTCCGCACGGTCTCCTCCGCCGGCGCCCTGCTGACCCTGGCGATCGCCCTCCTGAAGCACTGACCGCCCGTTCCCATGATCCGGAAGAGTTCTGGTCGCCAGGGCGACGAAAACTCTTCCGGATCATGAGGAACCGGGTCAGGTGGCGGTCGCGGCCGGGCGCAGCGGCTTCCAGTCGCGGTCGCGGGCGTGGGCGGCGCCGAGGATGCCCACCATGCAGGCGGCGTTGGTGACCTCGCCGCTCAGCGCCATCCCCACCGCCGTGTCGAGGTCGACCCAGTGCAGCTCCAGCTCCGCCTCCTCGTGGGTACGGGTGTGGCGGGAGGTCTCCGGCACCGGCGAGATGTCCCGGGCCAGGAACAGCCGGATCTTCTCGTTGGAGCAGCCGGGTGACGGGTGCACCTCGGCGAGGAGGTCCCACGTCGCGGCGGCGAGGTCGACCTCCTCGGCGAGCTCCCGGGCGGCCGCGTCGACGAGGGGCTCGCCCTCCACGTCGACGAGGCCCGCGGGCAGCTCCCACAGCACCTGCCGGACCGCCGGCCGGTACTGGCGGACCAGCGCCACCCGCCCGGCGGTGTCCACGGCGACGACCCCGACGGCGCCGACGTGCACCATGTAGTCGCGCAGGGCGGACCCGCCGCCGGGCATGGCGACGTCGTCGGTGAAGATCGCGAAGACCTTGTTGCGCAGCCGCTCCGTGTGCGACAGCACCTCATAGGTCATGCGTCGACCGTTTCCAGCTCGACGGGAAGGCGGTCGGCGGCGTTGTAGGTGACGGCCGCGCCGACGAACGCGGCGAACAGCGGGTGCGCGCGGGTCGGGCGGCTCTTGAGCTCCGGGTGGGCCTGGGTGGCGACGAAGAACGGGTGCCGCTCCCGGTCCAGCTCGACGAACTCGACCAGCCGGCCGTCCGGCGACGTGCCGGAGATGCGCAGCCCGGCGGAGGTCATGGCGTCGCGGTAGGCGTTGTTCACCTCGTACCGGTGGCGGTGCCGCTCCGACACCTCGGACGCGCCGTACGCGTCGGCGGTGAGCGTGCCGGGGGCGAGGACCGCCGGGTAGGCGCCGAGGCGCATCGTGCCGCCCAGGTCACCCTTGCCGGCGACGATGTCCTCCTGGTCCGCCATGGTGGAGATGACCGGGTCGGTGGCGTCGCCGTCGAACTCGACGGAGTTGGCGCCGGCGACGCCGCCGACGTTGCGCAGGACCTCGATCGTCATGCACTGCAGGCCGAGGCACAGGCCGAGGGTCGGGATGCCGTGCTCGCGGGTGTACTGCGAGGCGCCGATCTTGCCTTCGATGCCGCGGACGCCGAAGCCGCCGGGGATGACGACGCCGTCGACGCCGGCGAGGGCCTGGGCGGCGCCGGCCGGGGTGGTGCAGGTGTCGCTGGGCACCCAGCGGATCTCGACCCGGGCGCGGTGCGCGAAGCCGGCGGCGCGGACGGCCTCGGTGACCGACAGGTACGCGTCGGGCAGGTCGACGTACTTGCCGACGATCGCGACGGTGACGGTCTGCCGCGGGTGGTGGACCCGCTCGAGGAGGTCGTCCCACTTCTTCCACGCCACGTCGCGGAAGGACAGGCCGAGGCGGCGCACGACGTACGCGTCGAGGCCCTCCTCGTGCAGCACGCGGGGGATGTCGTAGATGCTCGGCGCGTCCGGCGCGGACACGACCGCCTCGGCGTCGACGTCGCAGTACAGGGCGAGCTTGTTCTTCGTCTTCTCCGGGATCTGCCGGTCGGAGCGGCAGACGAGCGCGTCGGGCTGGATGCCGATGCTGCGCAGCGCGGCGACGGAGTGCTGGGTCGGCTTGGTCTTCAGCTCGCCGCTCGGCGCCAGGTACGGCACCAGCGACACGTGCAGGAAGAAGCAGTTGTCCCGGCCGATGTCGTGGCGGACCTGGCGGATCGCCTCGAGGAACGGCAGCGACTCGATGTCGCCGACGGTGCCGCCGACCTCGGTGATGATCACGTCGGGGGCGACGCCGTCCGCGTCGGGCGCGGACATCGCCCGGATGCGGGCCTTGATCTCGTTGGTGACGTGCGGGATGACCTGGACGGTGTCGCCGAGGTACTCGCCGCGCCGCTCCTTGGCGATGACCGCCGAGTAGATCTGGCCGGTCGTGACGTTGGCGTTGCGGGACAGGTCCTGGTCCAGGAACCGCTCGTAGTGACCGATGTCGAGGTCGGTCTCGGCGCCGTCCTCGGTGACGAACACCTCACCGTGCTGGAACGGGTTCATGGTGCCGGGGTCGACGTTGAGGTAGGGGTCCAGCTTCTGCATGACGACCCGCAGACCGCGGGCGCTGAGGAGACTGCCGAGGCTGGAGCCGGTCAGACCCTTGCCGAGTGAGGAGGCGACGCCCCCGGTGACGAAGATGTGCTTAGCCTGCCGGCTCGCACCGGTCCGTGTCGAAGAGCGATCCACGGGAGTTCAGCCTAACAGCAGGTGAACGGGGCCGCTTCGGACACTCCGGGCCGCCCAGCCTGCGGGAAAATCACCGGGTGCGGTCGTCGGCGTGGTCGAGGACGCGCAGGCACGCGAGGACGGTCAATGGCGCGGCGGTGGCGAGGGCGGCCCCGAGGACGTTGAGCGACACCCCCTCGATGACCCCGGCGAGCAGGCTGGCCAGCACCAACCCGGCCAGGGCGCCCCGGACCGGCGGGAACACGCCGAGCAGCCGGCGGAACCCGCCCCAGTCGCGCAGCAGCACGAACGTCACGTAGAGAACGGTGCCGATGACGAGGATGGTGAGCGGGCTGGTGACGGTTGTCACCACGTTGGCCTCGCCGATGCGCCGGGCGATGTAACCGACGGTGCCGTCCTGGGTGCGCACGAGGAGCCGCCCGACGCTGCTGCGCTGCGCCTCGGGGCGGAAGAGGTCGAGGACGCCGATGCCGGCGGTGACGGTGAGCGCGGCGACGGCCGCCCAGACCAGGCGGGTCATCGTGAGCCAGCCGCCGACGGCGAGGGCGGCGGCCGCGCACACCCCGGCGGTCAGCGCGACCGCTCCCGAGGCGTCGGCGCCGAGGTACGGGCTGCCGATGACGACCAGCCCGGCCCCGCCGACGACGGCCATGACGAACGGCCGCCATCGCCGCTCGAAGCGCTGCGCGAGGCTGGCGCCACCGAGCAGGACGCCGGTGACGAGCAGCCCGAGGCCGATGACGCCGACGCCCGCGTAGCGCCCGCCGGCCGCGGCGGAGTAGCCGGCGACCCCGTTGAGCTGCAGCCGCGCCCCGGTGAGCACGTCGAGGGCGACGGCGAGCGCGCCGACGGCGGCGACCCCGCCGAGCGGGGCGTTGGCGCGGCTGCGCGAGGAGGTCAGCGCGATGACGGCGGTGGCGACGGCGAGCGCGGCGAGGGTGACGCCGCCGAACCCGAGGCCGGGCGACGACCACCGCCACCAGGGCAGCAGGTCGGCGACAAGCGCGGCGGGCACGGCGAGCGACGCGGCGATGAGCAGCACCTCGGCGGCGCGCACGACGACCCGCGGGGCGGGCGGGTGGGCGATCGGCCCGGCCGGCCGGCGGGCCCACCGCAGCAGCGGCACGACGAGCAGGAACAGGGCCAGCTCGGCGACGACGAGGAGCAGGAAGAAGTTGGAGCCGACCCGCTGCTGCACGCTGGCTTCGCGGTCGGCGTCGGCGAGGCGTTCGACGGCCTGGTCGACGGACGCGGGCCGGCCGTCGCTCATGGTGGCGGCGCCGCCGGCGAAGAGCTTGCCGGGAATCGGCCGGTCCAGCGCCGAGAGGGCGGTCGGGGCGAGGTCGACGACCTGCACGTACCCGGGCCGGGACGTGGACGTCGAGGTGAGCCAGCCGCCGGTGTAGCCGGGGCCCTGCGCGATCGCGACGTGCAGGCGGCTGCTGGCGTCGAGGTCGGAGAGGCCGGCGAGCACGACGACGGCGCGGTCGGGGCGGTTGGCGATGACGGCGGCGAGCCCGGCGTCGGCGCGGCGGGCGTCGGAGGCGCGGGAAGCTGCGTCGCTGCCGGCGATCTGGCCGAGGTCGACGATGGACAGCGCGCACGCGGACAGGAGGTTCTCGTCGACGGCGTCGGCGTAGCGGTCGACCCGCCCGTACGGCCTGGCGGCGGCGACGGCGGCGCCCGGGCCGACGGCGGTGGTGCAGCGGACACCTTCGGCGAGCGCGCCCGGCTGGGCGCCCCAGTGCAGGGCGCGGTTCTTGGCGACGACCCCGCCGAGGTCGGGCAGCGACGCGCCGGTCCTGGTCTGGTCGGCGGAGATCGACACCTGCAGCGGCGGGCACGTGGACGTGATGGGGCCGGTGGTGAACGTGGCGTAGTTGCCGGCGCCGAGGGTGAGCCAGCCGTCGCCAGCGCAGGTGACCCGCCGCGCGGAGCGCACGGACAGCGCGCCGATGGCGCCGTTCTCCGCCAGCTGCCACATGGTGGGGGTGTCGGTCGGGTTGACGTCGTCCCAGCGCAGCCCGGCGACCCCGACGATGATCACGTAGTCGGCGGACGGCGGGACGGCCTCGGCGGCGGGCCGCGGGATGAGGGCGAGCAGCGCGACGAACCCGACGAGCAGGGACAGCAGCGCCGGGGTGAAACGGTGCAGCCGGTGCCGCATCAACGGTCCCCGCTGGCGCGTACCTGTGCGTACACCGCCTCGACCTGGTCCAGGGTGTCGCGCTCGGTCGGCCAGGTGGCGGCGCGGGCCTGGCCCCGCTTGCCGAGCGCCGCCAGCTCCTGCGGGTCGGCGAGCAGCGCCTCGGCGGCGGCGGTGAAGCCTTCGACGTCATGCGGCTCGACCAGCCGGGCGCCGTCGCCGACGACCTCCGGGATGCCGCCGACGGAGGTCGCGAGCAGCGGTACACCGGCGGCGAGCGCCTCCTGGACGAACAGCGGCTGCCCCTCCCACACGCTGGTGACCACGACCAGGTCGGCGGCGGCGAGCAGGTCCGGGACGTCCTCGCGGTAGCCGAGCAGGTGGACGGGCGCGTGCTCGGCGGAGATCCGCTGCGCGAGCGTCATGTAGGACGGGCCGCTGCCGGCGATCGCCACGTACGGCTGCGGCTCCGACCACCGCGCGGCGACCAGGTTCTCGAAGCCCTTCTGCGGGTGCAGGCGGCCGACGGCGAGGACGAGCGGCCGGCCCTCCTCGACGCCGAGCTCCTCGCGGACCTCGTCGCGGGTGCGGGCGGGCGGCGGCAGGACGGGCGCGGGCACGAGCGCGAGCCGGACGTCGCGGCCGCCGAGCTCCCGGATCCGCTCGACGAGGTCGGTGGAGACGCCGAGGGCGACGTCGGCGCTGCGGGCGACCCGCCGCTCGAGGGGGCCGTAGAGCCTCGCCCGCAGTCCTTTGGCGAGGACGAGGTTGTGCCAGGTGACGACGAGCGGGATGCCGGCCGGCCGGGCGAGCGCGGCGACGAACCCGGCGCGCAGCCCGTGCGCGTGGACGACGTCGATGTTCCGCAGCGACCGGCGCAGCGCCCGGACGGCGAGGACGTCACCGGGCTGGGGGCTGGCGGGGATCTCGACGGGCACGAACCGCGCGCCACGCCGGGCGAACCCGAACTGCTCATCGGTGGCGGCCGGGCCGTGCACGCTGACGTCGGCGCCGCGCCCGGCGAGCCCGTCGACGAGCATGCCGACGTGCCGCCCGACGCCACCGGTGCTCGACGCCAGGACCAACGCGATGCGGGCGGCTCCCACCCTCAGCCCCTTCTGTGTCTGAGTCGCTGCAGGGTCCGCCGGTCCATGACCGCCACCCCGGCGAGGAACACCACCGCCACCGCGACTCCGCACAGCATGCCCTGTGCGACGGCGGCGGGCACACCTGGGGTGTCGCTGCCCCATACGGCATTTCTGAGCATCAATGCCACGGTCGTGGCGGCGGCCGCCGACGTGGCGGCGGCGGCAGTCGTGCGGCCGGCGCCCGCGACCGCTTCGGCGCCGGCCCGGGCGCGGACGGCCAGCCAGAGCGCGGCCGCGAGCACGAGCATGCCGATCGAGTTGGCCGCCGCGAGCGCGGCGACGCGCCGGTCGAGCGGCAGCGCCACCGCGAGCGGCACGGCGGTGGCGGCGACGACGGCCCAGCCGACGCCGGTCGCCCAGGCGGCGGGGTACGCGTTGCCGCCCGCGTACAGGGCCCTCGACAGCAGCGCGAACAGCCCGTAGCCGACCAGCCCGGGGGCGAACCAGGTGATGCCGCCGGCGAGCTGGCCGATGTCCGGCGGCCTCGACGACAGCTCGGCGAGCACGACCGCGACCGGCTCGGCGAGCACGACCAGCGCGGCCGCGCCGAGGAACGTGACGACGACCACGGTCCGCAGGGCCGGCGCGAGCGCCTCCGCGAACCCGCGCCGGTCCTTCGCCTCGCCGGCCTCCGCCAGCCCCGGGTACGCGGTCGTCGCCACCGGCACGGCGAGCACCGCCCACGGCAGCAGGTAGATCGTCTGGGCGAGGCTGTAGACGACGACGGCGCCCTTGCCGGCGTAGCCGCTGAGCGCGATCGCGAGCCCGAGCACCAGCTGCTGGCTGCCGACGGTGACGATCCCGGCGACGACGAGCGGCTTCAGGGTGCGCACCTCGCCGACGTCGAACCGCAGCGTCGGGCGCAGCCTCAGGTCGAGCCGGCGCAGCGGGATGAGCAGGCTGAGCGTCAGGACCGCGACCGCGAGGGTGGTGCCGCCGGACAGCAGCCACAGGTCGCCGGTGTCCACCTGGCCGAGGTCCGCGCCGCGCCCGGCGAGCCGCCCGAACGTCACGTACACCGTCATCACCGTCACGCTGGACAGCAGCGGCGCGATGACCGGCCACGCGAACCGCCGGTAGGTCTGCAGGGTGCCCGTCAGCACGATGCCGATCCCGTACAGCGGCAGCTGCGGCGCGAACACCCGCAGCATGTCCGTCCCGGCGTCGACGGCCCCGGCCGGCTGCCCGGGCATCAGCAGCCCGACGAGCGGCCGGGCGAGGAGCGCGACGAGGACCGACATCGGCACGAGCAGCAGCAGGACCCAGCCGAGCAGCGCCGACACCGTCCGGGCCACGGCCTGCCGGTCCTGGCGGGCCACCGACCCGGCGAGCAGCGGCACCACGAGACTGGCGAGGGCACCGCCGGCGACGAGCTCGAAGATGATGTTCGGGATGGTGTTCGCCGCGGTGTACGCGTTGCCGAGGTACGTCGGCCCGACGGACCAGTTGAACACCAGAATGCGCGCAAATCCGGCAATCCGGCTCAGCATGGTGAGCCCCGCGACCAACGCCGCGGCTCCGACCAGCCGCTTCCCCGTCACCCGTCGCGACGCGGTCTCGGCGAAGGCTTCGGCTTCTGTTGCTGCTTCTCCGGTACGGCCATCCGGGCCGCTTCCTCGGCCCCATCGCCCACCTCGGGCTCTTCGACGTCGGGCTCTTCGACGTCGGGCGCGGCGGGTGGGGCGGCCATGGCGGGCGGGACGGTGGGCTTCAGCCGGCCGAGGTGGTCGAGCGCGCGCAGCGCCGGGGTCCTCTCGATGACCTGCGTGAAGCTGACCTTCTCGCTCGCCGCCGTCAGCGCTACCAGCCCCGCGAGCGCGGCGAGCCGGCCGAACGTGCCGGTGCGGGCCACGTACGCGGTGCCGAGCACGGCGCCGAGCGCGTTGGCCCCGGCGTCGCCGAGCATGATCTCCTCGCCGAGGTCGTCGGCGATCAGCGCCCCGGCGGCCCCGAGCGCCCCGGCCGCGACGCCGCCGCCCTTGCCTGCCGCGAGCGGCGCGCCGACCAGCATGCCGGCCTTGATCGCCCGCCCGGGGCGCAGGTCGAGCAGGTTGAACAGGTTCGCCGTGCCGGCGATGACGCCCGCGCCGAGCAGCACGTCGACGGCCCGCCGCCGGGGCAGCAGCGCCGCCGCCACCAGTCCCGCGGCGCCGACCCCGGCGATCTTCACGAGGCCGCTGGTCACCCGGCCTTCCTTCAGCGCCCCGAGGTGGCCCCGGAACCCCTTGGCCGAGTGCTCGGGCCGCCCGCCGACGAGGTCGTCGTAGAGCCCGACCGCGCCCGCGCCGAGCCCGGCGACCGCTGCGGCCCCCATGACGGCCGGTCCGCGCCCGGTCAGCGGCGCTCCGGCACCCCGGCGCTGCCGAGGGGGTGTCGCGCCGCGCCTGCCGGGCCGCCGCGTCCCGTCGCGCTCGGAGGACCGCCCATCGGCTTCCCGGCCGCGCTCCACGGCGCCGCTTCCGGTCCCGAGGCCGGCGTCGCCGCCTCCGGCACCGTGGCGGGCGGTGCGTGCGGCAGCGCCTCCGGTCGCGCGTCCTGTGTCGCTTCCGGCCCCGTGGCCGATCGCGCGACCCGTGTCGCGGCCGGTCGCGCGTCTGGTGTCGCTTCCGGCGCCGCGGCCGGTCGCGTGCCCGGTGGCGCCGCGCCCGGTGGTGCCTCCGCCGGCGCCGCGCCCGGTGGCGCTTCTGGGCGTGCTGCGGCCGGCGCCGCCGAGGACCGCGCCCGCGGCGGCGCCGAGGGCGAGGGCCGGGCCACCGGCGAGGGAGACGGTGCGGCCGCGGAAGTTGGTGCGGTCGAGGGCCGGAAGGCCGCGCAGCTCACGCAGCGCGGCCCTGGCGGCGGCCGCCCCCGCGGCGGCGGCGAGCAGCTTACGAACCACTGACCACACCCGCGGTCTTGGGCAGCAGGCTGTTGGCGCCGCTGCCGATGCCGTAGTGGCCGGTCTTGCCGCCGATCCGCTCGACGAGGGCGAGCACCGCGGCGACCTGACCGTAGGCGGTGACGGCGTTGTCGACCGTCGACACGCTCTTGGCGATCGACGCGTCGTCGCGGACCGCGGACACCAGGCCGTTGGCGGACAGGCCGGCGACCACCAGGTCGTTGGACAGCGCGAGGGCGAAGCGGCTCACGACGGTGAGCGCGACCGCGTTGCGCTCCTTGGCGTCCTTGCCGCTGGCGGGCGCGCCGGAGATGACGATGACCGCGTCCGCCGAGGTCTTCAGGTCGCCGTCGAGACTGATCCAGCCGCCCGCCTCGTACGCCGACAGGACCCTCCGGGTGCCGTCGATCTGCGGGGTGCCGGGCTTGTCTGCGACGAGGACCGCGGCGAGCAGCGCCGCCGACGTCTCCTGGCCCTTGCCGTTGTTGGGCAGCGCGCCGCTGATCGCCGGCGGCGCCGAGGACTCGGCGAGGTCGAGCAGGTTGTCGTCGCTGGACGCGGCGGTGAACTTCTCCTTGATCGTGACGGTGCCGGTGACCTTGGCGCCGGCCGTCTGCAGCATGTCGCCGATCCCGTCGGCGGCGGTGTCGACGTCCTTGTCGCTGCCCTCGATCTTGACCAGCAGCACGTTGCGCCCGGCGAGCTTGCCGTTGAGCAGCATCGGGGCGACCTCGTTCGCGAAGTCCGCGTTCTTCTTCAGCTCCGCCCGGGACTGGTCCAGGTCGTCGCGGAGCTGCTGCTTCTCGTCGGTGATCTTGTTCACCTGGTCGTTGAGCTGGTCGGCGAGCGGCCCGTTCGCCGCCGCGGTCCCGACGACGAGGCCGATGGCGAGCGCCAGGAACACGGCGGCCAGCGACACCACGTGGTACCGGAAGTTGATCACAGGAAACGGTCCCGTCCAGAAAGGAGCAGCGCCCGGTCGAGCGGCGCTAGGAGAACAGCGTGAAGATCAGGTTGTCCCACCACTCGGCGATGACGCTCAGATACGCCCGGCCGATCGTGGTGACCGCGAGCGCCGCCGCCATCGCGGCGATCGCCGAGGCCAGCAGCAGGATCAGCGACGAGCCCGACAGGCTCTGCCGGTAGAGCCTGCTGACGCCCTTGGCGTCGACCAGTTTGCCACCGAGCTTCAGCCGGGTGAGGAAGGTGGAGGCCATGCCGCCGCGGCCCTTGTCGAGGAACTCGATCAGGGTGTTGTGGGTGCCGACCGCCACGAGCAGCGAGGCGCCCTTCTCGTCGGCGAGCAGCATGGCGATGTCCTCGCTCGTCGCCGCCGCCGGGAACGTGATCGCCTCCACACCCAGCCGCTGCACGCGCGCCAGCCCCGGCGCCCGCCCGTCGGGGTAGGCGTGCACGACCACCTCGGCACCGCAGCGCAGCACGTCGTCGGAGACCGAGTCCATGTCCCCGATGATCATGTCCGGCGTGTAGCCGGCCTCGACGAGCGCGTCGGCGCCGCCGTCGACCCCGATCAGCACGGGCTTGTATTCGCGGATGTACGGCCGCAGCACGTCGATGTCGGCCTTGTAGTCATAGCCGCGGACCACGATCAGGCAGTGCCGCCCGGCGATCTCCGTCTGGATCTCGGGCACACCGACGCCGTCGAGCAGCAGCGCGCGCTCCTGCTTCAGATACTCCATCGTGTTGGCGGCGAACGCCTCCAGCTGCACCGAAAGGCCCTCGCGGGCGTCGGCCATCGACAGTGCGACCGTCTCCGCGTCCTGCCGCCGCCCCTTCGCGACCGCGTCCTCACCGACATACACGGTGTCGCCGTCGATGCGGACGGTCTCGCCCTCCCGCAGCCGCTCGAACAGCTCCTCGCCGAGGTCGTCGACGAGCGGGATCCCGGCCTTGATCAGCCCCTCGGGGCCCAGGTTGGGATAGCGGCCCGACACCGACGGCTTCGCGTTGAGCACCGCCGCGACCCCTGCCGCGACGAGCGAGTCGGCGGCGACACGGTCGAGGTCGACGTGGTCGATGACCGCGATCTCACCGGGGCGCAGCCGGCCCACCAAGCGTTTGGTCCGCCGATCCAGCCGCACGACGCCACCGATGACACCCGGCTCGGCGGGCCGGGTGCGGCGCAAGGTTGGAAGTCGCATCTCAACCATCCTGGCATGGACCTCTGACAAAAGCCGCGCGCGACATGTCCACTACCAGGTGGAAGGGGGCCTTTCGCGCGTGGGGTGATGCCCATCACTCTTCCCGACTGTCAGCCAGGCGACACATTTTCCGCGTATTCACGACCCCTCCGGGCTCCTCTAGTCCCTGGAAGCCTCGGAAGGAGCCGCAGTGAACCTCTCGTCGATCAGCCTCACCCTGGTCCCCAACCTCACCGGGAAGTCACCCACCGACGCCGCCACCGAGCTGCGGGCCGCCGGCCTCGAGCTGGGTGTGATCCGTGAGGTCGGCCCCAGCGGCACCATGATCGTCCTGGAGCAGTCGACCCTGCCGCTCACCGTCGCCCCGCGCGGCACCCGGGTCAACCTGCTCGTCGGCCTCCCGTAGACCCTCGCCGCCCGCGTCCCGTTCGCCGGCATCCCGCTCATCGGCACCCCGTCCGGTCGCGGGCGGTGGGGTGGCCCGCCGCAGCGCCTCCGCGACCAGCAGGAGCGCGGCCGCGCCGGCGTAGGCGAGCAGCAGCGCCTGCCAGGGCCGCCCGTCGAGGAACCGCCCGCACATGTACCCGATGGAGCCGGCCATCGCGGCCCACACGCTCACCCCGACGGCCGTCCACGCCTGGAACCGCCCCGCCGGGTAGCCGACCACCCCGGCGGCGAGGGCCGAGGCGGACCGGCCACCGGGCAGGTACCTGGCGAACACGAGCGCCTGGCCGCCCCGCTCGGTCAGGGTGCGGTGCGCCCACCCGTACACCTGCAGCCCACGACGCTTCGTCCGCAGCCGCCGCAGCACCCCGGCCCCCGCCGTGACCCCGATCCGGAACGACACCACGTCCCCCGCGAACGCGCCGGCCGCCGCCGCGACGACGACCTGCCAGATCGCCGGCCGCCCCGTCTGCGCGGACAGCACCGAGACCGCGATCAGCGTCGACTCGCTCGGCGACAACGGCACCACGGCGTCCAGCGCGGCCACCACGAACACGACCAGCACCACCCACGGCGTCGCCGCGAACGACTCAACGAGGTCCCGCATCGCCCGACTGTCCCCTGACGCGCCGAACATCGACCGTCGTGCGGACGACCATCACCCGTCGGTTTCGATACGTCCCGTCTGCTCCACCGTCGCGTACCAGCCGAAACACGCCGCCGTGCCGAGCTGCCCGACCGCCGTCCGGTAATGCCCCGCCAGGGTCCGCAACACCCCGCGGTCCAGGCTCCCCGGCGCCTCCGGATCGAGCGCGGGCACCACGCACCGCGGCGTCGGCAGCTGTGCCCGCAACCGCACGCCCCCGATCGTCACCGCTTCCCCAGGCGCGGGGTCCTCCGGCAGGTCCAGCACCAGGTTCGGCCGGAACCGCCGATGGTCCACCACCGAACCGTGCACCTCCGCGAGCCGGCGCAGCGCCCCGGTCGTCACGACGTGCACCGCCCCGAAGTCGTGAAACCTCCCGCTGCCGATCTCGCTGAGCACCTCGGTGCCGCCCACGCTCCCACCCGCCGCCGCCCAGGACGGGATCATGTCCCGCTCCTGCGGCCAGTACCGCCGAAGCACCGCCCCCTCGGGCACCACATCGGTCACCGTCACCGCCCGCCCCAACCACCCCGACAGCAGCTCACCGGCCGTCTCGTCGAGCACCGCCGACTCCCCGCCGGGCAGATGCACCCGGCCACCCGCGGCCCGGACCTGCAGCAGCCGCCCCCAGAGCCGGGGCTGCTTCGCACTGACCACCACCCCGTCCCGGTCAACGCAAGCCCACCGCCGATCCCCCACCACCCCGTGAGCCCCTACCTCAACCGCCCCGACCCGCTCCCCTCCCGCCGACTTCATCGCGTACCGCCAAACCTCCACCACCCGAACCCCACCCATCCGCCCCACCCTCCCCCGTCAATCCGAACACCTTGCCGGCCCCTCAACAGACATCGGTCAATGCCCCACTATGCCCCTTTCACGCCATCGACACCGCGCAATCCACCCCCAAAATGATCTCTAGGAGGTAGGCACATCGCGCAACATCTATCCGCCCGCACTCGTCCGCCACCAGTTCACAACAGACTCCCCAACCACCGAACCACACAGGATCACAAGTCGCGCCCCCGCCGCCGACCCCTCATGATCCGGAAGAGAACTTGTCGCCAGAGCAACCACAACTCTTCCGGATCACGAAAACCAGCCCCAACACCGAACCGCGACCGGCCGGGCAGCACCACCACCCGCGGGACATCGGCGCCCAAGGCGCCCCTCAGACCAGCGGACACCAGCACCAACCACATGATCCGGAAGAGAACATGTCGCCAGAACAACCACAACCCTTCCGGATCACGAGAACCGGCCCGAACGCCGAGCCACGACCGGCCGGACAGCGAGCCAACACGCCGCAGCACGCACACTCCAACGACCGCCGCCCCAGACCGGCCAGCACCCAGACCAACCACATGATCCGGAAGAGAAAATGTCGCCAGAGCAACCACAACTCTTCCGGATCACGGAAACCGGCCCGAACGCCGAACCACAACCAGGGACAGCCTCACCACCCGCGGGACAGCGGCGCCCCGGGCGCCCCTCAGACCAACGGGCACCAGCACCAACCACACATGATCCGGAAGAGAAGTTGTCGCCAGAGCAACCACAACTCTTCCGGATCACGAGAACCGGCCCGAACGCCGAGCCACGACCGGCCGGACAGCGAGCCAACACGCCGCAGCACGCACACCCCAACGACCGCCGCCCCAGACCGGCCAGCACCCAGACCAACCACATGATCCGGAAGAGAAAATGTCGCCAGAGCAACCACAACTCTTCCGGATCACGAGAACCGGCCCGGACGCAGAGACGCGACCGGGCCGCCGGTCGGAAGCAGGCCCCGGCCGCCGAAGCGATGGGGCAGCGTCACCGCCCGCGGGCTGCGGTGGCCTGCGGGCGGTGGCGGCAGGGTCGGGGTGCGGTCAGGGGTTGGACTTCTCGCGGTCGGCGACCGACAGGAGCTCCTCAGCGTGCGCGATGCCCAGGTCGGAGTCGGGCAGGCCGGCCAGCATGCGGGCGAGCTCCCGAGCCCGGTCGGTGTGCTCGACGACGCGGACGCCGCTGGTGGTGACGGCGCCGCCGGTGTCCTTGGCGACGACGAGGTGCCGGTCGGCGAACGCGGCCACCTGCGGCAGGTGGGTCACGACGAGGACCTGGTGGTCGCGGGCGAGGCGGGCGAGGCGCTTGCCGATCTCGACCGCCGCGGTGCCGCCGACGCCCGCGTCGACCTCGTCGAAGACCAGGGTGGGCGGGCCGCCGACGCCGGCGAAGACGACCTCGATGGCCAGCATGACGCGGGAGAGCTCGCCGCCGGAGGCGCCCTTCTGCAGCGGCTGGGCGGGGGCGCCGGGGTGCGGCAGGAGGCGCAGCTCGATGTCGTCGGCGCCGTCGGGGCCGACGCCGGCCTCGGTGCCGTCGGCGGTGGGGACGGTCGCCGCGCCGCCGGCGGGCTTGGGGGCGACGACGACGTGGATACGGGCGTGCGGCATGGCCAGGCCGGCCAGCTCGACGGTGACGTCGGCGGCGAACCTGCCGGCCGCCTCCTGGCGGGCCGCGGACAGGGTCGCGGCGAGGTCGGCGACCTCGCCGTGCAGGCGGCGGCGCTCCCGGTCGAGCTCCTCGAGCAGCTCGTCGGACGTGTCGAGCTCGCCGAGCTTGGCGCGGGCGCGGTCGGCCCAGGCGACGACGCCGTCGACGTCCTCCGCGTACTTGCGGGTGAGGGCGCGCAGCGCGGCGCGGCGCTCGTAGACCTCCTGGAGGCGGCCGGGGTCGGCGTCCAGGGAGGCGAGATAGCTGCCGAGCTCCGTCGTCACGTCACCCGCGAGGGTGGCGACCTCGTCGAGGCGGGCGGCGAGCTCGCCGAGGACCCGGTCGACGCCGGTCTGCGCCTCGAGGGTGCGCCGGGCCGTGGACAGCAGGCTCAGCACGTCGACGACGTCGTCACCGTCGCCGGTGCCGGTCAGGGAGACGTGGGCGAGCTGGGCGGCGCTGCGCAGGCCCTCGACGTGCTCGAGCCGCTGGGCCTCCTCGCGCAGCAGCTCGTCCTCGCCGGGCTGCGGGTCGACGCGGCTGATCTCGTCGAGGCCGAGCCGGAGCAGGTCGGCTTCCTGGCTGCGCTGCCTGGCATTGGCCCGGCGGTCGGCGAGGTCGTCCTCGACCGCGCGCCAGCGCGTGTACAGCTCGGCGAAGCGTCCCAGCAGCTTCTCGTGCTCGGGCCCCGCGTAGCGGTCCAGGGCGGCGCGCTGCTCGGCCGGTCGCAGCAGGCGCAGCTGGTCGGACTGGCCGTGCAGGGCGAACACGCGCTCGCCGACCTCGCCGAGGACCGCGACGGGCACGGTGCGCCCGCCGACGTGCGCACGGGAGCGGCCCTCGGCCGTCAGGGTGCGGCTCATCAGCAGGGTGCCGTCGTCGTCGATCTCGGCGCCGGCGTCGACGATGCGGCTCTCGACCGCCGCGCGCAGGTGCGCGGGCAGCGTGAGCCGGCCGTCGACGGTGGCGCGGCCAGGGTCGGCGCGGACCCGGCCCGCGTCGGCGCGTCCGCCGAACAGCAGGCCGAGACTGGTCACGACCATGGTCTTTCCCGCGCCTGTCTCGCCGGTGATGACGGTCAGGCCCGGGCCAAGGGGCAGTGTGGCGTCTTCGATAACGCCGAGTCCGGTAATGCGGAGTTCCTCCAGCACAAGCAGAGACACTAGCCGCGGGGTACGACACTTCTCCACTCAGCCGTGCCGTTTGTTGTGTCTCCAACCGTCGACCGGCAGGGCGAACTTCGCCACGAGGCGGTCGGTGAACGGTCGCTCACGCAGCCGGACCACCCGGACGGGGAGCGCGCCGCGCCGCACGGTGACCGTCGATCCCGGCGCGAGGTCCATGACCCGCCGGCCGTCGCAGGACAGCAGCGCGAAGCTGGTGAACGGTTCGACGTTCACGGTGATCGTCGAGGTCGGCGCGATGACGAGCGGCCGGCTGAAGAGGGCGTGCGCGCTGATCGGCACCAGCAGCAGCGCCTCCAGCTCCGGCCACACGACCGGGCCGCCGGCGGAGAACGCGTACGCCGTCGAGCCCGTCGGCGTGGCGCACACGACGCCGTCGCAGCCGTAGCGGGACAGGGGCCTGCCGTCGACCTCGACGAGCAGCTCCAGCATCTTCTCGCGGGCGCCCTTCTCGACCGTCACCTCGTTGAGCGCCCACGAGGAGCCGACCGGCCGCCCGTCGTGCTCGGCGAAGACGTCGATCGTGAGGCGTTCGTCGACGGTGTACGTCCGCTCGACGACCTCCCGGACGGCCTTGTCGACGTCGCCGATCTCGGCCTCGGCGAGGAACCCGACCTTGCCCAGGTTGATCCCGAGCAGGGGTGCCTTCGCCGGCCGGGCCAGCTCGGCGGCGCGGAGCAGGGTGCCGTCGCCGCCGAGCGCGAACACGATCTCCACGCCCTGCGCGGCGGCCTCGCCGCTGACCGGGACGGCGCGCGGGATGTCGAGCTCGCCGGCCTCCTCGGCGAGGACGCGGACCGTGAACCCGTTGTCGAGCAGGTCCGCGGCCACCGTCCGGGCGTGCTCGTTGTTGCTGCGTTTCCCCGTGTGGGTGACGAGCAGCGCCTCCCGTGGCGTCACGCCGCCACCCCTGCGGCGCCGCGACGCCGGCCTGGGCCGACACCGTGCCTGCGCTCCGGACCGCTCACGGAACCAATCCTTCCAGGGAGGCGGAGGCCGCCTCGTACACCGCGGCACGGGACACAGCGGGAGCGTCGCGGCGCAGCCAGAGGAAGAACTCGACGTTGCCGGACGGGCCGGGCAGCGGGCTGACCGTCACCCCCGCGACGCCGAGGCCGAGCTCCGCGGCGGCGGCGGCCACGTCCAGCACCGCCTCCGCGCGCAGCGCGGGATCCCGCACGACGCCGCCCTCCCCGACCCGTTCCTTGCCGACCTCGAACTGCGGTTTCACCATCGGTACCAGATCCCCGTCGGCCGACGTGCAGGCGGCGAGGGCGGCGAGGACGAGCCGCAGCGAGATGAACGACAGGTCGGCCACGGTCAGGTCGACGGGCCCGCCGATGACGTCGGGTGTGAGGGTGCGCACGTTCGTGCGTTCGATCACCGTCACCCGCTCGTCGGTGCGCAGGGACCAGGCGATCTGGCCGTATCCGACGTCCACGGCCGCGACGGAGGCCGCGCCCCGGCGCAGCAGCACGTCGGTGAAGCCGCCGGTGGACGCTCCGGCGTCAAGGCACCGCCGCCCTTGTACCGGGAGTGCCTCGAACGCCGCGAGCGCCCCGGCCAGCTTGTGGCCGCCCCGCGACACGTACTCGTCGCCGGCGGGCGAGGCGAGGACGTTGACGGGGTCGGCCGGGTCGACCTGGGCGGCCGCCTTGCCGGCCACGACGCCGCGCACCTCGACGCGCCCCTCGGCGATCAACGCCGCCGCCTGCTCCCTCGACCGGGCCAGGCCGCGGCGCACCAGCTCGGCATCAAGTCGTGTCCGCCGCGCCATCACCGTTCCTCGATCGTGCCCAACGTCTCCTGCAGCGTGCGATGGGCGTCGGCGTACACCGCGACCTGACGCTGCAACGGCAGCGACGCTACCCCGTTGAGTGCCTCGACCGCCGCCTCGACCCGCCCGAGCGCCGCGGCACCGGGCGGACCCGGCATCGGGCCCGGGCCGGGAACTGGGGCTGGACCAGGAGTGATGCTCACGAGGACGACGCCCGCTTCCGCGGGGAGGTCTTCTTCACAGGCGCCACATCCGACGCTTCGGCGATCTTCTCGACCGCGGCCTTCGTCGCCGCCTTCTTCGCCGGGGCCGACTTCTTGACGGGCGCCGCCGGCGCCTCAGCCTGCGTGGGAGCGGCCTTCGAGGCCGCCGTCCTGCGCGCTGGGGCCGTCTTGGCCGGGGCGGTCTTCGCCGGGGCGGCCTT
The DNA here is from genome assembly GCF_040674675.1 of Dactylosporangium sp. NPDC049742. Lineage (NCBI taxonomy): Bacteria > Bacillati > Actinomycetota > Actinomycetes > Micromonosporales > Micromonosporaceae > Dactylosporangium > Dactylosporangium sp. NPDC049742. Next base: position 5,363 of record NZ_JBFANF010000078.1, on the reverse strand, counting down.
GGCCGGCGCGGTGGCCGTCTTCTTGGCGACGACCCGCTTCGCGACCGTCTTCTTCGCCGCCGGCGCGGCGGCCTCCGTCTCGACGGCCTCGGCGCCGACCGGCAGCGCCGGCTCCGGCTCGACCGGCGACAGCTCGATCGGCGACGTGGTGGCCGGCGCGGCAGGCGCCGCGGGTGCCGGCTTCACGGCGGCCGCCTTCAGCTTCGCCTCCAGCTCGTGCACGCGGTTCGTCAGCGCCGAGACCTCCTCCGCCGTGGCGAGGCCGACGGCGCCCAGGGCGCGGTCCAGCTCGTACCGGACGAGCTTGGTCATCGCCTCACGGTTGGCCGTGCCGGCCTTCAGCAGGTCCTCCGCCATCACCTGCAGCTGCTCCGCGGTCGCGCCGCTCCTGCCGACCAGCCTGCGGACCGTCTTGGTCGCCTTCTTGGTCGTCGCCTCGGTCATGCCGTAGGCCAGTTCCAGATATGCCCGCCAGGCTTCCTGAGCCATGGTTGCGCCTCTCCTCCAAGTGGTGTACCGCTGTTCACGCTACCGGGCGGTCCGTGACGCCGTACGGTACGGTCACAATCCAAGTGTCCGCATTGGACATTTAGATGCACGGAAACGGGGGGAAACATGGCCACGGTCGAGGAATGCCGCGCCGCGTTGCAGAAGCTCGGGGCGAAGCTCGCCGCGAACGCCGCCGAGGCCCGCGAGAAGCTGGACTTCGACCGCTCCCTCGCCTGCCGGGTCACGGACCTGAACGTGGCGTTCCACGGGCAGCTGAAGGACGGGCAGATCACCGGCCTGACCGACGGCGACGACCCCCGCGCGAAGATCAAGCTCACCGCGACGAGCGACGACCTGGTCGCCCTCGTCAACGGTGAGCTCAACGTCATGCAGGCCTGGACCAGCGGCCGCATCAAGATCGACGCGGGCGTGTTCGACCTGCTGAAGCTGCGGAAGCTGCTCTAGCTCGCGGTCAGAGCCTCATCCACTCCAGTGCCGCCGCGGCGGCGTCGCCCTTCCCCGTGACGGGCCGGACCTCACCCGCCGCCCACGCGACCGCGCACAGCGCCATCAGCGCGTCCACCCGCCGCCCGTCGCCGGTCAGCACCCAGCGGTCGCCGAGGTCGTCGACGCGCCACTGGTTCGTCCCGGCCTCCGGCGGCGTCTCGAACAGCCCCGCCAGGTCCTCCGCGACGAACGTGGGCCGCCGCTCGACCGGTGCCGCGAGCAGTTCCGCGGCGTCGCTGACCCCGGTGAGGACAAGCAGGCTGTCCATGCCCGCCCGGTACGCGCCCTCGATGTCGGTGTCGAGCCGGTCGCCGACGACGATCGGGTGTGCCGCCGCCCGCTCCCGCGCCGCCTCCAGGAACAGCGTCGGGTCGGGCTTGCCGACGATCGTGTCCGGCTGCCGCCCGAGGGCCGTGGCGAGCGCCACGACCAGCGAGCCGTTCCCGGGCAGCGGCCCGCGCGGCGACGGCAGCGTCTTGTCGGCGTTCGTCGCGATCCACGTCGCGCCGGCCCGGATGGCCACCGACGCGTCGGCGAGGTCCCGCATGGCGACGTCCGGCCCGTACCCCTGCACGACCACCTCGGCCTCGTAAGGGTCGGTGACCGGCCGGAGCCCGACGGCCCTGACCTCCTCCTGCAGCGCCGGCGCCCCGAGGATCAACACCGGTGTCCCGGCCGCGAACCGCTCGGCGAGCAGCAGCGCCGTCGCGTGCGCGGACGTGACGACCTCCCGCACGTCGGCGGGGATGCCGATGCGCGTCAGCAACGCCGCGACGTCGCCGGGCAGCCGCGAGGCGTTGTTCGTGGCGTACGCGCTGGGAATCCCCCGCTCGCGCAGCCTCGCACACGCCTCAGCGGCGCCCGGGATGACCTGGTCGACGAGGTACAGGACCCCGTCGAGGTCGAAGATGACCAGGTCGTAGTGGCTGACGAGGTCTTCGCTCGCCTGCTCAGCCACGAGTCGTCCCACTGTCGTCGTTGTCGGCGTCGGTACGGCCGGCGCCCGTCACGGTCCCGCGGTCGTCGACCGTGGGTCCGTCGGTGTCGCGGTCGTCCTCGTCGTCCGGCTCCCCGTCGCGGTCCGCGTCGCCGTCGACGTCGTCGTCCACGTCGTCCGGGTCCTGGTCCTCGCCGTCTACGTCGTCCTCGTCCTCGTAGTCGCCGTCGTCGTCCTCGTCGTCGTCCTCGTCGTCTACGTCGTCGTCATCGTCGTAGTCGTCTTCGTCGTCGCGGTCGTCTTCGCCGTCCGCGTCTTCGTCGTCGTCCTCGTCGTCATCGTCGTCGTAGTCGTCTTCGTCGTCGTAGTCGTCCACGTCGTCTTCGTCGTCGCGGTCGTCGTCCTCGTCGCGGTCGTCCTCGTCGTCCTCGTCCGCGTCGTCCTCGTCGCTGTCGTCGGCGAGGGCGCGGTCGTCGGCGAGGTCCTCGTCGTCGTCATCGTCGCCGTCCAGGACGATGCCGTCGAGCTCCAGGAGCCGCTCGGCCGCGTCGGTGGCGAGGTCCTCGTCGAGGTCGGCGGCGCGCGCGAACCACTCGCGGGCCTCTTCCCGGCGACCGGCACGCAGGAGGGCGTCGGCGTACGCGTACCGCAGCCGGGCCGCCCACACCGCTTCGGGAGCCGACGTCAGCTCGCGCACCTGCAGCATCGCCACGGCGGCGTCGTGCTGCCCCATGTCCCCGCGCGCACCGGCGGCGACGATCAGCAGCTCGACGATCTCCTCGGCGGTGAGCTTCTCCCGGTCCGCGGTCCGGAACAGGTCGATCGCCTTCTCCGGCCGCCCCAGCGCCCGCTCGCAGTCGGCGATGACCGCGATGTGGGTCTGCCGGCCGGTCATCCGGTGGTACGTCCGCAGCTCACCGAGCGCCGTCTGCCACTCCCCGGCGTGGTACGCGGCGAGACCGGCGGCCTCACGTACCACGGCGATACGCGACGCCTTCCGCCGTGCGACGAGCGCGTGGGCGAGCGCCAGCTCCGGGTCGTCGTCGAGCAGCTGCCCCGTCGCGATGAGCCGGCGGGCCACCTCCTCCGCGACGGGCCGGGCCAGCGAGCTCAGCTCGCTGCGCACCTCACGGTCCAGCTCCGCCGGGTCGATGTCGTCGGCGAGCACCGGATCCGCGACGCGGCTGACGGTCTCCTCGCCCTCGACCTCCTCGGCGACGAACCCCGGGTCGCTCTGCCGCGGCCGGTAGCCCCCGGCGTCGTCGCGCCGCAGCCCCTCGGGCCGCTGGAAGCCGGCACCACGCCCGCCGGAGTCCCGGTCACGGAACCCACCGCCACGCGGCCCACTGTCACGCTGCCCGCCGTCGCGCTGCCCGGGCCGGTCGCCGCGGTCGCGCCGCGGGCCGCCCCGGTCGTCCCGGAAGTTCCCGGGCCGGTCGCCGTGGCCACCGGAGCGCTGCCCGTCACGGTCCCGGAACCCACCGGAACCCGCCGGGCGGTCACCCCGGTCACGGAACCCACCGGCGCGGTCGCCACGCGGGCCACCGTCACGATCACGGAACCCGCCGGCGCGGTCGCCGCGGGGGCCACCATCGCGGTCGCGGAACCCACTCGGCCGGTCGCCGCGGGGGGCGCCGTCACGGTCACGGAACCCGCTCGGCCGGTCACCGCGGGGCGCACCGTCGCGGTCCCGGAACCCACCGGGCCGATCGCCGCGGTCGTCCCGGTCACGGAACCCACCGGGGCGGTCACCGCGGTCGCGGTACGCCGGCCGGTCGCCGTCACGATCCCTGAACCCGCCACGAGGACCACCGTCACGCGGTCCACCGTCACGCGGTCCACCGTCACGGAACGGCGGCCGGTCCCCTCGCGTGGCGTTGTCCCGGAACGGCGGCCGGTCGCCGCGGGGGCCACCGTCGCGGTCACGGAACCCACCGGCACGGTCGCCACGAGGACCACCGTCACGGTCACGGAACCCACCGCCACGAGGACCACCGTCACGCGACCCGTCCCGGTCGCGGAAGCCACCCTGCCGGTCGCCGTCACGGAACCCGGGCCGGTCGCCACGAGGACCACCGTCACGGTCCCGGAACCCACCGGCGCGGTCGCCGCGCGGTCCGCCGTCACGGTCACGGAACCCACCCGGCCGGTCGCCACGCGGCCCGCCGTCACGGTCACGGAACCCGCCGGACTGGCCGTCGCGGTCGCGGAAGCCACCGGCACGGTCGCCACGAGGACCACCGTCGCGGTCACGGAACCCGCCCGGCCGGTCGCCACGAGGACCACCGTCACGGTCACGGAACCCGCCAGACCCACCGGCGCGGTCGCCGCGCGGCCCACCGTCCCGGTCGCGGAACCCGCCCGGCCGATCCCCGCGGTCGCCCCGCGGTCCGCCGTCACGGTCCCGGAACCCACCGGGCCTGTCCCCACGCGACGCACCGTCGCGGAACCCGGGCCGGTCACCGCGGTCGCCCCGCGGCCCGCCATCACGGTCCCGGAACCCGCCCGGCCGGTCGCCACGAGGCCCGCCGTCACGGTCACGGAACCCGCCGGACCCGCCGGCGCGGTCGCCGCGCGGTCCACCGTCACGGTCGCGGAAGCCGCCCTGTCCACCGTCGCGGTCGCGGAACCCACCGGAACGCTCACCATCGCGGAATCCCGGCCGGTCACCACCGGAGCGATAGCCGCCGGCACCACCCGAGCGGAACCCGCCCGGCCGGTCACCACGGTCGCCACGAGGCCCGCCGTCACGGTCACGGAACCCGCCGGACCGGTCGCCACCCTCGCGCGGCCGGTAGCCGCCGGAGCGTTCCCCGTCGCGGTGCGCGGGCCGGTCGCCGCCCCGGAAGCCGCCGGAGCCGCCCTCGCCACCTGAGCGGTAGCCGCCCGAGCGCTCGCCGCCGGCCGGACGGTCGCCGGAGCGGTAACCACCCGATCCGCCGGAGCCGGCACGATAGCCGCCGTCACGGGATCCGCCGGTACGGTCACCGGAGCGGTATCCGCCACCGGAGCCACCGTCGCGGTCGCGGAAGCCACCGCCGCGCGGCCCGCCGTCACGGTCGCGGAACCCGCCGGAGCGGTCCTGACCTGCGCGGGGTCCGCCCTCGCGGGGCGTACGGGAGCCCGAGGCCGACCCGCGATCGCGGTCAGCGCCGGTCCAACGTGGTTTGCGGTCGCCGGAAGCGGGGCGCTCGCCCCGGTCCTGCCCGCTGTTGTCGCGGTCGTGGGGTCCTGCAGTCACGACTTCATCCTTCCCGACCGGGGTGCACCGCATGCGCTCGACCCGGTAAACGAATTAAGGGCCGCCCCAGGAAAGGGCGGCCCTTAATCGAAAATTTGTCCGGCGGCGTCCTACTCTCCCACACTCTCTCGGGTGCAGTACCATCGGCGCTGGAGGGCTTAGCTTCCGGGTTCGGAATGGGACCGGGCG